>DASVAA010000113.1:0-51987 GCA_036376595.1 Ktedonobacterales bacterium | reverse complement strand
CGCGCTTCCGCCGCCTCGCCCGCGACTACGAGCGTCTGCCCGCCGTTCTGGCGGGCTTGCACTTCGTCGCTTTTGCCTGCCTGATGCTAGCCCAATTCACGCTGTTGGTTCATTTGACCTCAAGTCCATAACAGGCTCTAGCAGCACCTTGGAGGAGCAGCGTAGCGTGTCGTCTCTCGATGCCTCCCCGCAGCCAGCGATCCTCTCCCCGCACGAGCCGGAGACTCTCGCGCCGGCCGCCGCCCGCGCCAATCTGATCACCGTCGGCGCGGCCCACGCGGTGATTCACGGCGTCAGCATCCTGATGCCGCTGATTTATCCCATCCTGCACCAGTCGTACGGCTTCAGCTACACCGAGCTTGGCCTGATCGGCACCGCATCGAGCCTAGCCGGCGGTCTCTTGCAGGTCGTCTTCGGTTACGTCAGCCGCTCCATCCCGCGCAAAGTGCTGATTGGCGTTGGCAATCTGGTCGTCGCCGTGGCGACGCTGCTCACCGCGACCGCGACGACCTTCGTGCCGTGGCTGGGGTGGTCGGCGCTGCGCGGGGTTGGTGGGGCGCCGCAGCATCCAGCCGGCAACTCGATCCTCACCGACAGCTACGGCGAGCGCCGCCGCGGCTTTGCCATCGCCGCGCACGTGGCCGGTGGCAATATCGGCACGCTGCTGGTGCCGTTCGTCGGCCTGGCGCTGATCCAGAACTTCGGCTGGCAGCCGGCACTGATCGTCTTTGCGCTGCCGGGTCTCGCCGCCGGATCGGCGGTGCTGCTGTTGACCCGCGAGCCGTCTCAGCCGGCCGGAGCCGAGGATGCACGTCGTACGCCGCGCGAGGGGGACGCAGAGCGTGGCGTAGGGGCGCATGGCGTGCGTCCTCCGCATGGCGTGCGACCAGTACGAGCCGAGGCGCGCCCGACCCTTGGCCAGCGGCTCGCGGAGCTGCTGGCACCGCTGCGCCATCGCGGCGTGCTGCTGGTGATCCTCGCCTCGATGGTTGCCGCGGGTGGGCGCGGCCTGGGCATCCTCACCAAGTACCTGCCGCTCTATCTGGAAGGCCCGCTGCACATGGCCGCGGGCACCGTCACCCCGCTCTACACGCTGCTGCTGGCCGGCAGCGTAGTGGGACCGCTGCTGGCGGGGCGATACTCCGACCGCACCGGGCGCAAGCCGATCCTGCTGGCGGCTTACGGGCTGTCGGCGGTCTTCACGCTGCTGGTGCCGCTGCTCTTCGGCGGGGGCGCGGCACTGCCACTGCTGGTCGCCCTGATCGGGCTGCTGGGGCTGGTTGTGTATTGTGAGAGTCCGCTGCTGCAAGCCTATCTCGTAGACAACTCCGATCCGGCGCAGCGCGACGCGGCGGTAGGCTGGTACTTCACGCTGGCGTTCGGCGTTGGCTCATTGTGGGACGTGATCCTCGGCACGCTGATCGACCACAGCGGCAGCTTCATCCCGGCCTTCGCGCTGATGGCGGTGTCGTACATCGCGGCGGGCGCCATCGTGCTCTTCATCCCCCGCAGCCGGAACGCATAGGCGTTCTCCACCCTCATCCGCTCGCATGCTGGCACGGGGGATGCTTGTGCGACGGCAACCTCATCGTGAGCCACTGATCTCGACGCGAAAGGAGCGCACGTATGTTACCCGTCGCCACCCCGCCCAATGCCAACACCCGGCGTCCCGGCCAGCGCATCGCGCGCCGCGCGCTGATCACCACCGCCGCCGCGGCTGGCGTCTGCGCCGCGGGAGCCGTCGCGGCGCCCTACGTCGTCCCCGCGGCCGAGCGTCAGCTCGAAGACGCCGCGCTCAGTGCCGCGCTGAAGGAGCTGACGAAGCTCGAAGGCATCCCCATTGACGCCGCGATCCGCGCCGCCGAGATTACCCGCGCCGCGGTCAGCGTGATCGTCTTGCCGGTCGCGCGGCTGGTGGCGCTGCTGGGCAGCGGCGCGCTAGGGTTGCTGCTGCGCTCGCTCGACGCCGCCCACGCGGCGCTGGCGTTCATCCACGCCGACACCACCGGCGTTGACGCGCTACGGACCGTCGTCGCGTCGTGGCAGTCGGGCATCACCTCGCTGCCCATCGCGCTCGACACCTATCTCACCGCCGATATCACCAGCGCCGAAGCCTACCTCAAGGCCCTCAAGAAGCTCATGGCGGCCCACAACGCGGCGTAGTGCGGCGTGTCGTTTGCCGATAGTACCGCCCGCCGTGCCACCACGCGCAGTAGCGGTATAATGGCGGGGCACAAACCCACGGCGTGCGACGGCGAGAGGAACGCACACACGACGCGGAAGGGGCGGAATTCATGCAGGT
Source organism: Ktedonobacterales bacterium (assembly GCA_036376595.1). Classification (GTDB taxonomy): domain Bacteria; phylum Chloroflexota; class Ktedonobacteria; order Ktedonobacterales; family JADMIN01; genus SMAG-U1939. Next base: position 49,685 of record DASVAA010000113.1, on the reverse strand, counting down.
ATGGCGGCTGGGCGCGTACGAGGTCGTGCGGCAGCTCGGCGAAGGTGGCATGGCGCAGGTCTATCTGGCGCGCGACGTCCGGTTGGGCCGCGAGGTGGCGGTCAAGGTGCTCGATAGCCACCTGGCGAGCCGCACTGGCTTCAAGGAGCGGTTTCAGCGCGAGGCGCAGGTCGCCGCGGCGCTCGACCATCCCCACATCGTGCCGCTCTACGACTTCGGTGAGACCGACGACGGCCATCTCTACCTGGTGATGCCCTACATCAGCGGCGGCAGCCTGCAAGACATTCTGCGCAAGACCCCACTGCCGGTCGGCGACGTCGTCACCTACGGCGCGCAGATGGCCGACGCGCTGGCCTACGCGCACGAGCGCGGCGTCGTGCATCGCGACGTCAAGCCCGCGAACATGCTGCTGCACGCCGATGGTCGGCTGATGCTCTCCGACTTCGGCCTCGCCAAAATCCTGACGCCCGAGAGCCGCGTTCGCGCGCCGCGCAACCAGCCCGACGCCGGCACGCCGGAGTACATGGCTCCGGAGCAGATCGAGGGCCAGACCGACGAGCGCTCCGACATCTACGCGCTGGGCGTGGTGCTCTATTTGCTGCTCACCGGCCACCTGCCCTTCACCGGCAACTCCTCCAACGCAGTGATGGGCGGCCACCTCTACCGCCTGCCCGACGAGCCGCGGCGCCTCAATCCGGCGGTGACGCCAGCGATGCAGACGGTCATCATGCAGGCGCTGGCGAAACATCCCGCCGATCGCTTCCAGCGCGCGAGCGACCTCGCCGCCGCGCTGCTGAGCGCGCTGGTGGCCGGCGACGCCGAGCCGCTGCCGTTCTTGTTGAGCAACCCGTCGCCCTCCTCGCCCGCGAGCGAGACTGGTCTGCCGCCCACCTCGCCGTTCGCCTTCCCGGCGCCGCCGCGGCTGAGTCCACCGGGATTCAGCCCCGCGCGCACGCCGGCGGATGGCTCGGGCATCCATGCTTTCGGCCCGCCACCGCCCGCCGCCGATGGCTTCGAGCTGCCGCAGCTTGGCAAGCGCACTTCGCGGCCACCCTCTCCGCCATCCTCCGCGAGTTCTGGTATCCCTGGCATCGCGGCCGTTCCCTCGCCCGAGCGTGTCGTGGATGCATCGCCGCGCTCGCTGGCGCCGCTCTCCGAGCATGGTGGGCCGCCCACTCCCGCTACCCATCGCCTCACCGGTCTGCACTCGCCGGGAGCACCCATCTCGCCGGCCTTCCCGCCGGGTCCGGTGGGTCCGCCCATGCCTTTGCCGATGCCTCTTTCGGGCCTCGACACCCTCGGCGCGCAAGGGCCGGCTTCGCACGGACTCAAGAGCGCCCGCTGGCAGTCGCTGATGCAGCCGCCGGCAGTGGCACCCATCGTGCCGCCGCGATCCATGACGCCGCCTGGCTCGCCAGCGCCCGGTCTGCACGCACCCGCCTCCCTCGCGCGCGGCGCGTCCGCCCCTGTCGCACCGTTCCCTGCGGCGGGCGCACCGTCCATGGCTCGCGCGCAGGCGCCCGCACTGGCTCCAACTCCCGCGTCCCCGTCCGCCGCCGCGCGCCGCTCGGCGCCCCCGACGCCCGTTCCAGTCGCTCAGCCAGGCGGGGGACACGGCCTGCGCACGGCCATCATCGTGATCGTCGCGCTGCTGGTGCTCGCGGCGCTGATCGCGGCGCTGGTGATGCACCTGTCGCAGATTCATGCGGGCGCTGCCGCGCTCCCCACTGGGACGCTCGTTGCCGCCGCTGGCCGCCTCGCGGCGTACGTACCGCGCCTTGGCGCCTGAGGACCATGGAGAACGCGAAGAAGGAGAAACGGAGACCGCAGAGACCGCGGCTCAACCGAGGCTTCGCCATGTCGAGGCAGATCGATCATTATCACTGGGCATCACGTCAGCGACCTGCCGGGCCATGCGGTGAGCGACCGTGCCAGGCTCAACAGGGTATCAATGTCGAACGGCTTGCTCACCAGGTGCGCCCCAGCTGCTTCGAGCGCGTGGACCTCGCGCGGGATCGCCGAGAATTGCATGCCTGTCAGGACGATGACCTCCGGCGGCGGCTGAGACAGCGCGCGGGCGGCGCGCACCAGCTCCAGCCCACCACGCGGCGCGTTGCCCAGGCGCATGTCGCTCACCAGCAGGTGCGGCACGCGCGCTCGTAGGGCGGCACGCGCTTTTTCGATTCCAGCGCAGGCAATCACCTCGAAGCCGTCGTCGCTGAAGAGCATCTCAAGCACATCGCGCACCCCCTCGTCGTCCTCGACGATGACGACGCGTGGTGGCGCGTGCGGCGTGGAGTGTGGATCGTCGGGCGGCGGCTGCATGGAACGGATCCTATCCCGGCGCGGCTTCCCAGCAGGCAAGCGCGACGCGGCAAGTGCAAACGAGTGCGGCGGCGTAGCATGTCCCCGTCATCGTAGCACACATCTCAGCCGGACCAGTAACCCGACACGACCAGTGTATGGGCGGCAGCCGCGCAACATACCTCCGGCCCTCGTGCTTAGCTCGCGGCGCGTGGTCCACATCATCGTGCGGTATCGGCAAACCGGCGGGCGTTCTTGACGACGGGTGGCTGTACAGGTAGAATGAGGCGCGGCAGGATATGCCGTGTGACGGCGCCTCGGAGAGCAAAGTTCCCGTTCGGCGTAGTCCAAGATGGCGCCGGTGGGTTCAACCAGGGGCCGGATGGGGACGGTGCGATGTGGTGCGTGGCGGGGTATGTGGCGCGCCAGGGGAACGACGGCGTGAGACGAGGAACGGTTATGCCGGCTGAAGAGAAACGTCGTCGCGAGGGTTCGCGACCAGCTCGCGCCCAGCGGCTCGCGGCGTGGAAGTTGCCGCCGCTGGCGCTGGCGCTGGGGGCGTGTGTGCTGCTGCTGCTCGCCCTGGCTGCCCTCGAGCTGGGTACGCCGCCCCGCGTGCAGGGTCACGCTTTGATTCCCATCGCTCCTACCAACGCGCCAACACCCACCGATACCGCGACCTCAACGCCGACCGCGACGCCCACGCCGGGAACCATCTCGCTCGTCAGCCCGTCGTACGGCTCCGGCCCCGTGGGGGCGCACGTCACCGTCTCGGGCGCTGGCTTTAGCGGCAGCTCGGTGGCGCTGAAGGCCGCATCACACCCCGATTGCAGCAGCGCGCAGGCGAATCTTGCCAGCGCTTCGCTGGCCGGCGGTAGCTTCACGCAGACGTTCGTCTGGCCGTCGTCGCTGCCCAACGGCACGTACTACATCTGCGCCAACGGCACCACCAGCGGCCCGTCGTATCAGCAGCTCGCCACCAGCGCGCCGGCGATCTCGCTGTCGGCGCCGTCGGCGGCCCAGGAGAGCCAGCTCGTCATCTCCGGCTCCAACTTCGTCGGCCTCTCCGCCGGATCGAGCATCCAGCTCGAGGCGCAGCAGGGCAGTGCCCAGGCGAACCTCCCGTCGGGCGTGGTAGACGCCAACGGGCAGTTCACCGTGCCGTGGTCGGTGGATGTCTCGTTCACTGGGACGGTGGTGATCAGCGCGCAGTCGCCGCCCGAAGGCACAGCTCCCCCCGTACTGCAGGCGTCCGCCTCGGTGAACGTCACGCCGCCGTCCACCGCGACCCCGTCGGCCACCGCCTCAGCCTCGCCCACCTCCTCTGGCGCCATCGGTGGGACCACGTCCACCAAGAATAGCGGTGGCGGGGGAGCGGGCCTGGTGCTGCTGATCGTGCTGCTGATCGTCGCCGTGCTGGTGGGCGGCGGCGCAGCGGCGTTCGTCCTGATGCGCCGCAACGGCAACGGGGCGGGCGGGTCTGGGCCGCAGGCGCCGTATCCTCCTGGGAGCGGCGGCTATCCCGGCTACCCTGGCTACTCGCCCTCACCCTATGGAGCGTCATCTCCTGGCTGGGACGCGCCCACCGTTGGCATGGGCGGCATGGGACGCTCTGGGCAGTATCCCGGCGGCGCGGGTGGTATGGGGACGGGAACCGGCGGCTACGGAGCGGCCGGTGGTTATGGTGGATACGGCGGCGATGGCGTAGGTGCGGTGAGCCAGTGGGACGAGTCGGCGGAGGAGTACGGCGACGAGCCGAGCGCGGGCTGGCAGCCGCGCCCGATGACCGGCTACGGCGACTTCAATCTGCCGCCGGAGTCGCGGCAAGGCGGTGGCGAGGGCGGCGGCTACGCGCCCACCGATCCCTGGGGCGACGCCAGCGGCTACGGCAGCTCTGGCGGCGGCGCGGGCGGCGGCTACGGCAACTATGGCAGCCAGGACGACGCCGGCTGGCGCAACCAGGCCGGCGATCCGGGCACGACGCGCCCGGGCGGGCCAGGCGGGGGCACGCAGCAACGCTACCCACGCCAGCCACAGCCGCAGCAGGACCAGGGGCAAGGGCAGAGCCAGGGCTATGGCCGCGGCCAGGAGTACGGTCAGGGCTACGGCGCGGGCTGGCCCGACGAGGCGCCCGGCGGTGGCGGCCGCCCGCCCGAGGACTGGCGCCAGTGAGCGCGCGGGTGTGGTAGACTATGTGTAGGCGCCCGTAGCTCAATGGATAGAGCACCTGACTTCGGATCAGGCGGTTGGGAGTTCGAGTCTCTTCGGGCGCGCCATTTTCGTCCAAACGTACACACCAGTTGGGCCATCGTCGTCTCTCGGCTTTGACAAGCCGGAGCACGATCACTGGGGACTGAAGTCCCTTCCCTCATGGTAGCTCGCGGTCACGCGGGCTTTAGCCCACCCCGCACGTGCGCCGGCACCTTCAGTGTCGCGACGGCCTACCAGGAATCCAGGCTAACGTACCTTCAGGGCTGGCGGCCGGTGAACCAGGTCACGGCCTCGCGCGCGATCTGCGGTGGCACGGTATGAACGCCGTCGAACTCCTCGTAGCGCACCGCATAGCCCTCGTGGCGCAGCCGCGGCACCAGCCGGCGGCTCGTGTGGTTGATGCCGAGCACGGCGTCGCGCGTGCCGTGTGAGACGAAGATGCGCGGTTGCCCACGCCGCGCCCCAGGCGCCATGAAACCAGGCGAGAATGCGATGATGTCGCCGAAGAGGTCGCCGTTGGTCAGCCCCAGCGAGAGCGCGTAGGATGCGCCGTCGGAGAAGCCGCCGATGGCCAGATAGGCTGGGCCCACGGCGTAGCGCGCGAACGTCTGCGCCAGCGCGCGATTGATGAATTGTACGTCGGGGCCGTACTCGCCCATGATCACGTCCCACGTCCCCTCGCGCGTGTCGGGCGCCACCACGATCAGGCATGCCTTCTCGGGCAGGTCGTCGAGCGGGGCGAGGCCGCTATAGGCGTTGCCGCCCGCACCGTGAAGCATGAGCAGCAGCGGCAGCGGATGGGCCTGTGTGTAGCTCGTCGGGACGTAGATCAGGCCGTCGCGTCCCGTGCTCAACCCCAGCGGAGAGAGCCCGGGGCAATAGTCGGCGGCAGCGGCGGGCTGCTCCGGCTGGCCCGTGGAGCTGGGGCGTGCGAGCAGGCGTCCCTCGGCGGCCACATGCTCCTCCTCTTGCTGGCGCAGGCGTGTCTCGTCGGCCATCATGGGCGGCCATCCCTTGTCTCTCTCGCTACGCGGCGCGGTCATGCTATGTGTGCGTGAGCGTGTCGCCGTCTTCGAGATGCCTCGCGGCAAGTCCGAGGCCAGGATCCTCAACCGCAACCCACGCGCGTTCACCGTTCACCCCTCCGAACGCGACACGTAGATGGGCGCATGCTACGCCCCCTCTGCCACCGCGTTACGCGCCGCCTGCCTCAGCCGCCCTCGCGAGCTGCTGGCGGATTTGGCGCGCCGTGTTCTGGATGAAATCGGGCATCACTTTGGTATCGGCCAGCACCGGCATGAAGTTCGTATCGCCGTTCCAGCGCGGCACGATGTGCAGGTGGACGTGATCGGCGACGCCCGCGCCGGCCACAGCACCCTGGTTGATGCCCATGTTGTAGCCGTGCGGATTGAACGCCGCGCGCATCGCCGCCAGCACGCGCTGCGCGGTGGTCATCAGCTCGGTCAGCGTCGCGGCGTCCAGCTCCTCGATGCTGGGGACATGCTGGTACGGCGCGATCATCAGGTGCCCGTTGTTATAGGGAAACTTATTCATGATGACGAAGACCCGCGGCCCGCGATAGACGATCAGATTCTCTTCGTCGCGGTCAGACGCCGGCTTGGTGCAGAAGATGCAGCCCTCCTCCGCGGTGCCGCCGCTCTCGATATAGGCCATGCGCCAGGGCGCCCACAATTGCTTCACCGCCGCAATTCTCCTTCAGGCCGCGCCGCCGCCCTTCCCTCCCGCTTTGAGCGGCTACGGGAGGTGGATCGGCTGCGCGACGTAGCCGATCAAGAAGAACAAGATAAAGAGCGCGATGCCGATCGCGATCACCAGGGGGATGTTGACCTGCCCCGCCCGCCGCGCGGCGGGCGTGTGCGAGCGGCCATCCGAGCCAACCGCCGATGGGCCGGCAGGCCAGTGCGGAGGCCGGGCCGCCGCGTCCGGAGTGGCGAGCCGCGAGGGCAGGCGCAGATGTGGCCCACCGACCTCCGTCGGCGTGATGCCGCGCCGCGAGGTGACGAGCGACGGGCGCCGCTCGGCTGCCGCACCCCAGGTTTCACCCGCCGTGACAGCCTCGTCGTCGGCCCAGGGCGGCAGCGAAGGTGGTCCGGCCGCGCGCACCACCTGGAGCGCCGGTGGGGTCAGCTCCGGGATCGCCGGCCGCTGCCGCGCGATGGCCGCTAGCGCCTCGTCGAGCGCCAGCGCGAGTGTCTCAGCTTCGGTGATCGCGTCGGCGCGCGAGGGCAGCGCGCCGCGCCAGACCAGCTCGCGCACCGCCTCGGGCACGTCGGTGCGGAAGACCCGCGTCTCGCCGTTGCCGGCCTGCGGCTCGGCGAGCACCTGCCATAGGAGCAGCACTGCCGCGCGCACATCCGCCGCTGCCGTCACCTCCCAGCGCTCGCTGCCGGCATCGTCCCCAGCGCCTCGCACCTGTGGCTCGCCGTCAGCCGCGGCAAGCACCAGCCGGGTCGGCGCGTCGCCATCCAGCGCGCGAGTGAGCCGGTTGAAGTAGGCGCTATCGGGCGGCAGACCGACGTTGTTGATGCGCACGACGGCACGGCGGTCCACGATCACCGCGCTGGGAGTCAGGTCGCCGTGGACGATGCCGTGGGCGTGCGCGTAGTCGAGCGCGCGGGCGATTTGGACGCTGATGTTGAGCGCGCGCTCGCTAGGCAGGCCGGCATGCAGGTATGCCGCCAGCGCGCGGCCGTCCACCAGCTCCTGAATCAGCAACAACTGGCCCTCGACCTCGATCGTGTCGTAGAGCGCAACCACCGCGGGATGGGTGAATGCCGCTGTCCGCGCCAGCGCCTCACGGTAGGGCGCCGCGGCCTCCAGCGGGACAGCCTTGACGGCGACCGGCCGGTTCAGCACGGTGTCGCGACCGCGATAGACGACCGCGGTGGCGCCCGTGGCGAGCTGCGCATCGAGCGCGTAGCGGTTGTGCAGGAGTCGTCCGGCGAGCTGCCCCTGGTCAATCACCGATTCTCCGTCCATTTCTCCGCGCGGTGCGGCCGGCGCACGCGGTCAGCATTATGCCACGCCGGGAGGCATCTTGGCTACGAAGCGGCGGTCTCGGCTGTTTGTGCCGCGAGCAGCAGCGCGCCGGCCAGCGCCGCGCGCGGTCCCAGCCGCGCCGGCAGCAGCGGCGGCACGTCGGGCTGATAGCGGCAGAGCGCACGCAACCTCGCGGCCAGCGGTGTCAGGAAGGCGTCGCCAGCCTCGGCGAGCGGACCGGCGAGCACAATCAGCGCCGGGTCGAGCAGCGCGACAGACGCCGCCAGGCCCCGCGCCAGCGCCTCCGCCGCCTCGGCCACCACCGCCGCGGCGACGGGATCGCCCTCGACAGCGAGCGCCACGACCTGCGGCGCGGTGATCGCCTCAGCGCGGCCGCCGGTGATCCGTAGCATCGCCGCCAGGCTTTCCTCACTGCCCGAGGCGCGGCCGATCAGCGTCCGCACGACGGCCTGCGACGAGGCGATGGCGCCGAGATGGCCGATGGCGCCGCAGGCGCAGCGCGGCCCGTCATCGGCAACGCGCACGTGGCCCAGCATGCCTGCCATACCGTGCGCGCCGGCAAGCACGCGCCCGTCCACGACGGTGGCCGCCTCGACAAAGCGGCCGAGCGAAACGTAGAGCAGCGGCGAGGCGGACTCGCGCTCCCCGGCGTCCGTATCCAATCCCGCGCCGAGCGTCGCCTCCGCCAGCGCCTCGGCATCCACCAGCGAGCAGACGCGCACCGGGACGTTGAGTGCCGTGCGGAGCTGTCCGGCGAGCGGGTAGCCCGTCCAGTCCGGCGCCTGCGGCAGCGCACGCACGGCTCCGAGGCGCGCATCCACCCGCCCCTCCACGGCGACACCTACCGCGCTCGACACGACCTGCGCACCGGCCGCATCCGCTGGCTGCTCCACGGCGCGCCGGATGAGCGCGTCGACGGCTGCCACGGCCTCGGCAGGCGATGGCGGTGCGGGATAGCGCGCGACGAGCGCGCGAGCCGTCGCCGGGTCGCCGAGCGCTGCGGCGATCTGGGTACCGCTACGGGCGATGGTGACGCCGGCCGGCAGGCGGGCGACCGCTTCTGGCATGGTCTAGCGCTCCCTTCGCGGCGGACAGCCAATCCACGGTTGTCTCAAGCCGCACACACAGCGGCGCGGCGCGCATCCCGTGCTGCTACAATTCTAGGGCGGCCGCGAGGCAGAGGCCAGCGTACTGTGAGGTGTGAGGCACGCATGGCGGGGCACGAGGCAGAAAGACCGGCGAGCCAGGGCTGCCCAGCGAGATAGTGGCGCGGCTCGACGCGGCGGGCGTCGCCGCGCGCGACGAGGTGGCGCTGCGCCGCGCGCTGGAGCGCCTGGTGCCGGGCTACAACCTGTTCCGCCTGACGCCCGCGGCCGCCAAGCGCTGGAAGTGCCGCTATCGCATCCTGCTCGCCCAGGGCTACTACGACGGTCAGAGCGCCGCCGAGGCCTACGCCCGCGCCCTGCTCGCCGCGCTCTCCGGGGATCAGGAGAAGTAACCGCTTTCGCGTTCTCCGTCACCCCAACGCCGCGAGGGCGCGGGCGGCAAGGGTGGCCTGCTCGGCAAGCTGGGCGGGGGTGAGGCGGCCGCGCTCGGTGAAGATCGCCGTCACACCCTCGGCGGGGGTGACATCGAAGTAGGGATTGCGCGCCGTCACGCCGGGGATCGGGGAGGGCAGGATCTCCTCCGCCGGCATCTGCTCCAGGGCCAGCGCGAAGTCCGGTGCAGCGATCTTGAGCGTCTCGCAGAGCACGTAGAACGGCACGCCCGTGGCGCGCGCGGCCAGCGCCAGCGGATACGTCCCGACCTTGTTCACTACGCGCCTATCGGCCAGCACGCTATCGGCGCCACAGACCACCGCCGCGACCTGCGAGACGAACACACCACAGGCCGCATCGGCCACCAGCGTCACCTTCCAGCCCGTCGCCGCGAGCGCCGCCGCCGCTGCGCGCCCCTCGAAGCCCGGATACGACGTGCTGACGACGATCTCCGCCGGCTGCCCCGCCTGCGCGCGCTCGGCCGCCAGCCGTGCCAGCACGCGCTCGACGGTGCCGGAGCGGCTGAGGGTGTAGAGCCTGCCTGCGAGCGCGGGAATCGCGGCATCGCCGATCGCCCGCGCGGCGTCGTCCCACAGCGTGGCAAGGCGCTCGGCCTCGGCGTGCAGCGCCGCGAGAACCTCGATTGGGGATGCGCCGGCCTCGCGTGCGTCCGCCGCGGCGAGCCAAATGTGCGCGGCGGTGTTGGCGACGGCTGCCATGCTCGGGCGCGCGGCGACCAGCCGGCGGGCAGCGATATGGAGCTGGGCGAGACGGCGAGTGGCGACCCGTGCGCTGTCGGGAGTGGACGCCTCGGCCAGCAGCGTGGCTCCGCGGCGGGCAAGCCAGCTCGCGCCGTGCTCGCGGTCGGCGGCGATGGCGGCGAGACCACGGGCAAGCGACGCGGGCAGACGTTGGGGCGTATCGCTCGTGCCCACGCCGTCCGTCCGCTCACGCGCCATGCGGCGGCTCCGAGGAATCCAGCGGAGAGGGATACACGCGCGCCAAGGCCTCGGCCAGCCGCGGCACGGTGGTGATCGCCCCCGCCGCTAGCTCCTGCGGCGCGGCCCACGCGTGCTCGGTGGTCTCCCAGTCGGTCACGACCTGCGCGCCCTCGTCGAGCGCGAAGAGGAACGGGTAGACGCGCCACGCCTGGCCCAGCGCCTCGTCGCGGAACTCCAGCGGCTCGCCCGCGCGCAGCAGCCGAACCGCCTCGCGCGGCACGCCCGTCTCTTCGCGGATCTCGGTGTATGCCTGCTCCAACGGCGTCACACCCGACTCTAGATAGCCGCTCACGCCGCCCCACGCGCCCTGATAGGTACGGACGCGCCCGCTACGCCGCAACAGCAGCACGCGGTCACCCTCCGGCGCGCGGCGCAGCAGAAAGCTCGTCACCACTGGCGTCGGCTGATTCGATGTGTCGTTACCCATCGCGACCTCCTTCGCAGGCGGGCGCACGAAAATCGCACCCTACGCCCGCTCGCCTGGCTGCCCCTCATAGCAGCCGCAGAGGCGACGCAGGCGTCGCCGCTACACTACGTACCGATGTATCGCTAGATATCACTGACTCCCCCTCGCCCCGTGCTGTAGTAGTGGCGAGGCCCGTCTCGCCTCTGTCTGGCTCCCCCTCGCCCCGCGAGTCGAGAGGGGGTAGGGTGAGGACTCCTACCGGTGCGCGGTCTCATGATAGACCTTCAGGTGCGCGGCGGCGGCGGTATCCCACGAAAAGCGCGCCGCACGCTCCAGACCGCGCGCGATCAGCGTCTGGCGCAGCTCGTCGTCGCGCAGCACCCGCAGCAGCGCGTCACGCAGCGCGCCCACGTCCTCCGGCGGCACGCCCAGCCCCGCGTCGCCCACCACCTCCGGCAGCGACGAGGCGTCGCCGTAGACCACCGGCGTGCCGCTCGCCATCGCCTCGGCGGCGGGGATGCCGAAGCCTTCGTAGAGCGAGGGCATCGCCAGCACGTCGGCGACGTGGTAGAGCGTGGGCAGGTCGGCGTCGGGCAGGAAGTCGAGCATGCGCACGCGCTCGGCCACGCCCGATCGCTCGATGGCGTTGAAGACGTCGTCGTAGAGCCAGCCCTTGCGGCCGGCGATCACCAGCGTCCGCGGGCCGCCGGGCGCGCGGGTCGCCTCGGCGAAAGCGGCGACGAGGCGTGCGTAGTTCTTGCGAGGTTCGACAGTGCCCACCGCCACCACCGCCGGCGCCTCGATGCGATGCGCGGCACGCAGGCGGGCGATGGCGGCCTCATCGCGCTGGGGACCGAGCCGCTGCGAGATGCCCAGCAGGATCGGCCGGACCTTCTTGGGGTCGGTATCGAGCAGGCGCACCAGGTCGTCAGCGGTGGAGTGCGAGTCCGCGATCACGTAATCGGCCTTGCGCACCGCGCGCGGCACCACGTTGCTCAGATAGCGGGCGAGGCTGGGCACGGCGCACTCGGGATGGGTCAGGAACGCCAGATCGTGGATCGTCACCACCGTGGCGGCGCCGATCGTGACCGGCGGCAGGATGAAATCGGGGCCGTGGATCACGTCGGCGCGGCCCATCAGCAGGCTGGCGGGCAGCGGCACGCGCAACCGCTGCCAGAAGCGCGTCAGGTTGAGATTGCCCACCGGCACGACGCGTGGATGCATGTTGGGAGCGATAGGAAACGTCCGCTCCGGCACTGGGCGGTCGGCCGAGAAGAGTGTGAAGTCGTCGCCGCTATCGAGGCGTGCCAGCGCGGCGACCAGCTCGCGCGTGTAGCGCCCGATGCCGGCGGTCTGCACAATCGCCGGGGTGTAATCAATCGCAATGCGCATCGGCTGTCATCTCCCGCGTTCTGTCGTCCCCCGCGAGTATAGCATGCTCAGCCGCGCTCGCTCCGATCTCCAGCCCGCGCAGGCAAGGCTCGCGACGAGAGCCGGGACCCCCGGCGCGGATGCATCCGCCGGCCTCCCCGTCCGCTGTCCGCGCAGGCCGCATGTCCCGCTGGTTTTGGCAATTCGCGCGGCTCGTGGTAGACTCTTGCGCGGGAACGGATGCGTGCGCGTTGTGCCGGGGGAGCCGTTGCCGGGCGCGAGCGGGCCGGGCGGAGGAGTGACGGCCGATGGGGGTCAGTGTGGGGGATCTGGACCCGCGCCAGATCGAGCGCCTGCGCGGCGAGCTGCTGTTGCTGCTAGTGACGCAGTGCGCCTATCCGCCGTTCTTCGATTACCGCGCCGGCAAGCGCCGCCAGCGTCCGCCCGATCGCGCCACGGTGGACGAGACGCACCAGTTCCTCAGCTCCGCCACCTTCGTGCCGCTGCACAACGCCGACGTGACCGCGCCCGACGTGCGGCGATTTCTCGAACGACTGATCCTGCGCTACATCGAGGTCAACCCACACCTGCACAGCCCTCACGCCCAGCGCCGCGTGCCCGAGCTGCGTGCCCGCGTGCCACGGCTGGCTGCCGAGATGCAGCGCGCACTGGTGGCGTACGTTCAGGGGAGCTTCGGCGACTTCGGCGCGCGACGGCCGCAGGCGAGCTGGCAGCAGACCTCAAGCAAAGCGCGCCCGATCTCCGCCGACGCGCTGGCGCACCACACGCGGTTGCTCGAAGCCGCCCTCACTCGCAGCGCCGATACCGCGCGCCAGGCAATCGCGCGGTCCTTCCCCGGCGCGGGCACTGTGCGGCCGGCGGTCAAGATGGGCCAATCGGGGATCTACTCCGACGCCACGGTCGCCGTCCGTGCGCCGGACCTCGCGTCGCGTGCGCGGGCGCCGTACGCCGATCTCGGTAGCGGCCGGCAATCGGCGATCTTTGGCCGCGGCGTGGCCGACGCGCCGACGGGTCCGCTGCGTGTCGCGCCGCGGCCCGCAGCGCCCGCGCCCTCCAGTGCGGCCCACGCGCCGCACCCTGCCGCGGGGCCGGTCTCCGACGACCTCTACCGCCTCTATGGCGACTACCTGCGCGATATGCAGCCAGAGGCGACGGCGCCCACGCCCGTTGCCGTTCGCGGCGCGCCGGCTGCCGCTCCGATGAGCAGCCCTGGAATCAACTCGCGGCCGGGGATGAGTGGCGCTGCCGCCGCGGCGGCGACCGGACCCGCGGCGGCGGACCTCAATATCTTCTTCCAGCTCCGCTACCAACTCGAGGCGTACGTCCGCCGCGCGGTGCGCAGTTATGGGGTCCAGCAGCCCAACGACGACCCCTACGCGCTGCTCGACGCGCTGCGGCGCTCCGGCTTCGTGGACGAGGCCGACCTGCGCATCGCGGAGGGCATCCTGGCGCTCGCCGACCGCGTCACCAGCGCACACAGCGCCTCGCTCGAAGATTACCGCCAGGCGATGACGCTCTACCTGCTCTACCACCGCAGCCATCTGGGCGACTGACGGCAGCACCGTCACCCCTCTCTAGCCAGCGCGGCAGCCATCGCGTATAATGCGCGCAATCATGTGATGGACAGCAGACGCGAGCGCGCATCAGGCGCGGCAGTGAGTGGAAGAAGGGCACGTGTGGCAGCCAGCAGCATCCTCTCCGGGCGCACGCCCGAGCGCATGAACGGCCAATCCGCCGACGCGGGACTGACGGAGAACGTTGAGGGACTCCACGAGGCCGGCAAGCGCGAAGTCGAGATGTACATCCGCACGTACCAGACACTGCTGCGCACCTCCGGCGAGGTCGGCCTCAAGGCGTTGATCCAGGCCCATTACAACGTGGATTCGATCCTGCACCCCGCGGCACGCTCCAGCGAGCCGGATCTGTCGGCCTTCATCTATGCTGTGCTGCGCCTGCCCACCGCGGTCCTCAACTGCAGCCGCGTGCTGCTGGGGCAGTCCGAAGAGGTTTTCAACCAGTACGGCTTCAACGTCGAGCAGTGGCAGCCGGTGACGGCTCAGGCGCGGCGCCGCAAGTGGTTCTATGACGGCAAGACGACGCTTGCGGCGTTCATTGCCAGCGTCTCCGATACTGACGACATCATCCCGATCTTGGTTGCGCTGCAGATCGAGTGGAACAAGTTCCACTGGCTGCTCAGCGCCGACCCGACCACCATGCAGCTCCTCGAAAGCCGTGTGGACCGCTCGTCGCCGGTCTACGCCGAGATCACCAAGGTCGTGCGCGAACGGCTGCACGTGACCCCCGAAGACTGGCGCCGGCTTGAAGTGATGTGGGGCGACCAGCTCTGGACCAACTTCCTCGCCATTGGCAAGGAGCGCAAGAACTTCGCCCTGCGCATGCTCGGCGGCTCCCACGTCGGCTTCGTCCGCGCGACCGATAAGTGGTGGGCGCCGGTGGGCAAACTGCTCGACGACCTCAAGCTCACGCGCCGGCCGGTCTACTTCGTCTCGAGCAACACCCACAGCCTCGCCAACCTGCTCTCGGGCACGGCGCTGCGCCGCGAAGACGAGCTGGTACGCTTCGCCACCACCGGCGCGGATTCAGTGCTGGGCGAAGAGTATCGCAAGCTGAAGGCGGGCCAGGCGCCCGGCAACTGGCAGAACTTCCTCTACTACGCCGCGCGCGAGTACCAGCGCACTAACGCCGGCCAGGGCTACGCGCGCAGCCGGCCCGTGGAGGAGCAGGAGCGGGGCATCTGGTATATCGGCGCGCGCTATGGCCTGGAGCTGGATGTGCAGGTCTTCGATCTGGCGCGCCTGCGTCCGCAGGAGATCGACCCGCGCGTGCGCATCCCTGGCGTGGAGCGCATCGCCGAGAGCCGGGGCATCGTCGTCAACATTGACTATCCGCTGGGGATGGCGGCCTATCGTGTGCTGCGCGAGATCTTGGAGTCCAACTCGCAGGTCAAGGGTATCTACATCCTCGGCAAGGCGGCGACGCTCAATGGCAGCATCGGCGACGTGATGATGTCCAACGTGGTGCTCGACGAGCACAGCCAGAACACCTACTGGCTCGACAACTGCTTCTCAGCCGGCGACGTGAGCAAGAACCTGGTCTTCGGCGCGGTGCTCGACAACCAGAAGGCGGTCTCGACCAAGGGCACGTTCTTGCAGAACCGCGCCTACCTCGACTTCTACTACCGCGCCAACTACAGCGTGGTGGAGATGGAGGCTGGCCCGTACCTGGACGCGGTCTACGAGAGCCTCTACATGACGCGCTACCCCACCAGCGAGAACATCAACTTCGCCAAGCTGCCCTTTGATCTGGGCGTCATCCACTACGCCTCGGATACGCCCTACACGCGCGGCAAGAACCTGGGCGCGGGGAGCCTGTCGTACTATGGGATGGACTCGACCTACGCGGCGAGCATCGCTATCGCGCGGCGCATCCTGGACCACGAGCTAGGTAGCGGGCGCAGCGACGCCGTGGCGCGGGCCGAGGCGCTCAAGGTGCGACGCGGCGTCTCCGAGGGCCGGCCAGCCATGCCCGTACGGCAATAGCTTCAGGCCGGCTCGATGGTGCTGGTCAGGCCGAAGCCCTCCAGTCGCTCGCGGTAGTGCTCCGCCTGCTCCTTGGGGCAGACGATGACCTCGGCGCTGCCGCGGGTGTGGGCCTCCAGCATCACGCGCATCGCACCCTGCGGGCCGAGCGACGGCACGACGCGCAGCAGCGCCAGCACCACCTCATCCATCGAATGCACGTCGTCGTTGTGGAGCACGACGCGGTAGCGCGGCAGCAGGCGCAGGATCTGGCGCACCTCTTCGTCGGTGCGGGGGATGGCGGCGCGGACCGTTCGCCGGACGATGGATGCCTGAGCCGCGCCCGTGCCCTGGCGCATATGCCTCTCGCCCCGGCCCTTGAACCACATCGGCATGTGGCGCCTCCCCATCACGCGCGGCGCTCGCCTCTTCGCGGCGCGTACCCTACCTGATCCCTAGAACGCTCCACGCGCCCGCGCCGCTACATCCGCCGCAGAAGGCATGCCCGGCGCCCAAAGTGATGTTGGCACATCTCCCTGCCACGCCCCAGTAGCGTCTGCAATCGCGGCGCACGATCTGCCTGGCAGATGAGGGCACCCGCGAGCACGAGAATAGGGGCGCTGGGGGCGCCCCTGAAGGAATCCACTGCTACCCGCCAGATGGATGTAGTGAGTATGCCGGCTAGTCGCCATCTTCGGCGTGGCCGGTCGCTCGTGCCGTGCGCCGATTGTGATGCAGGTGCGCGCCGATCAGCGCCGCTGCCATCCACAGAATGGCGACCAGGAAGAGCGCCGTTGAGGCCTGATGCAGCGGCATGTGCGGCGGCAGCGCCAGGCCAATCCAGGCCGTCACCGTGAGGAAGGGCGCCGCGATGAAGCCGCCCGCAACGCACAGCGTGGCGCCGGCCTCGATCACCCAGTGCCGGGTCGCGGCACTCGCCAATGGCACCACCAACAGCGCAACAAGGCCCGGTAGCAGCCGCTCGCCGCGCACAGTGGACGCCTGCGCGTCAGCCGCTCGCCGCGCGCGTACAGGAGCATGCGGTGTAAGCTCCCGGTGCTGGGACCTGTGGCCTTCCGCATCGCGCTCGTTCTCCTCCGCCCGAACGCTCCGCATCCGTGGAAGAGTGATTGGACTCATCGAATCCCTCCAACGTCTCGCGCTCGACGCCTTTCGCCGCCTGGACGCATCCCGCGCGCTTCCGCCCCCGCGGCGCGGCAGGCGCCCGCGGGATATGGGCTTGCGGCCTACGCCCACGCTCTGAACCACCCCCGAAGCCACCGGTTCGATGGTCCTCAGCCGCGCCGCCGGGGGAGTTGAGCCTCGTCGCTCGTCGTTCGCGGTCCCCCCTGAGAACAACGCCCCTGCCGGCACTCCGTAACAGGGCACGCCTGCCTTATTGCTCGCGGTCGGCTGCCGCCGTTTCCCAGAAATACGGGCATTCCGCACGTAGGGGACATCGCTCACAGGCCGGGTTGCGGGCATAGCAAATTTCTCTCCCCAGGCGGATCAGGTTGACGTGCAGCGTGTGCCGCCACTGCGGCGGGATCAACGCCTCCAGCTCGTCGTGCGCGGCCTCGGCCGTCGTGCGAGCGCCGATCAGCCCCAGCCGCTTCGTCACGCGCAAGACGTGCGTATCTACCGGGAACGCGGGCTTCCCCAGCGAGAAAAGCAAGACGCATGCCGCGGTCTTGGGTCCCACGCCAGGCAGCTCGCGCAGGCGTGCCCGCGCCTCCGCTAGCGGCAGTGTGCCCAGGTCCGCCAGCGCTTCCTCCGGCGGGCCACCGCCCGCCTGCGCGCTCAGCACGCGCAGGATTTCCTGGATGCGCGGGGCCTTCTGCGCCGCCAGCCCGCCAGGACGGATCGCGTCCTCGACCTCGGACACCGGCGCGTCGCGCACCGCCTCCCAGGCGGCGAACCGCTCGCGCAGCCGCAGGTAGGCGCGCTCGGAGTTCACGTCGGAGGTATGCTGCGAGAGCACCGTCGCGACCAGCCCACCGAGCGCGTCGCCGTCCGGCTTCCACTCAGGGACGCCATACGCTTCTACCAGCCGCTCGTAGACACGCGCCACGCGCTCGCGGCGATCGGCGTCGGTTGCCGCCGCCAGCGGTCGCTCGTCGGTCCTGGTCGCCACGTCGCGCCTCTGCTACGCTCTTGGGTACACTCGTCTATTCAAGCACATCCGCCGGCCATGCTGCCAGCGAGTGAGCGGATCGTCCCGCCCCATCCTCGCCGCTGAGGCGCCGCTCAGCCACGCAGCCGCTCAGCCACGCAGCCGCTCAGCCACGCAGCCGCTCAGCCACGCAGCCGCTCAGCCACGCAGCCGCTCAGCCACTCAGATGCTACAATTCACGAGGGCGCGCGGATGTGACTGGCGTCACAATTGGCGCATCCTCAGCCCTGGCAGGCGAGGTGGGTCTTGCCCCTACACTCCGCGGGCAAATGGAGTGTGAGCCTCGAAGACGTGGAACATGGGGGGATGCATGGCGGACGAACGCAGCATAGCGGGCTTTCTCAGCGCGCTTGCCTCCGACGCGCCCGCACCCGGTGGGGGCGCCGCTGCCGCGCTGGCCGGTGCGCTGGCTGCCGCCTGCGCCGAGATGGTCGGCCGCTTCACCATTGGGCGTCCGCGCTTCGCCGCTGTCGAGCAGCGCGCGGTTGCCGCGGTCGAGCGACTAGCGGCGGTGCGTGTCGGGTTGCTGGCGCAGATGGCCGCCGACGAGCGCGCCTTCGCCGCCGTCTCCGCCGCCTATTCGCTGCCCAAGGGCACCGGCGAGGAACGCGCTGCGCGGCAGTCCGCAATTCAGGCTGCGCTGGTCGCCGCGATGGCGCCGCCGCTGGAGGTGATGCGCCAGAGTTGCGACGCCCTGGAGGTCGCCGCCGAGCTGGCCGCCGGCGGCAATCCCAGTGTGGTGAGCGACGCCGCCTGCGCTGCAATCCTGGGCGAGGCTGCCGTGCGCGTCGCGGCGCTCAACGTGCGCGCCAATACGGCGCTGCTGGGCGACCTGCCGGCTGCCGCCGAGGCGGAGCACGAGGCCGCGAGCCTCGAAGCACGGGCGGCGACGCTACGTGACCAGACACTCGCCGCTGCCGCCGGACGCGGGCGAGGCACCCCATGAGCGCCGAGGTGCTGGACGGACGGCGCATCGCCGACGAAGTGCGCGACGACCTGGTGCGTATGGCGGCGGCGTACCGCGAGCGGCACGGCCGGGAGTCGGGGCTGGCGATCGTGCGCGCTGGCGAAGACCCAGCCTCCGAGGTCTACGCACATGCCTTGCTTCGCTCGGCTGAGCGTGTGGGCGTGAGCGCCACCCCGATTGATCTGCCGGCGGCGGTGGACGACGCGGGACTATCGAGCTGCATCGAGGCGCTCAACGCCGACGCCGACGTGCAGGGCATCCTGGTGGAGCTGCCGCTGCCGGCGCCGCTCTCGCCCTTCACCGTGGCGCAGGCCATCACGCCACGCAAGGATGTGGACGGCATCAGCCTGCTGAGCGCCGGCAATCTGTTCCTGCGGCTGCCGAGCTTCGTCCCCTCGACCTGTGCCGCGACGATCGAGCTGCTCGACCGGTCCGGGATTGCGGTGGCGGGCAGGCGGGTGGTAGTGGTGGGTGCGAGCAACGTGGTGGGCAAGCCGCTGGCGTTTCTGCTGCTGCACCGCGACGCCACGGTCACGGTCTGCCACATCTACACCCGCGACCTGGCCGCCCAGACACGCCAGGCGGACGTGCTCATCGCCGCGGCCGGCAGTCCGGGGCTGATCACGGGGCAAATGGTGAAGCCGGGCGCGGTGGTGGTGGACGTGGGCATCAACGTGCAGCCCGACGGTACGATCATCGGCGATGTGGACTTTGCCAGTGTCGCGCCGGTCGCTGGGGCGATCAGTCCGGTGCCCGGCGGCGTCGGCCTGCTCACCAACCTGATGCTGCTCAAGCAGACGCTCCAGGCGGGCGAGCTGGCGTCGTAGGTGAGAGACGGGGAAGCCGAAGGCCGAGGTGGGAGAGACGAGAGCACGACGTGACCACGCGGAACCCTTCCCGAGCGCATGCCGCGTGTACGATACTGAGCGCGGTCAGAGTCGCACCAAGGCACTGGAGAGTGGAGCGGGAACATGAATGAGCGACTGCGTGCTGTAGTGGATCGCGCTGAGCAACTACCAGACGCCGACCAAGAGGCGCTAGCCAAGCTGCTGGAAGAGGAACTGGAAGAGCGGGAGTGGGAAGCCCTGACTCGGCTGCCCGGCGCGCGCGCCTTTCACGAGGCGCTACGGGCTGAGCTGCGTGAGGCGGAGGAGCGCGGTGAGGTCGAGGACATACACGGAGACAAGCTCGGATGAGGTCGCGCCGCACACCGCAGTTCCGCAAGCGGTACGCCGCGCTGCCCCCTGAGATTCAGCGCAAGGCGGATGAGGCGTACGCATTGTTTCGACAGGACCCCTCTCATCCGAGCCTTCATTTCAAGAAGATTGACGATGGGAATCCTGAAGTGTGGTCGGTGCGAATTGACCGCAACTATCGGGCACTCGGTCTTCGACGGCAGGATGCGATCACGTGGGTGTGGATTGGCACACACCGCGAGTACGAGGAACGTATCTGAACGCGCTCTGGCATTTGGCGGGTTCCGCTTCCTGTCGTGTGCCGCGTTGCTTTCGTTGGCCGCATCGCAGGCAAACGCATGCGTGCGCTCAGTCCCCGGCCGGTGCGGCGTTGGCGACGAGCGGAAGCTGCGTCGCGGCGTACGAGTGCCCATCCAGGCCGATGATCGTATCCGCGGCGCCGGGCATCGAGACGCGCCACACCGCGACGTCGGGAAACTGCCCTCCAGCGGTCCACGACCCAGGATGTTGCGGATCGTTGAGCTGGTCGAGATTCACCGGGAAATAGACCAATTGAGTCTGCGCGCTCGCCAGGGCAGCGGCCGAGAGTGAGTTGGCGCCACCCGGTCGCTCCGCGGCAAAGCGCGCGAGCGCCTGCTGCGAGTTCATCCGCGGGAAGGCCTGACCGTATTCGGGATCACTAGCGACGAAGGGACCGGCGAAGCTGAGCGGGCGCATGCGCTGGTGCCCAGGGTCATAGGCGAAGTCGAGCAGCATCGTCACGTGTCCGGCGCTGGCCGACGTCGCTCCGGGTGTCAGTACGGGAATTACCCACACGTCGGGCATGCCCGGTGTCGGGCGGTAGGCGTGGACGAGTACCGGCGTGCCCAGCGTGCCAGCATGGAGCGCCTGGCCCGCCAGCGTCCCTTGTGTGTTGTACATCTGCTGAAACATGCTCGTCGAGCGGGCCGCGCTCTGGATGTCGGCGGGGCTGGTGGAAGCCAGCGAGACCCAATCGGGCGACGGCTGATCCCCATTAGTGGTAGAAGAGCTGCCCTGAGCCGGAGCGGTGGTCGCCATCGCCACGACCACGGCGAACGCGCCGACCGTCACGAACGCGGCGATGGTCAGCGCGGCGAGGCGCAGCCGGGGCAGCAGCCCGCGCGGCAGGCTCCCCACATGCGGCGTGCCATGGCCGCGAGCGCGACGTGTGGCACGCGTACGCTGCGATGATGCTCGACCCATCGTCCTCACCCACTCCTTCTTCATCCCGCGTCATTCCCACGGTGCGCCACAGCTCGATCCTCGCGCCATACCGTCGCGGCGGCACGTCACGGATGTTGCATCACGTCGCCATTCTCATCCAGCGCGAAGTCCACGCCGACATTGAAACGCTGGTCTGGCTCGAAGTCCGTACGATTGCCGATCCAGTGCGTCGGATAGGTCGAGTTGGGCGTGTAGATGCCCACCGCCGGGTCAGGATCATAGCCGTTGTTGCTGTTGTAGGTGCTGCCCCACATGTTCGTGTTGGTATTGAATGTGTAGTTGGCCCACGTGACTTCGCGCGAGGACTGGTAGCCGCCAGTGGATGTGCCCACCGCCGAGTCCCAGGTAGTGACGGCATTCACGTTGGAGTTGGGGTAGGT
This sequence comes from Ktedonobacterales bacterium, assembly GCA_036376595.1. Lineage (GTDB taxonomy): Bacteria > Chloroflexota > Ktedonobacteria > Ktedonobacterales > JADMIN01 > SMAG-U1939. The sequence continues at coordinate 28,312 of DASVAA010000113.1, read as the reverse complement.
ATTGATGGGGTCAGAGCCAGCATAGACTCCCGACACCACGTCAAAATGCAGCCCGTGGGCGATGGTCACGCTGATCGGCTGGCTGTAGCGTTCGAGCGTGCGCGCCAGCCCGCCAATGGCGACCGAGATGCCGGCGCTGTCGTGGTAGATGACGTCGTGATAGGCGTTGATCCGCCGCGGCACATTGAATCGTGGGTTCGGCGGCGAGGTAGTGCGCAGCAGGTAGCCACCCACGGACTCGTAGTAGATGCCCCAGGCCATGCCGCGCGGGTCGAGACCGCCATCGCGCGCGATGTCGGCATGGAAGCCCGGTCCGGTGCCATTCCAGCTGGGCGTGCCCCACTCGCTCGCCGCGGCTGCGCTGTCGAGGTCGTTGACGATGCGCTGCTGGCCGCTGGAGAGGAACGGCGTGTCGTTCTGGCCACCGAACATCTGGTAGGTGTAATTGGCAACGACCTCGATGTTCGCCGGGCCGCACCAGTTGTTGCCTTTCTGCGGCCACTCCGTCGCGGCAGTGGCGACCCACGCTTCGTTGGCGCCGTAATACGAACCGGTATATGCGCTGGCGGTGCGCACCTGCCCCCAACCCTGTCCCCAGCCATGCAGCGAGATGCCGTGTCCCCCCGCCGCCATCCCCGCCATCACAGAGAGTGTCAGCACGCCAAAGATTACCGTGATCGTCAACAGAGAGCATTCGAGCCGCGTCATTGGTTTACCTCCTCCTCGTCTTCCTCATCCCCCAACGGCCATTTCGCGGCATCCGGAGTGCTCGCCGCGCCCTGTGTATTGGCTTGGTCGGAGCCTCTGCCCCCTGTCCGCGGCACGAGCGCCGCTCGATATCCCACACCGTGATACGACGCGGGCTGTACATCACGCTGCCCGCCACCATGACCATCGTACACCCCGCGCGCAACAGGCAAGCGGACAAGGCCCTCGGCGCCTACACTGACGCTGCGCCCATCAGCTTGGACGGGGGATCGTATGGCACGTGTTTGCGGGGGGATGACCTCTGGGGCGCCAGATCGATGGTTACGCGGGAGCGACCCCTGCTGGCGCGCCCGACGCGAGCGCGCCGGCCGCTTGAAGGATCGCGCGGCGCAATAGCTCACGCGCCAGCGGGACCTTGTAGCCGTTATGAGCCAGCGGCGTTGCACCCGTCAGCGCGCGCTCGGCAGCGGTCGCGGCCAACTCGGCGGTGAGGGGCTGCCCCATCAGCGCGTCCTCGGCGGTCCGCACGCGCCAGGGGACGTTGGCGACGCCGCCCAACACCAGCCGCGCGCGCACGACCACCCCGTCGCGCAGGCTGAGCTGCGCCGCCACGCTCGCCAGCGCGAACGACCACGCCTGCCGCTCCATCGCCTTCAGGTAGGCTCCGCTCGCGCCTTCGGGCTGCGGCGGCACATGCAGCTCGGTGATCACCTCGTCCGCACCGAGACGATGGTCCTCGCGCTCGGCCTCGGTCGGCGCGGCGAAGAGCTGCTCCAGCGGGATCACCCGCGCACCGGCCGGCCCCTGCATCAGCACGCCAGCGTCCAGCGCCAACAGTGCGGGGGCGAGATCCGAGGGATGCACGGCCACGCACGGGCTTGCCTCGAAGATCGCCTGATACTGGTTCTGACCGTCGCGCGCGAAGCACTCGTCGCCGCCCTTGAGCCAGCAGCGGAAGTCGCCACGATAGTACCAGCAGCGGTTGCGCTGGAGGAGATTACCGGCGATGGTGGCCGCGGCGCGGAGCTGGGGTGTCGCGGCGTCGCGCACGGCCTGGGTCAGGATCGGCAGCCGCACGGCGATCTCAGGGTGCCGCTCGACCTCGGCTAGCGTGGTCAGCGCGCCCAGCCGCAACGTGCCGTCGGGATCGAAGCGCAGGTAGCGCAGGTCGCCGCGCGCCGGCTTAAGGTCAATCAACTGCCGCGGCGTCTCGATGCCGGCCTTCATCAGCGTCAGCAGGTCGGTGCCGCCGGCAATCAGGCGCGCGCTGTGGTCGGCAGACGCGGCCAGCAGCGCGACCGCTTCGCGCGGGGTTTCCGCGGCGGTATGCTCGAACGCGTTCATCGGGCAGGCTCCTTCAGCAGGTCGAGCACGCGCTCGGGGGTCAGCGGCAGCGCCGAGACGGGCCGGCCAATGGCGTGGCCGACGGCGTTGGCGATCGCGGCGGCGGCCGGAATGATCGGCGGCTCGCCGGCGCCCAGCGCGCCCAGCGTGTTGGCCTGCGTCACCGGCGAATCCAACAGGATGATGTCGATCCGTGGGATGTCGCGGATCGTCGGGATTTTGTAGTCCTCCAGGTTGGCGTTCATCACCGTGCCGAAGCGGTCGTCCACGATGCGCTGCTCCATCAGCGCCAGGCCCAGCCCCTGGATGATGCCGCCCTCCATCTGGCTGCTGAAGGTCAGCGGATTGACGATGCGGCCGCAGTCGTGGCAGGCGACGACCCGCAGCACGCGCACCGCTCCCGTGCCCACGTCCACCTCGACCTCGGCGAACTGCACGCCGAAGGTGCGCACCGTCACTCCGCTGGCGTTGGGGCCGCGCATGCCCTTGCCACTGATTTCGTGGCCGTCGAGCTGCTCCAGAAACGACCCCAGCGTGCCGACCTCTTTGCCGGTCTCGCGCAGGAACACCTTGCCGTCGCGCAGCTCGATGGCGTCGGCGGGCGCCTCGGTGAGATGCGCCACCACCTCCAGCGCCGCCTTGCGCGCCTCGGCCGCCGCCATGCGCACGGCGGGACCAACCGACGCCAGCGTCATGCTGCCGCCACTGGGCGGCGAGTACATCCCGAACTCAGTATCGCCGATCTCAACACGCACGGCCTCCAGCGGCAGATTCAGCTCCTCGGCGGCGATCTGCGCCAGCACGGTGCGCGTGCCGGTGCCGATGTCTTGCGTGCCGGTCAGCACCACCGCGGTCCCGTCAGGCAGTAGCTTGGCGGTGGCCTGCGCCGGGGGACCGCCGTCGCCGCCCCAGAGTTGGCTCGCCATGCCCACGCCGCGGCGCAGGTGTCCCTCGCGCCCCAGCGGGAAGCGCCGAGCCTCGTCGTCGCGGCCCTCCCAGCCGATGGCCTCCGCCGCCTGCGAGTAGGCGTCGAGCAGCAGCTTGCGCGCATAGGGTTGTCCGTTCATGAGCTGGTTGTCGGGCGCGTAGTTGTGGCGCCGCAGCGCCAGCGGGTCCATCTTGAGCGCGGCGGCCAGGCGATCCAGCGCGACCTCCAGGCCGATCGTCCCCTCGACCACGCCCGGTGCACGGAAGGCCGCGAACGGGCCGAGGTTGGTCTGTACCGGCACGTCCACCACGCGCACGTTGGGGCAGCGATACATCTCCTTGGCCGGCATGCCCACCGAGGGCATCCACGCGCCCTGACCGAGGTTATCCACCGTACGCAGCTCGATGGCGGTCAGCGTGCCGTCACGCCTGGCGCCGACGCGATACTCCTGGATGCTGGGCGAGCGGTAGCCGGCGCAAAGGTTCTCTTCTTCGCGGCTGAGCATGTACTTGACTGGCGCGCCCAGGCGGAACGCGGCGTAGGCGGCGAGCAGCCCGGACTCGTGCGCGCCAAACTTGCTGCCAAAGCCCCCGCCCATATACTGCTTGACCGCCCGCACCTGGTTCTGCCGCAGACCAAGCGCCGTGGCGACCTGGCGCCGCACGCCGAAGATATCCTGCGTCGAGCTCCAGATGGTGAGCGTGCGGCCGTCCCACTCGGCGGTGCCGCCGTGTGTCTCCATGCTGTTGTGCAGGCAGGCGGGCGTCTCGACCCGCGCCGTGACCGTCACCTCCGCCTCGGCGAAGCCCTGGTCCAGGTTGCCGCGCTCGTAGGTCTGGGGATAGTTTTCGAGGGTGTTGCTGCTGCGGTTTGAGGCGGCGACGGGACCAGTGCCGAGCGCGGACTCGGGGTCCACCACGAAGGGCAGCGGCTCGTACTCGACGCGGATGCGGCCGGCGGCATCCTCGGCCTGCTCGCGCGACTCGGCAACTACCACTGCCACAAGATCGCCCTCAAACAGCAGCTCCTCCCCGAACAGGGGGCGGTCACGGTTGGGGTCGTTGAAGTCGGCGGCGTTGTTGCGCGAAAGCACGGCGCGCACGCCGGGCGAGGCCTCAGCTTCAGCCGTATCAATGCCGTTGATGCGCGCGTGGGCGCAGGGGCTGCGCAGTCCGACGGCGACGAGCAGACCGGCGGGCTGCATGTCGTAGGCGTAGCGCGCGGAGCCGGTCGCCCGCTCCTGGGCGTCCACGCGCGGCTGCGGCTTGCCGACGATGCTCAGCTCGGCGTCGTCGCCCCAGACCGGCGGCTCTTCGCCCTCGATGACCACACGCTGTGTGTAGGTGCGGCCCTCGAATTCAAGCTCGGTGGTGACGATGCGGATGGACATTGGTTGGAGTCCTCACCCCCGCGGAGGCGAGGCAGGCCTCGCCACTACAGGGTGCGAAGCGAGGCGGCGGTGCGCGACATATGCCTGCCTGCCTGGCCGACTCGCGTGGGGAATTAAGTGGATTGGCGAGCGAGCGCGCGGGCGGCGGCGAGAATCTTGGGATAGGCGCCACAGCGGCACAGGTTGCCTGCCATGCCGCGCTCGATCTCGTCGTCGGACGGGTGCGGATTGCGCGCCAGCAAGGATTTGAGCGCCAGAATCTGCCCCGGCGTGCAGAAGCCGCACTGGAGCGCGTCGTGCTCGATGAACGCCTGCTGCACTGGGTCCAGCTCGCCGTCCGCACCCAGCCCCTCGATGGTGGTGATCGTGTGGCCGGCACACTCGACGGCGAGCCGCAGACAGCTATAGACCGCCTCGCCATCCAGCAGGATGGTGCAGGCGCCACAGTTGCCCATATTGCAGCCGGGCTTGGCGCCGGTGAGGCGCAGGTCCTCGCGCAGCGCGTCGAGCAGCGTGCGCCGCGGCTCGACGGTCAGGCTGTAGGGCGTGTCGTTGACGGTGAGCTGTATGCGGACGCGCGGCGTCTCGCCCGCGGTGGCCGCAGGAATCACTGGAGGCGACGCGGCGGTGGGATCGGCCATCTACGTCCTCAGTCCTTTCGATATTGACAACGGCGCAAAGCGACCATTCGCGACGGGACTGTAGCACAGGCGCGACAGTGGCGGCAAACGGCGGCGAAACAGAGCGCGCAAGCGGCGTGCCAGGCGAAACAATCGCCGCCGCGTATGGACCCAAAGGGATGGCGTTGCTGCTATAATGGCACCGATGCGCGCCGAGGATGCCGCGCTGCCTACGATCGCACGCCGAGCGGGCGTCCACCGGACGCCCCTACGGATGACCGAGACGCGGGCGCATCGCCATCCCTTCAGCCAACACGCGGGAGCAACACGCATGAGCACCACGACGCCGTTTCTCGACCGTCTGCGGCAGGGGCCGCTGCTGTGCGACGGTGCGATGGGCACCATGCTCTACTCGCGCCTGCACGAGAACAGCCTGCACGGGCGCTGCTTTGACGAGCTGGTGCTGACGCGCCCCGATCTGGTGCAGGACGTTCATCTGCAATACATCCGGGCCGGAGCGCAGGTGATTGAGACCAACACCTTCGGCGCCAACGCCGCCAAGCTCGCCGCCTATGGCCTCGAAGGTCAGGTGGCGGCGATCAACCGCCGCGCGGCGAAGCTGGCCTACGAGGCGCGCGACATCGCCGGGGTGCCGGTCTACGTCGCGGGCGCCGTCGGGCCGACGGGGCTGCCGGCGGTGCGCGCCAGCTCCGACGACGAGCAGCCGCTGCGGGCGATCCGGGCGCTGTTCCGCGCGCAGATCGAGGCGCTGGTCGAGGGTGGGGCGGATGTCGTGATCTTGGAGACCTTCTCCAATCTGGCGGAGCTGCGCCAGGCCGCGCTCGCCGCGCGCGACGCCACCGACCTGCCGATCGTGGCGCAGATGACCTTTGACGAAGACATCCAGTCGGCGGCGGGCAATACGCCGTTCGAGGCCGCGGCGGTGCTGGCCGACCTTGGGGCGGACGTGATCGGCGTCAATTGCAGCATCGGCCCCAATGGCACGCTCGACGCCGTGGAACAGATGCTGGTGGCGCTGCGCACGCTGCGGCCCGGCGCGACCGACACGATCCTGCTCTCCGCGCAGCCCAACGCGGGCCTGCCGACGCGTGTCGAGAACCGCTTCCTCTACGTCTCCACACCGGCCTACTTCGCCGAATACGCGCGCCGCTTCGCCGCCGCGGGTGTGCGGCTGATCGGCGGCTGCTGCGGCACCACGCCGGCGCACATCGCGGCGATGCGCGAGGCGCTGGCGGAACAGCTCCCGGCGGACGCGCCCACCGTCCTGGCTGCTCCCGCGCTGGTCACGCGCGAGCCGGCCGAAGAGGAGCTGCCGGCTGAGGAGGCGCCCGTCACGCGGCTGCGCCGGGCGCTCGACGCCGGGCGCTTCGTTGTCAGCGTGGAGCTGGACCCGCCGAAGGGGCTGAATCCCGGCAAAGTGGTGGATGGAGCGGCATTTCTCAAGCGCCAGGGAGTTGAGTTCATCAACATCGGCGACAGCCCAATGGCCCGCGCCCGCATGAGCTGCCTCGCGCTCGCTCGCCTGCTGCACGACCAGCTCGACCTCGAAACCATCATCCACTTCACCACGCGCGACCGCAACATGATGGCGATTCAGGCGGACCTGCTGGGCGCGCATGCGCTCGGCATCCACAACGTGTTGGCATTGACCGGCGATCCGGTGCGCGCTGGCAACTATCCCAATCTGACGGGCGTGTGGGACGCAGATTCGGTGGGGCTGATTGGGGTGCTGCGCGGGATGAACGAGGGACGTGACGCCGCCGGCGCCGCGCTGGGCAGCGTGGCCGCGTTCCACATCGGCGCGGCGCTCAACCTCAACATGGAGGACGCGGTGATTGACGTGGACCGCGAGCGCGTGCGGCGCAAGCTAGGCGGCGATCCGAGTGACTCCGGCGCCCGTCATGCGGGCCTCACCGAGACGGAGCTGGAGCTACGCCGCCTGCGCGCCAAGCTGGATGTCGGCGCCCAATACATCATGACGCAGCCGATCTACGATCTGGAGCCGCTGGAGCGCTTCTGCGCCACGTTTGGTCCGGTCGAGGTGCCGCTGATCCTGGGCGTGATGCCGCTGCATAGCTCGCGCCACGCCGAGTACCTGCACAACGAGGTGCCGGGCATCACGATCCCGGACGAGGTGCGCGCGCGCATGCGCGAGGCCGGCGACCACGGCCGCGACGTGGGCCTGGAGCTCGCGCGCGACGTGGTGACGGCGGCGCGCGCCCGCGGCATGATCGCCGGCTGCTATATGGCACCCTCTTACGGCCGCTACGACCTCGTCGGCGAGCTGGCACAGGAACTGCTGCGCGCCGAAGCGACCACCGCCCGCGCGGACTAAGCGGGGGTCACGGAGAACGCAGAGTTCGCGGAGCATGCGCGGAGGACGCGAAGAAGAGGAGAACGGAGAGAGTGCAACCGCCGAGGACGCCGAGGGGGGAACAGGGCGGCAGGCAGCCATGCCATCGAAGGGCGTAAGAGAGCATGCCTGGTGTGGCTGATCCCAACTCCTTTCTCCTCCCTCCTTTGCCCTCCGTTTCCTCCGTTCCCTCTGTGGTAAGCCTCTGCTCTGCCTTCGCGTGCTTCGCGCTCGCTTCGCGGCCTTCGCGTTCTCCGTCGCCCTTTACGCAGTAAAGAGGATGCCGAAGACGACGCCGATCAGCGCGCCGGCGAAGACCTGCACCGGCGTGTGGCCGATCAGCTCGTGCAGCCGCTGCTCGCTGATGCCGCGCTCGTGGAAGAAGTCGTCGAGCATCAGGTTGAGGATGCGCGCCTGACGGCTGACGGCCAGGCGCACGCCGGCGGCGTCGTACATCACCACCCCGGCCAGGATGGCGGCAATCGCGAAGGCGCTGGACTGTAAGCCGGAGGTCCGCGCTACGGCGGTCGCGAGGCCCGTGACCAGCGCGGAGTGCGAGCTAGGCATGCCGCCCGATGCGACGAGGTAGCTGAAGTTGAGCTTGCGGGTGACGACGAACGAGCGCACGACCTTGATGATCTGCGCGACGAGCCAGGCGCCGAGTGCGGCCCACAGGTCCGCGTTGGAGGCGAGCGCGCGAAGTTGACCGCCCATGATCGCCGCTACTCGCCGTCCGGCTCGAACGGCTCCAGCGTGAAACCGTCTTCACTCTGGCTGAGGCGCTGCACACGCAACTGTGCCGCGTCGAGCAGCTCGTTGCAGCGGCGGGCCATGCGCACCCCCTGCTCGTAGATCGCCAGCGCTTCGTCCAGGGGGAGCTGGCCGCCTTCGAGCGCAGCGACTGCGGCGTCGAGCTGGCCCAGCGCCTCCTCGAAGACCAGCGGCTGCGCCTGGTCGCCATTTTCGGCGGATGCAGACGCGGCGGATTTGCGGCGGCGGTCAGTCGTCATGGAATTTCTCCTCGTGGTCGGCAGCGGTCTTCTCGATGGGGAACAGCACCGGCTGGAGCGCCAGCGCGCCGGAGCTGCCGGAGAGTGCGGCCCGCGAGCGGCTGCCCCGTGGCCGTCCAGCAGCAGTCCGCGTTGTGCGCACGCCGAACCTGACTGGCAGAGGAGGCTTCGGCTCTCGATGAGTCTCTGCGCCCTCTGCACCCTCTGCGGTTGCTCCATTCTCTGCATCTTCGCGGCCTTCGCGCTGCTTCGCGGACTTCCCGTTCTCTGCGTTCTCTCTCGTTCCCGTCGTGGCGACGGCCGCCAGCTCACCGTCGCTGACGCGGATTGCCAGCCGGTCGCCGGGCGCGACCTGCGCCACGCGGCTCACCAGCGCGCCGTCGTCCTCACGGCGCACCACCGCAAATCCGCGGCAGAGCGTGAGCAGTGGGCTGAGCGCCTCCAATCGCAGGGCAGCGGCGCGCAGTCGCTCGCCGTGCAGCGCCAGGCGGTGGCGCGCATGCGTGTCGAGCGTGCGCAGGGTATCGTCGAGGCGCTGGCGCGCGGCGTCAATCTGGCGCGCAGGCGTGGTGCGAGCGAGGCGGTGGTCCAGCACGGCAAGGTGCTCGCGCTCGACAGTGATCCGTGTGGCGGCAAGCGTATCGAGCCGCGACCGCGAGTCATCCAGCGCCTCGCGCCAGGTGGAGCTATCGGGGACGACGGCCATTGCCGCGGCGGTGGGGGTCGAGGCGCGGTAGTCGGCCACGAAATCGGCGATCGTGAAATCCGTCTCGTGCCCTACGCCAGTGACGACTGGCACCCGCGAGCCGGCGATGGCGCGCGCGACGACCTCCTCGTTGAAGGCCCACAGCTCTTCGAGCGAGCCGCCGCCGCGCGCGACGACGATCACCTCGCTCTCGCCCTGCGCGTCGAGCGCCGCGATCGCCGCCGCCACCTGCCCCGCCGCGCCCTCGCCCTGCACCAGCGCCGGCGCCAGGATCACCCGCACGAGCGGACAGCGCACCCGCAGCGTACGCACGAAGTCGCGCAGCGCGGCGGCGGCCGGCGAGGTGACGATGCCGATCACGTCGGGGCAGGGCGGCAGCGGGCGCTTGCGCTCCGCAGCGAAGATGCCCTCGGCCTCAAGCTGCGCTTTGAGCGCCTCGAACGCCAGGTGCAGCTCGCCGATGCCGGCCTCTTCCACCGCATCTACGTAAAGTTGATACTTGCCTTCCTGCTCGTAGACCGTGAGCCGCCCGTGCGCCAGCACCGCCATGCCGTTGCGCAACTGCGGGACCGACCAGCCACTGCCACGGAAGCACACGCAGCGGATCTGGGCTGTCTCGTCCTTGAGTGTGAAATAGCGGTGTCCCGCCGCCGACTGGCTATAGTTCGTGATCTCGCCGCGCACCCAGATATCCTGGAGGAAGAAATCTTCGTCCAGCAGGTCTTTGAGGTAGCGGGTCAGCTCGTGAACGGCGACGATGCGCATGCCAGAAGCTTCTCCTCCGTCGGCGGCCGGTCGGAACCACGCACGGTCAGCCACGCTCGATCAACGCCGCCCGCCACCAGTGCCGATACGGCGTCCGCCGGCACAAGCGGAAACGCACCTCGCCACTGCGGCGCTCATCCGGCCCTATACGGCGGACGAGCGGGCGCGCGGCGGCGTCACTTCGGCTCGATGGCGAGCAATGGCTGGCCGTACTCCACAGGCTGGCCGTCGCGGACGAAGATCTCGGTGACACGGCCGGCGGCGCTGCTCTCGATCTCGTTGATGTAGTTGAGTGCCTCGACCGCGGCCACCACTTGGCCCTCGCGCACCACGTCGCCGGGCTTGACGAGTGGCTTCTCGCCAGCCTTGACGCGCGCACGGTAGACCCCGACGAGCGGCGCGCCGATCTCGATGGTCGTGCTGGATGCGGTGCCTTGCCCGGCGGCTTCGTCTCCCTGTGTGCCGTCCAGCGCCTCGAATTCGACCTCCTGCGACGCAAACCCCGCGCTGGCCATCGCGTCAGGAGCCGGGTTGCGCAGCACCAGCTTGAGATTTTCGCCATGCTCGATGACGATCTCCGCGAGATCGCTGTTGTGCATGAGCGTGATGAGCTGGCGGATCTCGGCGATCGACAGACCGGGGATCTCGTGTTGCGTCTCGGCCGAAGCTGGCGTCGGGGCCGGGGCAGGTGCCGCCTCGCCGCCGTTGCGCTGTGCGCGCTCGCGTGCCATGTTGCCCTCCTCGCGTCTCTCGACTCGCCTAGTTGACACGCTCGACGTAGGTGCCGGTATCGGTCTTGACGCGAATGCGGTCGCCGGTGCTGACGAAAAGCGGCACCTGCACGACCAGTCCCGTTTCGGTGGTGGCAGGCTTGGTGCCGCCGGTCGCGGTGTCGCCCTTGAAGCCCGGCTCAGTGTACTCAACCGTCATATCCACCGTAATCGGCGGGTCGACGCTGATCGGCTGGTCGTTGTAGTAGGCAACCTCTAGCTCCATGCCGTCGAGCAGATAGTTCTTGACGTCGCCGAGCTGCTCGGCGGTCAATGGCACCATCTCGTAGGATTCCTGGTCGAGGAAGTGGTACACATCGCCTTCGTTGTAGGAGTACTGCACCTTGTGGCGGTCGAGATAAATGCGCTGGAACTTCTCGCCGGCGTCAAAGGTGCGCTCGGTCAATGATCCGGTGCGCAGGTTGCGCAGCTTGATGCGCACGATGGCGCCGCCGCGACCCATCTTGATATGCTGCCACTCCACGATCGCGTACGGCTGGCCGTCCAGCTCAAGCGTCAGGCCCTTCTTCAGGTCGCCCGTCGAAATCATCGCAATCCTCCCGCGCCGGAGCGCATATCGTCGCCGGCTCCAGCGCAGCGCCTCCGCGACTCATCCGCGGCCCCCGCGCGCGTCATCCGACATCAAACAGTATCTGACGGCGCCAGCATGCGCAGAGGCGCCGAAAATATCATATCATGTCGCGCGGTGCCGGGCAGCGAGCCGGCGGTTGAAACCGCGCCTCTGGGGCGTCCCGCCACGAAACCCGCCGGCGCGGGTTAGGAATCGGGGGGCACCAACAGCGGGCGGTTGAAACCGCGCCTGGAGCGGCCCAGCGGCCGCCAAACCCGCCTGCGCGGGTTATAGACGTTCGCAACTAACGGGGCAAGACGAACCGCTTGTGCGACTGCGAGAGCACGCGCACGCCGTCGCCGATGACGATCACCGTGTCTTCGATGCGCACGCCACCTTGCCCGGCGACGTAGACGCCCGGCTCGACCGTCACCGCCATCCCCGGCTCCAGCGTGTGCTCGGCGCCGAACTTGCTCAGCCGCGGATTCTCGTGGATCTCGAGACCCAGGCCGTGGCCGAGGCTGTGCAGGAACCGCTCGCCGTAGCCGCGCTGGGTCAGCGTGTCGCGCGCCAGGGCGTCGGCCTGCTGGCCGTTGAGGCCGGGCCGCAGACCCCTCTCGGCGGCCTCCTGCGCGGCGAGCACCGCATCGTAGATCGTCTGTGTCTCGGCGCTCGGCTCGCCTAGACAGACGGTGCGCGTGAGGTCGGCGCAGTAGCCGGCGTACTTGGCGCCCATGTCGATCGTGATCGGCTCGCCCATCGTGATTGCCCGGTCGGTCGGCACGGCATGCGGCAAGGCTGAATTGGGTCCGCTGGCAACGATCGGCGCGAAGGCCATGCCTTCGGCACCCTTTTCGCGCATGTAGCGGTCGATCTCCTGCGCCACCTGCTTCTCGGTCATCCCTGGCTTGAGCCAGCCGCAGAGGTACGCGAAGGTCTCGTCGGTGATCGCCACCGCCCGCTCGATGGCCGCCTGCTCGGCCTCGTCCTTGACGGCGCGCAGCGGCTCAACCACCTTGCGCGTGGCGACCAGCTCCACCGGCTCCGGCGCGGCGCCCTTGTTCTCGCTCTCACCCTCGCTCGCGCTCTCCGGCTTCGCCAGCGCCTCGGCCAGGTCGTCGCGCAGCGCTACCGTCACGTGCGCCGCCTCGAAGCCCACGCGCCGCGCGCCCAGTTCGCGCAGCGTCTTCGCAGCGACCGGCGCGAACTCGCCCTCGCGTTTGACCAGCCGCAGCCCCGGCGCCTCGTGCTCCGCCTGCTCCAAGTAGCGCCCATCGGTGATCAGCACGGTCTCGTTGGGTGTGATCACCAGCGCGCCGGCTGAATCGGCGCCCGAATCGTGGCCGGTGAAGCCGCTCAGGTAGCGCCGGTTTTCGGGATTAGTGACCAGGAAGGCATCGAGCTGTTGCTCGCGCAGGCGGTCGCGCAGCCGCTCGACACGGCGCTCGAAGGCGGTCAGAGGCTCGGCGATGGACATGATGGGCAACTCCTTACCTGACTTGATGATCCGGTGATCTGTTTCGTGGCTGCGGTGGGGTCCCCACCCCCGGCCCCCTCTCCCTGCGGGGAGAGGGGGTGACAGACCTGAAGGGCACATGGCATGCGCCCTCGGCGGTCGGTGGATGCGTAGGGGCGTCCACCGGACGCCCGGCTGCGCGCGGAACGGTGTCGGCTATGGCGCCTCGCGCAGCAGCGCCACCAGGGCCTCCAGCGCGTAGAGATAGCCGCGCCATCCCAGCCCGGTGATCTGGCCGCGGCAGACCGGCGCGATCAGCGAGGTGTGGCGGAACGGCTCGCGGGCGTAGAGGTTGGAGAGATGCACCTCGACGGCGGGCAGGCCACTGCCGGCGACGGCGTCGCGCAGGTTGACGCTGGTGTGGGTCAGGCCCCCCGCGTTGAGGATCAGCGCGTGGGCGGCCGGCGCCTCGGCCTGCAGGAAGTCGATCAGCGCGCCCTCGTGGTTGGACTGGAACGCGACCACCTCGGCGCCCAGCTCGCGGGCACGCGCGGACAACCGCTCGTTGATCTCTGCCAGCGTGGTGTGGCCGTAGATCGCCGGCTCACGCGTGCCGAGCGTGTTCAGGTTCGGCCCATGCACCACCAGCACGCGCAGTGTCGCGGGCGTCGCCGATTCCGCCATCGGGGTACGCTACTCCTCGCCAGACGGACGCGCGCCTGGGCCGCCCCCGACGTCCGCGTCTGCGAGCAAGTGTAGCATGGGCGTGCCTACGTGGGCGAGGCCAATCGTCGCTCGCTCATAGAAGGCGGACGGTTGAACATGGGTCAACGTGTGTCTGTCATGGATCCGTTATATGCGTCACGTGCAAATAAGCCGACTCCGGTATGGCTTATGCAGGTCGTGACTCCATCCGGGTGATCTCGCAGTGCGTCGCGCGTTGGGCGGCCTCTCGGGGACACCGCATCGGCAACAGCCCTGGCGCCGGGCAACTGTCCGGCAATCGAAGTGGGAGGGAGTCTGACATGTCGTACATCACCGTAGGGAAGGAAAATTCGGAGTCCATCCAGTTGTATTACGAGGACCACGGCACCGGTCCCGCTATCGTGCTCATCCACGGCTTTCCGCTCAGTGGGACCGCCTGGGAGAAACAGATCCCCGCCCTGCTGCAAGCGGGGTACCGGACCATCACCTACGACCGCCGCGGCTTCGGCAAGTCCAGCCAGCCGTCCATTGGCTACGACTACGATACCTTCGCCGCGGATCTCAACACGCTCATGACGCAGCTCGACCTGCGCGACACCGTGCTCGTCGGCCACTCGATGGGCACCGGCGAAGTGACGCGCTACCTGGGCAAGTACGGCGCCGAGCGGGTGCGCAGAGCCGTCGTGATCGCGCCGATTCCGCCGTTCATGCTCAAGTCGGCCGATAACGCCCAGGGGGTTGACCGCGGCGTGATTGACGGCGCCGTGCGGAGCATCCGTGCTGACCGGTTTGCCTATCTAACGGCGTTCCTGCACGACTTCTACAACCTCGACGTCACCCTCGGCAAGCTCGTCAGCGACGACGACGTCCGCGCGAGTTTCATCGTCGCCGCGGGCGCTGGCGCGGAGGCCACGGCAGCCTGCCCGCCCACCTGGCTGACCGACTTCCGCCAGGACCTGCCGCGCATCAGCGTGCCCCTGCTCATCATCCAGGGCGACGCCGACCGTATCCTGCCGTTCCCGGCGACCGGCAAGCGGCTGCATGAGGCCGTTCCGGGAAGCCGGCTGATCGTGCTGGCGGGTAGGCCACACGGCATCCCCTGGACCCACGCGGGCGAGATCAACCGCGCCCTGCTGGACTTCCTCGGCGAGGACCGACCGGCAGTCGCAAGGCCTACCACGGCGGCAATAGAACTGCCCGCCGGGATCGAAGCTATGGGCGCGCAGGACACGCCCGATACGCGCCCGACCCCATAGCCGGCGGATGAATCCGCGCTATGGGCTTTCCGCTACGAATGCCGCCAGTGCAGCCTGGGAACCCACATTCCGCACGAGTGGTTGGTGGATTCCTGCATATTTGCGTGGACTCAGGAATAGACTGGCCTGACCCACAAAGCGCGGCACTCCTTCATGCCGTTCCAATCCAACAGTTCGCAAGGAGACTCCTATGTCCCAACCCTCGATGGACCAACCTCCCCTGGCCCAACCCACGATGATCCCTATCGGCGTTCGCCCCTTCCGCATCCACGTGCCGGACGAGGCCCTCGCCAACCTGCGCCGCCGTGTCGCGGCGACCGACTGGCCCGAAAAGGAGACCGTCGCCGATTCGTCGCAGGGAGTGCCGCTCGCGATGATCCAAGAGCTCGCGCGCTATTGGGCGACGGACTACGATTGGCGCACGGTGGAGGCGCGGCTGCACGCCCTGCCGCAGTTCATGACCGAGATTGACGGCCTGGACATCCACTTCATCCACGTGCGCTCGCAGCATGACGGCGCGTTGCCGCTCCTCGTCAACCACGGCTGGCCCGGCTCGATCATCGAGCAGCTCAAGATCATCGATCCCCTGACCAACCCGACAGCCCATGGCGGACGCGCCGAGGACGCCTTCCATCTGGTGATCCCCTCGATGCCAGGCTACGGGTATTCCGCAAAGCCGACCACGACCGGCTGGGGCCCCGAGCGCATGGGCCGCGCCTGGGACACGTTGATGCAGCGCCTGGGCTACACTCGCTACGTCGCCCAGGGCGGCGACTGGGGGGCGTTTGTCGTCGACCAGATGGGCTTGCAGGCACCGGCGGGGCTGCTCGCCATCCACACCAACATGCCGGGCACCGTTCCCGCCGACGTCGACCAGGCTTTGCAGGCTGGTGACCGGCCGCCAGTTGGTCTCTCAGCCGAGGAACGACGCGCCTATGAGCAGTTGGAGCGCACGTTCAAGCAAGTCGAGTACGCCAAGTACATGGCGGCGCGCCCGCAAACCTTGTACGGCATCGCGGATTCCCCCGTCGGCCTGGCCGCCTGGCTGCTCGACCACAATGATGCGAACGGCCAGCCGGCCGCGGCGGTCGTCGCGGCGCTGCAGCGAACCACGAGTGCCACGGGCGAGTTGACGCGGGACGAGATCCTCGATAACATCACGCTCTACTGGCTGACCAAGACGGGAGTCTCGTCGTCGCGACTCTATTGGGAATATCGGGGAGGCTTTTTCAACGCCAAGGGCGTCGCCATTCCGGTGGCCGTGAGCGTCTTTCCTGGCGAGCAATATCAAGCCCCGCGTAGCTGGACCGAGCGGGCGTATCCCAAGCTCATCTATTACAACACGGTCGCCAAAGGCGGACACTTCGCGGCGTGGGAACAGCCACAGATCTTCTCCGCCGAGCTGCGCGCAGCATTCCGCTCGCTGCGCTAAGCGGAGCCAGAGGGAACCGGCAAGCAGTGGGCGACGGGCGGGCATGGCCTGCGTGTGCCCATCGCCCGCGCTGGTGCCGCCTGCGGGTGGGGGCGGAGCGTGGCAGCCATTGCGCGCACCAACATGGCACCGCTCGCCCGTTCAGACTGGTTCAAGCCTGCTCAGGCGGGCCTAGTCGCCGCAGGCCCTCCAGGCGCGGATTCATCCGCCGGCCCCTTGGGCGCACACCACGCGCCTCCACGAGCGCGCCGCTCTCTCCCTCGCCCCGCAGGGCGAGGGGGGGCCGGAGGTGAGGGCCACGGCTCTCCCCGTCGCGTCCTTCGCGCTGGCTTCGCGTCCTTCGCGTTGGCCGTGTCCTCATCCCCTCAATGCTGCAAGCCGCTCACCACGCGCGCGTACTTGTCGGCCAGCGCCTGGGCGGCATCGCGCGAGCGGGACTCGGCTAGCACGTGGAAGAGCGGCCGGTCGGCGTCGGGCAGCACCAGCACCCACTCCTCGCCCAGATCGATCTTCACGCCGTCGATCGGCTGCTCGCGCCGCTCGCGATACTGCTCGCTGAGGATGCGCATCACCTTGCCCTTGTACTCCCAGGGGCAGTTGACCTGCGTACGGATCAGGTGATATGGCGGCAGCGAGGCCACCACCTCGGAGAGCGTCGTGTTGTAGCGCGCCAGCGCCTCCAGCAGTTTCAGGATGGCGAACATGCCGTCGAAGACCGGCTGGAACTCCGGGAAGGCGAAGCTGCCCGCGCCGTCGCCGACCATCACCATCTCCGGCTGCATCGCCGCGCTGGTCAGCGCCTGCGGCATCACCTTGGTGTAGACCACCTTGCCGCCCTCGCGCTCGGCCACCGTCTCTACCACGCTCGGCGCCGTCACCGGCACCGCGATGGTGCCGCCCTGCCCGCGCAGCACGAGCTGCGCTATCGCCGCCAGGAGCTTGCCACCGTCGAGCAGGTGCCCGTGGTCGTCCACCACGTAGATGCGCTCGCCAGCGGTGTCTATGCGCACGCCCAGGTCGGCCTTGAGCGTGCCAGTGATGTTGGCGAGGATCTGCATGTCGCGGTCGAACTCGTCGGTCGAGCGCGAGTACTTGGTCGGGTCGCGGGTCGCGTTGAGCGCGATCACGTCGGCGTTGATGCGGTTGAAGACCGGCGAGAGCACGTCCACGCTGGCGCCCTGACCGTAATCCACCACCACGCGGAAGTGCCGCTTGCGCAGCGCCTCGACGTCGAGGTGTGCCAGGAACGGATCGAGGTAGCGGCCGATGACGTTGGGCGCATAGGCGATCGAGCCGATGTCGTCCAGGTAGACGCGCCGGAAGTCCTCGCGGAAGAAGAGGTTCTCGATCTTGCGCTCGGCGTTCTTGCTGATGTCGAGACCGTTGGCGTCGAGGAAGCGAACGTCAATCACGCGCGGATCGAAGGGCGAGAGGCGGATGTGGACGCCGCCGGCCGCATCCGTCGTGCGGACGTAGTAGCGCGCCACCGGCAGCGGCACGCTCTCGAGATCCGAGACGTTGATGCCCGCCGAAGGCAGACCGGAGATGATCGCGCGCTTGACCATGCGCGGCGTCTTGTGGTCGTCGCGGTTGACGCAGACCACCGCGCCCTTGTCGAGCACCGCGCCGTAGGCCGCGCCGAGCTTGGCGGCGAAATCGGGGGTGATGTCCACGTTCACCAGGCCGGTCACGCCGTAGCGCCCAAACAGCGAGCGGCGCCCCGCCGAGCCCCAGATGATGCTGCTGGTGACGACGGCGCCGGTCTCGATCTCCTTGTTGGGCCAGATCTTCACGCCCGGCTGGATGATGGCGTTCTCGTCCACCACCGAGTGGTCGCCGATCACCGCGCCCTCGAACATCACCGCCTTGCTCTTGATGTGCGTCGAGCCGCCCACCAGCGCGCCGCGCAGCTCGGCGCGCTCGCCGATGTAGGAGTTGCTCCACACCACGCTGCGGTCGATCTGCGCGCGGTCGTCCACGATGGTATAGGGGCCGACGACGCTGGGACCGTGGATCATCACGTTGTCTTTGACGCGCGCCTCATGCCCCAGCCAGACGGGACCGAAAATCTGGGCGTCCGACGCGATCTCGACGCCGTCCTCGGCCCACACGCCGCCGCCCAGATCGGTGCCGGTCAGCGGGACATTGACGCGCCCTTGCAGCACGTCGGCATTGGCCTTCATGTACTCGGCCAGGTTGCCGACGTCGCACCAGTAGCCGTTGGCGATATAGCCGTAGAGCGGGTCGCCCTTCTTGAGCATCGCCGGGAAGACATCCTGGCTGAAGTCGGTCGGCTTGTCTTTGGGGATGTAACTGAAGACCGACGGGTCGAGCACGTAGATGCCGGTGTTGATGGTGTCGCTGAAGACCTCGCCCCAGCTCGGCTTCTCGAGGAACTGCGTAATGTGGCCGCGGGTGTCGGTGATGATCACCCCGTACTCCAGCGGATTGGCGACGTGCGCGAGGGTCAGGGTGGCGAGCGAGCGCTTCTCGTTGTGGTACTTGGTGATGGCGCTCAGGTCGTAGTCGGTGAGCGCGTCGCCGCTGATCACCAGGAACGGCTCCTGGAGCAGCCCTTCGGCGTTCTTGACGCTGCCGGCGGTGCCCAGCGGCACCTCCTCGCGCGAGTAGGCGATGTTCATGCCGAGCTGCGCGCCGTCGCCGAAATAATCTTCGATGGCGCTCGCCATGTACTGCACCGTCACCACCACGTCGGTGATGCCGTGCGCCTTGAGCAGGTTGAGGATGTGCTCCATCACCGGGCGCCCGACGATCGGCACCATCGGCTTGGGACGTGTTACCGTCAAGGGTCGCAGCCGCGAGCCTTCACCCCCCGCCATCACAACGGCCTTCATCGCACATCCCTCCTCCCAAGTGGTACGGCTCTCGCGGTGCGGCCGAGGCAGCGCTCCTTGCCGCACGTCGCGGCTTGCCCGCACCCAGCTCCGCGCCGCGCTCGCGCATCGTTCACGCTATCCAACGGCCGGTCTTGATTGCATCTTCGCGGTCCTCCACCACCCTACCGCATCGCCATTCCGTCCCGCACGCGAGATATGGGCCGCTCACGTCTGCGTCGCACCCGCCAGATGCGGAAAACGCTACAGGCGCGCGTGCAAGCGGCCGAGCAAGGAGCGGACGAATCGCGAGCGGCCGTCGCGGAGGTGGGCGGGCAAGCCGCGCTGGTACAGTCGCCCCAGCAGAAATTATGCCCTCTGCCCTATGGTATCACTCGCCTGCCTGATGCGGCAAGACGCTTGGCGAGCAGTGGCTACCGGAAAATACGAAGGCACGGCCTGAAGACCAGACCGTGCCCGTGATGGAGATTCAGAACAGAGTAGACTCACTCGCCCGATTCGTAGATGCTCGAAATCCGTGTCATCCACTCGGCGAACTCGCGCCGCTCCTGCTCCTCCTGCCGCTCGCGCTCCACGCGCTCTTCCAGGGCGATCAGGCGCAGGGCCTCCTCGACGGTGAACCCCACGTCCAAGAGCGCATCCACCAGCAGATCGTCGTACTGATGCATCGCCACACCTCCCGGCTCTGTGATCGCTCGCCAGGGGGCGCTAAAGGCGGGAGATCAGCAACACCTCCCGCGGCCCGCGCCGCTCTCCGCAGTGCGGCGTTGCCGCCCGCCGCGCGCTCCGGCCTCGCGACCGGACTCCCCATGTCCCCTGGTACCGTGTATGGACATTGCGTGTGCTTTCGTCTTCGCGCCGGCACGTCCGGACACATGTCTGCGTCCGTCCGTACTCAGCTAAGAGCAGACGTTGTGCCAAAGCTCCGCGTCGAGCAGCAACTTGCCATCAGGAAAGGCTCGCGCGCAGGACACCACGCGCTCGCCCGTTACTGCACTCGCGGACGTCACCTGGCCCCTTGGTATCCAGGACCCCGAAACGGCAGCCGATCCTTCGTCCGTGCCTCCCAAAGCGCCCCTGCCGCGGAGGTCTCACCTTGTACTACGCCGCGGGTGACGCGCGGGTAACAGCGCCGGGACCGCGTGGCGCGCACAACCTGCTCCCGCTGCTACGCGCGTGCCCCCGCCGCGACGCCCAGGCGGCGCAGCATCGCCTCGTGCGCCTGCCACTCCGCCGCGTCGTCCAACGGCACCAGCAGCCGCGCGGCCTCGGCTTCCCCGTACTTACGCGCCAGCGCGAGGCCCAGCAGATGATCGGCAAAATGGGGATTCTTGGGCAGCAGCGAGCCGTGCAGATAGGTGGCGAAGGTGTTGCGGTAGACCGCCCCCTCGAAGCCGTCCTCGCTGTTGTTGCCGTGGCCCACGAGCACGTGCCCCAGCGGCTCGGCGCTCGGCCCCAGGTACGTGCGGCCGCCGTGATTCTCGAAGCCTACCAGCGTGCGCTCGCCCCAGCGCAGCGCCACGTTGCCGATGCAGCGCGGCACGTCCTTGCCCTTGTGGATTGTCCAGGCGTCGAGGATGCCCGCACCTTCGAGATCGGGTCCCTCGGCCGGGCGGTAGTAGCGCGCGAGGAGCTGGTAGCCGCCGCAGACCGCCAGCACCGGCATATCCGCCTCCACCGCCGCGCGCAGGGCCGCGCCCTTCACCTCGCGCAGATCGCGCGCGACCTCGCCCTGCTCCTTATCCTGCCCGCCGCCGATGAAAAGCAGATCGTAGGCGGCTGGGTCGAGTGAATCGCCAGAGTCTAGCGGCACTACGCGCAAGCTGATACCACGCCAGGCGCAACGCTGGGTGAAGGTGATGATGTTGCCGCGGTCGCCGTACATGTTGAGCTGGTCGGGGTAGAGGTGGCCCAACGTCAGCGACGGCCGCTCGTCGTTCTCAGCCATGTGCTTACCCATCGCGCTACTCCCAGTAATGTGGCACGTAGCCCCCACGCTCCAGCGCCGCGCGCAGCTCCAGCATCGCCGTGTAGGTCGGCACCGCGTAGAGCATCTCACCGGCCGGGGTCGCCGCCAGCGCCTCACGCAGCGCGGCCGCGGGGTCCGGCTCGACCCGCGCGGGCGTGATGCCGGCGTACTTGAGCCGCAGCGCCAGATCATAGGCGCGCGTGCCTGTGACCGTCACGTCACCCGCCATGCCAGCCAGGCGCTCGATGCCCGCGTCCCAGATCCACGAGACGTCTTCGCCGTCGGCGGCGTGGTCGTTGAGCGCGAGCAGCACATGCCGCTGCTCGCCGTTTGTGCCCGCGCCCGCGCTCGCGCTGCCCGCCAGCGTCCGCAGCACCTCGTTCAGCCCGGTGGGATTCTTCGCCAGCAGCAATTGTACGGTGCGCCCGTCCACCACGATGCGCTCGGCCCGGCCGAAGGCGGGCGCGAACCGCTCCAGCGCGTCGAGCGCGGCGGGACCCAGATCGAGCGCAGAGGCAATCGCCGCGGCGGCCAGCGCGTTGTAGACGTTGTAGAGTCCGGGCAGCGGCAGGCGGACCGCGCGCGTGGAGGCCGGTGCATCAGGCGCATCAGGCTTGCCCGGCGTAGCGAGCGTGAAGCGCGTGTCCTCCAGGCCGTCGAGCCGCACGTCGCGCGCCTCCACTGTCGGCGCTGGCCGCGCGTAGCCGCAGCCCGGACAGACCCAGTGGCCGACGTGGCTGAAGAAGCGCGGCGCGAAGTCGAGCACGGCGCCGCAGCGTGGGCAGGTGCGCGTATCCACCACCTCTACGCCGCCTGGCGGACTCGGCTCAGACGCGACGACCGACGCGACGCCAAAGTACACCACGCGGCCGGCGAAGCCCGCGCCCAGCGCCGCGACGGCTGGGTCGTCGGCGTTGAGGACCAGCGTGGTGCCGGCGGGCGGGCGGCGCAGCGCGGCGCGCCAGCGCTCGGCGACGGTATCCACTTCTCCGTAGCGGTCGAGCTGGTCGCGGAACAGATTGGTGATGGCGACGACCCGCGGCCGCACCGCTGCGATCACCGCCGCGAAGGCCGCCTCGTCTACCTCGAAGACCGCCGCGGCGTTGCCGTGCCAGCGCAGGCGCCCGCTCGGCCGCGCGCGGATGATCAGCGCCGCCGCGATGCCGCGCAGCAGGTTGGCGCCCTCGCGATTGCGCCACACGCGCAGGCCCGCCGCACGCAGCACGCCGGCCGTCAGCCCGCTGGTGGTGGTCTTGCCGTTGGTGCCGGTGATGACCACCGCGCCGTGGCGCAATTGGGCGGCGAGGTAGGCGGCGATATCAGGATCGAGCCGCTGCGCCACCAGGCCCGGCAGGCTCGTGCCGCCGCCGCGACCCAGTCGCCGCGAGAGCGCGCCGGCCGCGCGCCCTGCGACCACCGCCAGTGCGGCGCGTCCCTGCCGGCTGAGACTCCCTGACGAGGGCTTGGCATGGCCGTTCGTACCGGGTGCTGGTGCGCCGGGCACAGCGTGCGGCGAGGGTGCGGGCGTGCTCATCCCTGCGTCACCGGAGCGGCGATCAGCGCCTGGACGGTCTCGATCAACGTCTCTTGCGGGCATGGCTTGATCAGATAGGCGGCGGCGCCAAGCTCGCGGGCGCGCGTTTGGTGTCGTGGCGCCGCGCGTGAGGTCAGCATCGCCACTGGCACGGCGGCCAGCGGGGGCGTTTCGCGCATGATCGCCAACAGCTCGAAGCCGTCGAGCCGTGGCATCTCGATGTCGAGTAGCAACGCCCGCGGCGGCCGCACGAGCATCAGGTCGAGCGCCTCGATGCCGTCGCGCGCCAGCTGCACCGCAAAGCCGGCGCGCGTCAGCGTCTGCTCCAGCGTGTGGCGGATCGACACGGAGTCGTCCACTACCAGCACGGTCGGTGCCAGCGTGTCGTCACGCGCGTCGGCGGCCGGGCGGAGCCTGGGCCGCTGATCGTAGCGGCCGGTGGCGAGATCGCTCAGCAGTTCAGTCGGATCGAGCAGCCACAGCAGCTCGCCGTCTGGTGTCACCGTTGCCCCACGCACCACCCGCCGCCGCAGGTGCGCTGGCAGCGCCTGCACTACCACGTCGTGCTGCTCGAGGGTCGCATCAACCAGCAGCGCCGCGCGGCGTGACCCTGCTTCGACGACCAGCGCCGGCTGCGGATCGAGCAGCTCCTGCGCAAAGCCCAGCAGCTCGGCAAGCGGCACCGCCGGGATCTCCTCCCAGGTCTGCGCGCTCTCCGGCAGCTCACCTGGCGTCTCCACCACCTGACGCGGCGCGACGCGGATGCGCATGTGACGCTGCTCGCGCCCTGTCTCGTCGCGCTCGACGCGCACCAGCAGCTCCGACGGCTGGAGCGCGGCGGTGCTGGCGACCGATGCGAAGGGCAGCGTGTAGCCATAGCCGCCGGCGCGGACGACGAGCGCCTGCACCGCGCTCAGCGAGATCGGCACGCGAATGCGGAACACCGTGCCGCCCCGTGGATCGCGGCGCGCCGAGATGCTGCCGCGCAGCCGCTCGATGGCTGTGCGTACGTCGTCCAGTCCCATGCCGCGCCCACTGTGCACGCTCGCGTCGGGTCCGGTGGTGATGCCGGGGAGGAACATCAGGTCCAGCGCCTGTGTCAGGCTCAACGACCGCGCCTGCTCGAGGTCGAGCAGGCCCTGCGCCAGCGCCGCAGCCGCCATGCGGTGTGGATTGACTCCGCAGCCGTCGTCGCCAACCTCGATCACCACCTCGCTGCCGCGGTGCTCGGCCCGCAGCCAGACAGACCCTATCGGCGGCTTGCCTTCTTCGAGGCGCTCGGCGGGCAGCTCGATCCCGTGCACCACGGCATTGCGCACGAGCTGACGCAGTGGCTCGGCCAGCCCGTCGCTGATGTTGCGGTCCAGCTCGGTCAGCTCGCCGCCGACGGTGAACGTGATCGCCTTGCCTAGCGCGCGCGCCAGCCGCCGCGCCTCTACCTCTACGCGCGGCACGAGATCGCCGAAAGGCACCAGCCGGATGTGCAGTACGTCGTCCTGGATCACCTGCGCGGTGACCGCCTGATCGCTGCCGACGCGGCCGAGCTGGCGCAGCCCGTCGCGCAGCGTGCGGCCCGTCGTCACCAGATCGTCCACCGCTTCGCGCAGCGCGATCACCGTCTGATCGAGTTCGGTGAAGCGCTCCAGGTCGGTTGTGCCGCCGCCTCTTTCCCCTAGCCCCTGGCCGCCTTGCTGGACGGGCTGGCTTCCCGAGCGGCCGAAGAACCGGCGTCCCAGGCCGCCGCGGCGCGCGTCTTCTTCCGTGGAGGTGGCAATCGGGTGCTGGGGCTGGGGGGGCGCGGGTCGCGTATCGGCGAGCTGGTCCACCAGTGTGCTCACCCGCGCCACCATCTGCTCGAACTCGGCGTAGAGGAGGGCCAGATCGTCGCGCGCCCGCAGCAGCGCGCCGCGCCCCAGCGTCAGCCCGCTGACATGCGCCATCAGGGCGTCCAGGCGGCGCGGATCCACCCGCAGCGGCGCCTCGACGCGCGCGATCGGCAGCGGCATGGTCTCTTCGGCATCGGTATCGCGCGCCAGTTCGGCCAGCGTCTCGCCCACCGAAGATGCCGCGGGATCCCATGTGCCGGCGCCAGCAAGGGCGCCGGGGTAAGGGTCGTTCCCGCCGGTAGCCGCCGCCCACTCCTCGCGCAACTGCCGCGCGGCGGCCACCAGTGCCGGATCGGCCTCGCGCTCGGCGCGCGCCGCCAGGATCGCCTGCTCGATGGGATCGAGCATCGCCAGCAGCGTCCGCGCGGTCGCCCCCTGGTCCTGCCCGGAGCGCCGCAGCGCAGCTTTCGTCACGTCTTCGTAGATCAGCATCAGGTCGGCCAGCACACCGAAGCCCATCGTCGCCGCGGTGCCCTTGATCTGGTGCGCGATACGCCCTAGCTCCAACGCGTCGTCGCGCGCGCCCTCGCGCTCGAAGCGCAGCGTCCACGTGCGCAGGCCCTCCAGCGCCTCCGAGGCCTCGGCGGCGAACGCGCGCATCATCTCCGGCGGGATGTAGTCCAGTTCATCGGCCGCGGGCATGCGCCAAGCCGACATGTCGCGCTCGGCGTCACCCTCGAGGGACTCTCCATTCGCTGGCACAGGTGGCGTGGGAACCACGGGCGGCCGCCACGCCGAGGGGCGCGGCCCACGCGCCTGGAACGCGGCCAGCACCGCCTGCTCGTCGTCGGTAAGTCCCGCGCTCCCCGGACTATCGCCGGCGGGCTGGTCATCGTCGTGAGACCGCGGGTTGTCGTCGTGGTCCATCATGCGCCTGCCGGCCTTTCTTCGAGTGCGCGCAGCATGTCCGCGAGCAATGCCCCAACGTCGATCACGGCATAGCGCTGTCCAGAGGCCGCGATCTCCCCCGCGCCATACGCCGCGGCGACGCCTGGCCTCGCTGGCGCATCGAGCGTGCCCGGTACGTCCAGGGTATCGGGCGGCATCTCGGCGATGGACACCGCCGGCCGATCGCCGCCGCCCTCCTCGTATGCCTCTTGGGTCAGCGGAGCCGTCGCGCCGATGCTTTCGACCGCCCACGCCAGCACACGCTCGTTGTGGCCGGCAAGCAGCGCCGCACTGTGCGCTTGCGGGCCGGCGTGATCACCCGCGGCGCCAAACAGCAGCGGTGCCGGATCGGCGAGGCCGACCAGCTCGGCACGCAGCGCGAAGACGCCCAGCAGCCACTCCGGGCTGTGAGGCAGAGGGAGCGCATCTGGGCAGTGTGGCAGCACCTCGCGCAGCGCCACCAGCGGCACCGCGCAATCCACACCCGCGCAGCGGAAGAGCAGGTAGCCCGGCTCCGCCGCGGCTGGGCGCGATGCCGCCTGCTCGGCACTCAGCGGGCTATCGAGTGCCTCCAGCTCTGGTCCGAAGGTAAGCCGTTGTCGCTGCTGGCCGGTTAGGTCGTCGCTTGGCACGCCGCGCTCCTCTCAGCTTCGCTCCTCGCCATCCCTCGCTATCCCTCGCCGCCCCTCGCCACCCCGCTCCCGCGTCGTCCTTCGGCCTCAGGCCAACGGCTGGCTGCCGATCGCCATGAAGATCACTCGCGGTCACTCGGCACGGCGGCGGGAGCCGAGCGCAGGTGGGGCAGCGGATAGCTCAGCATTTCGCAGACGGTGCGTACCACCTCCGAGACGCGGAACGGCTTGGCGATGATCTTCGCCTTGATGAGCCTGATGTGGACGCGATCGACCGGGCCGTCGTGCGCCGTGAGCATCACGATCTTCAACGTATCCGGCCCATAGGTCGTGCGCAGGATGCTGGCGACCTCGTAGCCGTTCATCTTAGGCATGCCGATGTCGAGCAGCACCAGGTCGGGGACGGGCACCTCGTCGCGGGTGAGCGCCGCGATTGCCGTGATGCCGTCGGCGTAGCCGAGCACCGGGATGCCCACTCGCGCGAACGCCGCCTGGATGATCGTGCGAATGGACGGCGAATCGTCGATCACCATCAGCGTCGGCGCGCCGGCCGGTGTCCAATACTCATCCTCTGAGGCCATCTGCGCACCTCCATTCTCCAGCGGCGCGTGCCGCCACCCGCGGATCGGCCGTGCCCCTACTCTGTGCCGCTCCGCTTGTCTCCGCTTCCGCGCTCCACCATCCCGGCCGTTAGGCCTCGGCGCCCTCCTGCTCGTTGAACGTCAGGAAGAGTGCCTCCCACGCCTCGCGGTTTTGGGTGCGCTCCACCGGCGACGCCACGCGCGCATTGATGGCCTCGAAGGCTGTGCGCAACGCGGCCTCCAGCACGCCGAAGACGCTATCGTAGAAGAGCTTGGCGGTGCCGATCGCCCCGTGCGCCGAGCCATCCAGCGCCCGCTTGCAGAAGCGTCGGAAGTCTTCGACGTCAATGCGATTGCGCGCGATCACGAACTGGTACTCGCCGACACCCAGCAGGCCCTTCTGCGCCAGCAGTGTGGCGAGCGTCTCGGGCGCCAGACTCAGCCCGTTGGCCTGGCACGCCTCGCCCAGCGCCGCCATCGTCTTGTTGACGAATCCCGCCAGCGCCACCAGCCGATCGGTGAGCGATTTGCGCTTGTGCCACTCGTGCTCCATGCCGATCAGCAGCGTGAAGAGATCGAAATGCTGCATATCGAGGCGGCGGGCCTCCGCCGGCAGGCCGGGCCGCCCTGTCGCGCCCAGCGGCTTGAGCAGACCCGCGTGGACCAGCCGTCCCGCCTGCTGCGCGATCTGGAGTTCGGGCATGTGCAGCGCCGTGGCGATGCGCCGCACCGAGGCGTGCGTATTGACCTTGGCGATCACCCGCCAGTCGGCGACATCGAAGAGCAGCGGATGGTCGGCAGGCGGCTCCAGCGTCATCGCCAGGCGCGTGCGCATGCCCTCCGGCAGATAGCCGCGCAGCGCCTCCCATTCGTGCTCGTAGCGCAGCACCTCCATCGCCACCACCTGCGCTTCGAGCCGCGGCGCGGCCAGCGAAGGTGGCAGCGGCTCGCCGGGGTGGAATTCGTACGAGCCGCTGTCCCAGCGCGCCAGCTCGCGGGCGATCCATAGCGTCTGGGTGCGCAGCGCTTCGAGGAGCTGGTCGTGGGTGATGATGCCGAGATCGATCAGGCGCTCGCCGATACGCTTGCCCAGGGGATCGTGGGTCTGCTGCTCGAAGGCGTAGGCAATCTCGCCGGACGACACCAGGTCGAGCTGCTGCAAGACGTGCCCCAGGGTCAGCGCCTCGGTATCATGCTCGGCGCAGCTTTCCAGCGCGCCCTGGTTGAAATAGAGGATGCCCTCCTCGTCGGTGTCACGGTGCAGGTGCAGCTCGCCGGTGCTGGGACCAAGCCCCATCATCTGGAGCAGCTCGACGAGCCGGAATGCTTCGAGCCGGCCACTAAAGACACTGCTGCCTACCACGTCACCCGCCTCGGTCTTCCTCGTGCATCCCGCCTGCACGCTGGGGCGCGCCTGAGCGCACCCATCGTGACACCGCGCGTGTCTGGGTGGCCTGCACGCGCGCCATTATACGCCAGCGCCCCTAAGGGAACAAGGGGCCGAGACGTTGCACGTCGGCTGTGCCCAGCGCGCGCAGCAGCTCCTCCGGCGTCGCGCCCAGCACCGGCAGCGGCCGGCCCGGCACGATTTCGGCCAGTGGCGCCAGCACGAAGGCACGCTCGGCGATCCGCGGGTGCGGCAGCGTCAGCTCGTCGCCGCGCAGGCTCAGCTCGTCGTAGAAGATCAGGTCAATATCAATGCTGCGCGGACCGTAGCGCCGACCCCGCACGCGCCCCAGCTCGCGCTCGATGGCCTTCGCGGCCCGCAGCACCGCCAATGGCTCCAGCGCCGTCGTGCCGGCGAGCACGGCGTTGTGAAAGCGCGGCTGATCGGTCACCAGCAGCGGCGCTGTATCGTAGATCGAAGAGACGGCCGTCACGGTGACGGCCGCGCGCAACCGCTCGACCGCCGCGCGCAGCAGGGCGTCGCGG
>DASVAA010000112.1:0-7669 GCA_036376595.1 Ktedonobacterales bacterium | reverse complement strand
CGGCAACCTGCTAGACTGGGCGGCAACCGGCGGCACATTCCCGCCAGCCCTGCCGCCTGGTCTGCACCGCCTGTGCCCTCCCTGCCGCTATCTACGTGCCCGCCGCGGGACGGGTTGCACTTTTCGATATATCTCGATAGTGCTTGTACGATACCACCGAGGTCGTGCCATGCGCAAGCTCTTCTCCGTCCTGGGCCGCATCCTGGTCACCGTGCTGGCGGTGCTCGTCGCGCTGGCGCTCGTGCTGTCCGGCGGCGCGGTGCTCTTCGTCGGGCGCACGCTGCCGCAGACCTCCGGCACGCTCACGCTGAGTGGCTTGCAGGCGCCGGTGTCGGTGATCCGCGACCGCTGGGGCGTGCCGCACATCACCGGGCAGACGCTCCACGACGTGGCCTTCGCTCAAGGGTATGTCACCGCGCAGGACCGCCTCTTTCAGATGGAATTCAACCGCGATGTGGCGGCCGGGCGTCTGGCGGAGCTGTTCGGGGCGGGCGATGACAACAGCCTGATCGACGCCGATGGGTTCCTGCGCACGCTCGACCTCGAAGACGCCGCGCGCGACGAGCTGGCCGGCCTGGACCCCACGACCAAGGGCGAGCTGCAAGCCTACAGCGACGGCGTAAATGCCTTCCTCAACGCCCATCACAACTCGCTGCCGCTCGAATTCACGATCCTCGGCGATTCCCCGCGTGCGTGGACGCCGCTCGACTCGCTGGCCTACGGCCGCGTGGTGGCGCTCTCGCTCGACAATCAGTGGTACTACAAATACACACGGGCGATGCTGCTCGCCAAGCTCGGCCCAGATCTCTCCAGCGCGCTCTTCCCGCCGTACCCTAACGCCAACCCTACGCTCTTCACCGCCGGCGGCAATGCCGCCCCGCTCAACCCCTCGGTCAACATTCCGCCGGATGTCGCGGTGCCCAATCCGCTCGCCGCGGCCACACAGGCGGCGCCATCCGCTGCCGTCGCGCGCGCCTTCGCCAGCCTCTCGCCCGACCTACTGCGCGGCGCGAGCGTGGTGCATGACCTGCTCGGCGACATCAGCGACTCACTGGGCAGCAACGACTGGGTGGTGGACGGCACGCGCACCACAACCGGCAAGCCGCTGCTCGCCAACGATCCGCACCTGGGCATCAACATGCCCTCCATCTGGTACGAGGTGGCCCTGCGCGGCGGCGGTCTCGACGCGATCGGCTTCTCATTCCCTGGCACGCCCGGCGTGATCATCGGCCACAACGACTTCATCGCCTGGGGTGTCACCAACGTCGGCGCCGACGATACCGACCTCTATCTGGAGACACTCGACCCGGCCAACCATCCGGGGATGTATCTCTATCATGGCGTCTGGCGCCCGCTCCAGACGCGCACCGAGACGATCGCTGTGCGCGGCGGCGCGCCGGTGACGTTCACCGTCCGCTCGACGCAGCACGGCCCGCTGCTCAACTCGGCGGTCAGCGACCTCAAGGGCTACCCTGACGTGGCGCTCAAATGGACGGCGCTACAGCCGATCTATACCTTCGAGGGCTTCTACGAGCTTGACAAGGCTACCGACTGGCAGCAGTTCAATGCCGCGGTGGACGACATCTCGATCAGCCAGAACTTCGTCTACGCCGACACTGCCGGCAACATCGGCTACCGCATGTCGGGCCTGCTGCCGATTCGCGATCCTGAGAACGACACGCTGCCGGTGGACGGGACCGACCCGACCTACGAGTGGCGCGGCTATGTGCCCCAGGCCGATATGCCGCGGCTCTTCAATCCGCCCACGCATATCATCGCCACGGCCAACAACCAGATCGTGCCCGACGACTACCCGATCTACGTCACCGCGAGCTGGGACCAGGGCTACCGCGCGCGGCGCATCGTAGACCTGCTGAGCGCGACGCAATTGCTCTCGCCCAACGACTTCGCGGCGATCCAGACCGACGTCTACGCGATCCCCACTGCGCAGCTCGTGCCGGCCTATATCGCGGCAGGGCATGTCGCGGGCGGGGACGCGGCCACCGCGGCACAGGCGCTGACCGGCTGGAACGGGCGCATGGACGCGAGCAGCACCGCCGCCGCGGTCTATGAGGTCGCCACCGGCGAGCTGCTGCGCTCGATGCTGCTGCCGCTGATGGGCCAGAAACTCTATGAGCTGTACCGCTCGAACTACTCGTCCAGTGGCCTCTACTCGCTGCTGCTGGAGCAGGTCGCCAGTCCCACGCCGCCATTCTTTGCTTCTCCCGCCGCGCGCGACAAGGCGATCGCCGGCGCGCTGGCCTGGGCGATGGGCCAGCTCCGCGGCGCGAACGGGACGCTGCCGACCTGGGGCCAGATCCATCAGGCGCACTTCGACCACCCGCTTGCCTCGGTCCAGCCGCTGAACCTGGTCTTCGGCGTGGGCACCGTCGCTCGTTCGGGCGGCGCGGTGACGATCAACGTCGGCGGTGACGGCGGCTTCTCGGATGTGCCGCCGAGCTACGATCAGCGCGCGGTACCCTCGATGCGCGAGATCATTGACCTGAGCAACCTTGACGCCTCGCTGTGGGTGACGACCACCGGTGAGTCGGGGCAGCCGTACTCGGCCCACTACAGCGACCTGATCCCGCTGTGGAAGGACGGCACGTATCAGCAGATGGCGTTCTCGGCCCAGGCGGTGACGCACGCGACGGCCAGCTACCTCCAGCTCAACCCGTGAACGCAGGGCCGCAGAATCCGATCTGGCTGATTCCGGGTGCCGATGGACAGGATCACTTCGTCGGCACCGACGGCAACGCCTACACCCTCGCCCAGCTCCCGCTGATGTAGCACGCTCTCGCGGAGCGCCTGGCGTCCTTCATTGCAGCGCGCCCGCCATACCACCTCCTCACCTTCATCACGAATTCGCCAAGCCAACTCTTGACAGCAGATATTCTTGCGCCATATACTCGTGCAGGGATATACGGCATGAGATAAACGGCACGGCATACTTCCGGGCGAAGTGCCAGAACGGAGAACGCACGAGATGACCAAGCGCAAGGTGGGCAACCCGCTCGCGCTGGCGGTGCTGGCAAGTCTGTTTGAGCGGCCAATGCACCCCTACGAGATGGCGACCACGATGCGCGAGCGCGGCAAAGACCAGAGCATCAAGCTCAACTACGGCTCGCTCTACACGGTGGTCGAGGCGCTCCAGCAGCATGGGCTAATCGTCGCGCAAGAGACCGAGCGCGAGGGGAGGCGTCCCGAGCGCACCGTCTACCGCCTGACCGACGCCGGCCGCATCGAGCTGTTTGACTGGGTGAGCGAGCTGCTCGGCACGCCAGCCAAAGAGTACACGCGCTTCGAGGCCGGGCTTGCGCTCGCGGGCGTCTTGCCGCCGGAGGACATCGCCGCGCTCCTCGATCAGCGCTGCCGCCTGCTGGAGCTGGAGATCGTGCAGATACGCTCGCTATTGCAGGTTGTGGTCCAGCAGCAAGGCCTGGCGAGGGTGTTCGTCATCGAGAGCGAGTACACGCTGGCGATGCGCGAGGCGGAGCTTGCCTGGACACGCGAGACCGCTGGCGAGATCAGATCGGGCACGCTGGGCGACCTCGTCGAGTGGAACGCCCGCTACCGCGCCATGGAGGAGAAGAGCAGGGCGCTTGCGGAGGGCGAGAAGGCCGAGACCGACAAGGAAGGGGAGGAGTAGCCGATGCCTGGCATCCAGTGATCACACGTGTGGATACGACACGCGCAGTTGCAAAAGGAGACATCAGAACATGGCCACCAGCATCAAGAAGTCCCTGACCGATACCACGCAGCACCCCTACGCGACCGGCACCGTCACCTCCAAAGACGGCACCACCATCGGCTACCGCCAGCTCGGCCAGGGGCCGGGCGTGGTGATGCTGCACGGCGCGATGGAGTCGGCCCAGAGCCACATGCAGCTCGCCACGGCACTGGCCGACGCCTTCACCGTCTACCTGCCCGACCGGCGCGGACGCGGCCTCAGCGGCCCGTTCGGCGCGGATTACAGCATGCAGGCGGAGGTTGATGATCTTGACGCCCTGCTGACCAAAACGGGCGCGCGTAACGTCTTCGGCGTCAGCGCGGGCGGCCTCATTTGCCTTCAGGCGGGGCTCACCCTGCCCACGATCCACAAAGCCGCGCTCTACGAGCCGGCGCTGATCGTCAATCAGTCGATCTCGACGGCGTTCCTGCCGCGCTACGACCGTGAGATGGCCGAGGGCGAGGTCGCGGCGGCGCTGGTGACGGGCATGAAGGGCGCACAGATGGGACCGCCGATCCTCAACGTCATGCCCCGCTGGCTGCTGGAGTCCTTCACCAAGACGGGGATGGCGCAGGAGGACAAGTCGGCGCGGCCCGGCGACGTAACGATGCGGCAGCTCGCGCCGACGCTGCACTATGACTTCACGCTGGTCGCCCAAATGGCCGAGACCCTCGAGCGCTTCCGGGCCGTGCAGGCGGAGGTGCTGCTGCTGGGTGGGAGCAAGAGCCCGCGATACTTGAAAGTCGCCCTGGACGCCCTGGAGCAGGTGTTGCCCCACGTCCAGCGCGTCGAGTTCCCAGGGCTGGATCACGGTGGGTCGAGTGACCTCAGCACGACCAATCGCGGCGGCAAGCCGGCGGTGGTAGCCCAGGCGCTACGCCAATTCTTCGCGTAGCAGGCCCTCGTGCCTCAGAACAGGCGTCGGGTTGTCCAGTCTCTCTCCCCTCCGCGTCCTCCGCGAATCTCTGCGTCCTCCGCATTCACCGTTGCCCCTCTAAACGTGCGCCGGAGCGAACAGCATACCCTCGGCGTAGCGGGCGGTGACGGGATGGCCGAGGATCGCCGAGGTGACGCGGCTGAACCGCACGGCGTCGCCGCTGCACCAGAACTCATCACACCCCGTCGGTGCGCGCGGCTCCTCGGCCGCCACGCCGGGGGGCGCGAGCAGACTGTCGCGTGCCAGCAGGTAGCGTACGCGCTGGGCAATGGCGGCGCCGGAATCGATCACCTCAACGCCGGGGCCGGCGACGCGCTCGAACGCGCCACGCATCGCGGGGAAGTGCGTACACCCCAGCACCAGTACGTCAATGCCGCGCGCCAGCATCGGCCCGATCTCGGCGCGTACCGCCGCCTCGGCCTCGGATCCCTCCAGCACGCCGGCCTCCACCAGTCGCACCAGCTCCGGGCAGCCCCTGGTGTAGACCTCCATATCGGGGGCGAACTGCTCGATCAGCTCGCGGACATGCTCGCCTTTGGCCGCCGCCTCGGTCGCCACGACGCCAATGATGCGCCGGCGCGTCTCCCGGGCGGCGGGCTTGACCGGCGGCACTACGGCCACCACCTCGACCCCGGCGGGATTGCCCAGTTGCGCGCGCAGCTCGTCACGCGCCCAGACCGAGGCGGTGTTGCAGGCGACGACGATGATCTTGGCACCGCGCTCCAGCAGCCAGCGCCCGGCGGCCAGCGAGAGGGTGACGATCTCGTCCTTGCCGCGCGGGCCGTAGGGGCAGTTACCGGTATCGCCGAAGTAGAGATAGCGCTCGTCGGGCAGCTCGCGCAGCAGCTCGCGCAGCACCGTCAGCCCGCCAACCCCCGAATCGAAGACGCCCACTGGCGCCCGAACGTCCGTGCCGTGCTGCTGCTCCCGCTCCTGCTGCCGCGTCGCCATGCGCTGCGCTCCCCCGTTCCCGCTGATGGAAGATTAGACTGCCCTCTTGTGGCATTGTAGCATGGGCGGGGCCTGGGTTCTCACATGGCTTGCGTGCCGGCGGGCGCTGCGGTAGCATGGCGACGCTGAGACAGGCAGGTAGTCTGGGTAGCGGTTGGCATCCTACCACCGGGCGCTCGCATGTGCTACAACCTCAACATTGACGACAGATCCCTTCGCGTGCTTCGCGTATACTTCGCATGCTTCGCGTGCCCCGTTCCCCTCGAATCAATTGGAGGCGCCACGATGCTCGACTTCACTGTCTCGCCGCAGGTTCAGGCGCCGTGCAGATCGGCCGCCCGCTCCGCGCTCGATCGGCGAGCGCAGGGGGCAGAGGGAGGATGCGCATGAGCGGTTCGCTGCCGCCGCTGGTGGACCCCGAGGCGCTGGCGCGTTACCTCGATACGGCGCTGCCCGACACCGCCGGCCAGCCGCTGGAGGTCGAGCGCATTCGCGGCGGCCACTCGAACGAGACGTTCTTCGTGACGCGCGGCGACGCACGGTGGGTGCTGCGCCGGCCGCCGCGCGGTCCGTTGCTGCCCACGGCGCACGACGTGGGGCGCGAGTACCGCGTGCTGCGCGGGCTAATCCAGACCGGCGTGCCGGTGCCGCGGCCGCTGCTGCTCTGCGAGGATACGGCCGTCATCGGCGCACCCTTCTACCTGATGGAACGCGCCGAAGGCGCCGTGATCCGCGAGACGCTGCCGCCGGCCTTCGCCGCCGATGAATCCGCGCGGGCGGGCCTGGGCTACGAGCTGGTGGACCGCCTGGCCGAGCTGCACGCGGTGGACTACGCCGCCGTGGGGCTGGGCGACCTGGGCAAGCCCGCCGGCTATCTCGAACGCCAGCTCCGCCGCTGGACGGGTCAGCTCGACGCCTCGCGCAACCGCTCGCTGCCGGACCTCGACGCCGTGACCACTTGGCTCGCGGCCCACCTGCCGGAGTCGCCGCCAGCGACCATCGTGCATGGCGACTACCGGCTCGATAACGCAATGTACGCGCCGGAGCCGCCGGCGCGCATCGTGGCGATCCTCGATTGGGAGATGGCGACCCTGGGCGACCCATTGGCCGACCTCGGCTACCTGCTCTCGTTCTGGATGGAGCAGGACGACCCCACCACGGCGCTCGAAGACTCGTGGCGCGTGACAGCGCTGCCAGGCTTCCCCACGCGGACGCAGCTCGTTGCGCGCTACGCCGAGCGCACCGGCCGCGTGCTGACCGATGTGCCGTTCTACGTCGCGCTCGCCATCTGGAAGCTCGCGGTGCTGCTGGAGGGCAGCTACAAGCGGCACCTCGCCGGCACGACCGACGATCCGTTCTTCGCCACGCTCGGTGAGGGTGTGCCGGCGCTGGCCCGCCGTGCGTTGGCCGTCTGCCGCGGCGAGATCGAGTTCTCGTAGCTGCTCAACGTGGGTGACGGAGAACGCGAAGGCCGCGAAGAGCGATGTCTAGCTCGCGCAGGCGGGTCTCGTAGCGGAATACCTCTCGGCGCGGGTTCACTCGCCCTCCCTCCTCTCTGTCCTCCGTTGCCACCGTTTCCTCTGCGGTGAATCGCCTCTCCTCCTTCGCGAACTTCGCGCTGGCTTCGCGGCCTTCGCGTTCCCCGTCGTCCCCTACACCACGGCCGCTAGCCAGCCGCCGCCCAGCACGATCACCCCCGCGCCTTGCAGCAGAAAGCCGATACGCAGTGTTCGCGGGATGGGGCGCAGCCGGTAGAGCAGCGGCGCCGCCAGCGAGGGCAGCAGCGCGCCAGCGGCCGCGACGATCAACCCTAGCGACCGCGCCGGCACGAGGCCCGTCACCGCCAGCAGCAGCATCACACCGAGCACCAGCGGCGGCGTTCCCCACGCCACCAGACGGCCCGCATGCTCGCCCAGCAGATGCGGCAGCCCGCGGATGCCCGCCGCCGCGTCGTCCTCCAGGTCGGGCAGGGCGTTGGCGACGTTAAGCGCCAGACCAAGCGCCGCGCCCAGCGGCACCAGCCACGGCAGGAACGGCTGCCAGCGGCCGAA
>DASVAA010000111.1:0-69575 GCA_036376595.1 Ktedonobacterales bacterium | reverse complement strand
CTGCGGCGTCACGTCCTGCGCCTGGATGCCAATAAACCCCTGGCCAGTGCTGGTAAGCTGGCCGTGCGCGATGAGCTGGCTGGCGACATACTGGACGCGGCTGGCGGGGATCGCGTAGCCGATGCCGGAGGCCGTGCCGGTCTCGCTGTTGGTCTCCTCGAGCGTTGGGATGCCGATCAGTTGGCCCTGCAAATTGACCAGCGCGCCTCCGCTGTTGCCGGGGGCGATCGTCGCGGTCGTCTGCACCAGACCCGTCAGCTCGGCGGCCGGACCGCTGGGCGCTTCGCTGGCGGTGCCGTTGACCGCGCTGACGGTACCCAGTGTGGCGGACTCTTGCAGCCCCAGCGGATAGCCGATGGCGACAGCGAACGCACCAACCTGCACTGTGGAGGAGTTAGCGAACGCGATGGGCTTCAGCCCCGTGGCGGCGATCTTGAGCACCGCCAGATCGTCCTGTGGATCCTGGCCGACGAGTGTCGCCGGGTAGGTCTTGCCGTTCGTCAGGGTGACGCTATAGCTGCTGTAGCCCCGCACGACGTGGTCGTTGGTGACGATATAGCCATCGCTCGTCAGGATGTCGCCGGAGCCGATCGCCTCGCCACCCTGCGCGACGCTCGTAATCTTCACCACCGATGGCTCGACGGCCGCCGCGACGGCCTCAGCGTCCTTCTGGAGCGTTGCCGTGCTGGAGGAGAGCGTGATCGCGGGTGCCGAGGTCGCGCCGAGCACGACTGTGCCGCTGGAGTTGGCACGGCTGGCGATGGCGGCTCCGGCGCCGCCGCCCACCAGCAGCGTCAGCAGCAGCACCAGTGCGAGCACGGCGAACCGCGGCGGTCGCCTGCGGGGACGCCGCGCCGGCGTTTCGGCTGGCGGCCAGCCTCCGCCGCCACCGAACGGGGGTGTCGCCGCCTCCGGGATCGCGGCTGCTCCCCACGGGTATGCCGCTGGCGCGGCGGGGTCGGCGTCCACAACCTCGGAGCGAGCGCGCGGGAGCGCCTCAGTGGGATACTCGAGCGGCGGCGTATCGGTCGGGATGGGTGCGGGCGTGGGCGTGCCTGTGGCCGATTGCTCGCCGTCCACCGGCGGCAGTTGAATGGTCGTTGCGTTCATGAGGGATCTCCTCCGGATGTGAGCTCTGTTGGCAGGTGGCGCGGCATCATCGCGCCGACAACCACCAGCTTAAGCAGGCAACATTGAGGAGTGATGGGCGTTTGATGTGAGGCTTCTTATGATGTGGAGATTCTCACGAAAGCGTGGGAGCGGCGGCCAGCGGCAGCTCGACGGTGACAGTTGTGCCCTGACCGACCGCGCTCTGCACGGCGACGCTGCCACCATGCGCGCGCACGATCCATTGAGCCAGAGCTAGACCCAGGCCGGTGCCCACCTCGGCGTCGCGCGGCGGGCGGGTCGAGAGCGCCCGGTAGAACGGCTCGAAGATGTGGTCCAGGTGCTCGGCGGCGATGCCAACTCCAGTATCGCTGATCGTCACGGTAGCATGGCGCCTGAGATCGCCCGGCACGTGGACGCGCCGCTCGCCGCGCACCGCGACGCTGATGCTGCCCCCGGCCAGCGTATAGCGTACCGCGTTGTCGAGCAAATTGAAGGCAAGCTGCCGCAGCAGACTGGGATCGCCCCGCACCCATAGCGGCCCTATCTCGCTTGATGCGTTCGCACCGTGCTCGCCCACCCGCAGACTCAGCCCTGCGCGCTCGGCCAGCGGGCGCACCTTCGCCGCTGCCTCTTCCACGATGGCGCGGAGGTCAACCGCCGTCCAGGTATGCGCGCGGGCGTCGGCCTCGTCGCGCGCGAGCAGCAGTAGGCCGTTCGCCATGCGGGTCATGAAGTCCACCTCGGCAGCGACCGCGCGCGTCTCGCCGAGCGCCTCTTCGATCGGTGCGGTGACGTCGTCGGGTGCGGGCGCGTGTTGTCTATCGAGGCGCGCGCGCGCGGCAGCGAGGGCGTCGCCCAACAGCGCGGAGGCCAGCTCCGCCTCGGAGCGAATCACGGCCAGCGGCGTGCGCAGCTCGTGCGAGGCCGCGGAGGCGAACTGACGCTGGCGCAGGAACGCCAGCCGCGCCGGCCGCAGGGCGCGCTCGGCAAGGTACAGGCTGGAGAGGAACGTCAGCAGCAGGACGACGACATAGAGCAGTGCCAGCGTGCGCACCAGATTGAGCTGCTGCTGGTCTTGCACGTCGAGCGAGATGCCCTCCACGACGACGGCCGCGACCTGCTCATCCTGCGACGCAGTGGTGATGTAGAGCCGGAAGATATGCCCATCGGCCCGCACAGTTGTCGAGAGATGAGGCTGCTCGCCGCGCAGCACCGGCCGCGCCGCGGCGACCACCGGCACGCCGTAGCTCAGGACGTTGTCGTCGTCCACGCGGACGTGGCCGCTGGGATCGAGCACTACTGTGAACAGGTCGGGGCTGGCCGGCGAGTACGGCGGGCGAAACGGCTGCGAGCCTTGTATCCCTCCTGGCGGTCCACTCCCATCATCGTTCTCCGGCGGCAGCGGGTTGTTGTGCGCCGCTGACACGCCGAACGTCGCGTAGTGCTGGAGCTGCGCGTCGATCTCCTGTTGACCCGCCTGGACGTTGAAGACGTAGACCACCGCCGATAGGAGGGCCAGCACGACGGCGACGACCACCACGTTGGTCGCGATCAGGCGCCGCCGCGTAGCCGCGAACGGTCCAGTGGCAGCTTCGCCGCGACCTACGCCGCCCAGACGCACGAGACCGGCTAGATGGCTGCTGCCGGCACGCTCCATCCAGTGCCAGAGCCGATACCACTGTCGCCTCCTGCCAGCTTCGAGCGGTGTGCCAAAGCGCTCGCGGCCCTTGCCAGCCAGGCCGGGTCCGTGCTCCTCAGACTGTGGCGACGCGGGTTCGAGCCGTGTGTGCTCGTCGCTTGGGGCGCTCATCATCGATCCTCCGCACAGCGCGCGCTGGCGCTACGAGCCTGGAGCGCCGGAAGGTCCAGTAGTGCCAGCTTCCGCTGCCGCAGGTGACCGCAGAATGTAGCCGACGCCGCGCACGGTCTGGATCAGGCGCTCGTGATCAGACGGCCTAGTGCCGGCGAGCGGCGCGTCGAGCTTGTCGCGCAGGTGGTGGATGTAGGTGTCCAGCACGTTGCTCGCTGCCTCGGTGCCTTCGGGCCACACGTGCAGGGTGAGCTGGTCGCGCGTGAGCACGCGGTTGGCATTGCGCATCAGGTAGGCGAGCAGCGTGAACTCGCGGGGCGTCAGCGATATTTCCCGCCCGCCGCGGTACACGGCGTGACGTAGCTCATCCACCACGAGATCGCCGACCTGGATGCGCGAGGCATTGGCCACCGGATCGAACGTATGCGGGCGGCGTCCCAACGCGCGCAGCCGCGCCAGCAGCACGTCCACCGGGAACGGCTTGGTGAGGTAGTCGTCGGCACCGGCATCCAGCCCGGCGACGATGTCGGAGCTTTGGTCGAGCGCGGTCAGCAGCAGGACCGGCGTGCGCAGCCCGTCGCGCCGGATGCGGCGAGTCAGCGCGACGCCATTCTCACCCGGCAGCAACACATCCAGGACCAGCACATCATACGTCTCGGGATCAGCGCCCCTCAGCCGGCCGTACGCGGACTCGGCGGTCGTATGCACCTCCACGAGATGTCCCGCGCGCTCCATGTGTCGCTGATACGTGCGCGCCAGATGCAGCTCGTCTTCGACCAGCAGCACGCGCATGCGCTTCCTCCTCAGTCTTCCGGCTCCGGCGCAGTGACACGCTCGACGCGCCGGCGCACCTGGAGCGCCGCTTCGGCCCGCCCGCGCCAGACGGCGGTAGAGTGCGGCGTGGGAGGCGTTGCGCCGGAGCGCACGTTCTCCTCGCCCTCCACCTGCGCCGCCAGCAGCGCATCGGCGAATTCGGGCGGTGCCTCGGGCTGCGTCGCAAGCTCCGCGAGACGCTCCATCACGCGCAGGTAGAACTCCACCAGCACGCGCGCCGGCCCGATGTGCGACGCAATCTCGTCCATCTCGGCCAGCAGCCGCTCGTACTCCTCGATCGCCGCCTGGTGCTCGGCCAGCGCCAGCGCGAGAGGTAGCGGATCGTCGGGTGGCGCTTCGCCCTCAGCCTCGCCGCGTGCCTCGTGCAGCCTGCGTCGCTCCAGCAGGAGCACGCCCATCGCATCCAGCTCTAGCGTGCGCTGGCGCAGCAACCACGCTCGCGCCGCGCGTGCGCGCAACACCTCCGGCGCACCAGGCGGTAGCTCGATCGCGTCCTTCGCCCACGGCGAGCTGGCCTCGGATGCGGCGTCGAGGGCCTCGGCTTCATCTATCTCGCCGGGACGCTCCCAGCGCATCACGCCGCCCTCCGAGACCCAGTGACCGGCGCCCGGCTCGGTCGATCGGGCCGGCTCGCCGGCCCCTGCGCTCTGCTCGTCGCCTCGCGGCTGGTCCTCACCCCACGACTGCCAGTCGAAGGCGTCCCGGCCGTCGCCAGTGGTGTCGCCGGCATCGCCGCTGCCGGTGCCGTTGTCGTGCTGCATGGGCATCTTCGACCTCTTTGACTCGCTCCCGCGCGACGGGCGAGGCAGGCCTCGCCACTACACCGTGTTCCGATTCTGTCAGGGGGGCGATGTGTGGCCCTCGCCGCTACACCGCCAGCGTTGGCGCGGATCGCCTGGCGTGCTCCGCTCGATTACTCCCACTCGATGGTCGCCGGGGGCTTGCTCGTGATGTCGTAGACCACGCGATTGACGCCCGGCACCTCGTTTACGACGCGGTTCGAGATGCGGCCCAGCACGTCGTAGGGGATGCGCGCCCAATCGGCGGTCATGAAATCGCCGGTGCTCACGGCGCGCACGGCGACGGTGTTGGCGTAGGTGCGACCATCGCCCATCACGCCCACACTCTGGATCGGCGTCAGCACGGCGAACGCCTGCCCGATCTGGCGATAGAGTCCGGCACGCCGCAGCTCCTCGATCACGATTGCGTCGGCAGCGCGCAGGGTCGCCAGCCGCTCCGGCGTCACCTCGCCGATCACGCGAATCGCCAGGCCAGGGCCGGGGAACGGGTGGCGCCAGACCCACTCGTCGGGCAGGCCCAGCGCGGCGCCGACCTCGCGCACCTCGTCCTTGAAGAGATAGCGCAGCGGCTCGACCAGCGTAAAGCGCATGCCTTCGGGCAGGCCGCCGACATTGTGGTGCGTCTTGATCTTCTGCGCCGCGCTGGCGTCGTGGCTGGTGCTCTCGATCACGTCCGGGTAGAGCGTGCCCTGCGCCAGAAACTCGACCGGCGCCTCGGATGCCAGGCGCGCCGCCTCGCCCTCGAAGACGCGCACGAACTCTCCGCCGATGATGCGCCGCTTCTGCTCCGGGTCCGTCACGCCCGCCAGTCGCGCGAGGAAGCGCTCGCCGGCGTCCACCGCGACCAGCGGGATGCCCAGATGGGTGCGGAAGGTCTCGACCACCTGCTCCGGCTCGCCGGCGCGCATGCAGCCGGTATCCACGAAGATGCAGGTCAGCCGGTCGCCGATCGCGCGGTGGACCAGCAGCGCCGCGACCGCCGAATCCACGCCACCCGAAAGCCCACAGATCACACGGCCCGTCGCGCCCACCTGCTCGCGGATGCGCGCCACCGCCTCCTCGACGAACGCGCCGGAGGTCCAGGTGGGCTGGCAGTTGCAGACGCCGAAGAGGAAGTTTTCGAGCATCCGCTTGCCCTGTGGCGTGTGGCTGACCTCAGGATGGAACTGGATGCCGATGCGCCCGTGCCCGTCGCTCATCGCCGCCAGCGCGCCGGAGCCGGAGCGCGCGACCGGCGCGAAGCCGGGCGGGAGCGCACCAACGCTGTCGCCGTGGCTCATCCACACCGCGATGCCGCTGCCCCCCTCTGGCTCTGAATCCAGTCCCGCAAAGAGCGCAGACTGCGTGGCTGAGGCCTCGGGTACGACGGCGACCTCGGCGGGCCCGTACTCGCGGCGCCCGCTGTGCGGCTCGACATGCCCGCCGAGCTGCTGCGCCATGAGCTGCATGCCGTAGCAGATGCCCAGCACCGGCAGCTCGCTCTCCAGGATCGCCTGATCCACATGCCGCGCATGCTCGTCGTAGACGCTATCGGGTCCGCCGGAGAGGATCACGCCCCTGGCGCCCAGGCGCCGCAGCTCGGCGAGCGTGGTGCTGGCAGGGAGCAGCTCGCAGTAGACGTGGCATTCGCGCACGCGGCGCGCGATCAGGCGGCTGTACTGCGAGCCGTAGTCGAGGATCGCGATCGCCTCGCGCGCGGCGGGCGCAGCGGGCGCGGGCTGGTTGGCGGCCGTCTCCTGGCTGCTGGGGTCGGTCGCGGGGGCGGTCGGATGCATCGGGCGGATA
This sequence comes from Ktedonobacterales bacterium, assembly GCA_036376595.1. Taxonomy (GTDB): domain Bacteria; phylum Chloroflexota; class Ktedonobacteria; order Ktedonobacterales; family JADMIN01; genus SMAG-U1939. Next base: position 63,236 of record DASVAA010000111.1, on the reverse strand, counting down.
CCTCGGTGGACGGGCAAGGCTGCGGCCAGACAGCGGCGCAGCGGGCGGATCGGATCGGGCGCTCATGCGCATTATACCGCGTCCGACGGCCCCGCGAGGCAGCCGGCTACACGCGATCGAGCATGTGGTCGCCGCCGAAGATGTTGCGCATTTTGAAGGGAGCAGGCGTTGTGGCGAGCTGCCAGGCGCGCAGCCGCCAGCCGGGATAGAGGAACCACGGCTCCGGCAAGATGTATTCGGGCTTGGAGGTCCAGCCTGGAAACGGCAGCTCGTCGTTCCAGCAGAGCCACTCGGCGATGCCGGCGCAGAGCGCGGCCCAGCGCCGCACCTCGGCGTCGTCGCCCGCCGTCGCAATTGGCTCGGCGACCAGCGCGGGGCGCTGCTTGTGCGACGACGTCCGACGCCAGTCGTCCAGGAAGTCGAATCGTCGCCGTCTCACCCAGCACCGGCTGGTCAAGTATCAGCGACATCATCCGATGCTACCCTGGCTGCCTGCAATCGTCTCGCCGTCAGGAGTGCCGAGCTTCGCGCCGCCTGTGTAGTATGATGCTAGATGATTGGCGGCGTGTGGTCCACCCGGCGCGAACGGGCGCGACATGTCGCGCCCCTACACATGGTAGCGTTGCGGCAGGTTGTGGCCCAACGGCGTCACGATGGACAGCTAAAGAGGCAGGGAGCGGACAATGGCGTCTTCCAAGAGCGATACCCAGACCCAGCGGCGGCCGATGACCCTCACGCAGAAGATCCTCGCCCAGCACGCGGTCGCGCTGCCGCGGCCGTGGGTGCAGGCCGGCGACATGCTCCAGATCCGCGTGGACTGGACGATTGCTAGCGAGCTGGCCTGGAACGGCATGGATCGCACCTACACGATGCTTGGCCGCCCCGCGCTCGCCGATCCCGATCGCTTCTACCTCGCGCTTGACCACACCGTGGACCCCGAAACGCTGGCCCACGACGCGCGCACCCAGAAGCTCGCCAACCTCTCGCGCGCCTTCGCCAAAGAGGTCGGCCTCAAGCACTTCTACGACGCCAACATGACCATCATGCACACCAAGTTCTACCGCGACCTGGTGCAGCCCGGGGAAGTGGTGATCGGCGCCGATTCGCACACCAGCTCGCACGGCGGCATGGGCGCTATCGCCATCGGCCTGGGCGGGGCGGACGTGACTGCGGCGATGGTGCTCGGCCAGACGTGGATCGAGGTGCCCGAGGCGATTGCGGTGGACTACGAGGGCGAGCTGCCCTTCGGCATCGGCGGCAAGGACGTGATCCTGCGCACGCTCGGCGCGCTGGGCCGCAACACCGTGGCGATGGAGCGCAGCGTCGAGTACCGCGGCGGCGGCGCGCACCGCTTTACCACCGACATGCGTTTCACGATCTGCAACATGACCGCCGAGTTCGGCGGCCTCAACGGCATCTTCGAGCCAGACGAGCAGGTGGCCGAGTGGCTCGCGCGCCGCCGCCGTGGCTACAACGATACCGCCCACTACTTCCGCGCCGACGACGACGCCCCCTACGCCGCGCACTTCCCCATCCGCCTGACCGAGCTGGCGCCGCAGGTCGCCAAGCCCTTCTCGCCCGACAACGTCTACGACGTCACTGAGGTCGCCGGTCAGGCGCTCGACGGCGCGTTCATCGGCGCCTGCACCACCACCGAAGAGGAGCTGGCGCTGGGCGCGCTGGTGCTGGGGGCGGCGCTCGAATCCGGCGCGCAGCCCATCCCCGCCGAGGCCGGCCGGCGTGTGGTGGTGCCCGGCGACCTGTGGATTGCCGATCACTTCCGCAAGACCGGACTGTGGGAGATTTACGAGCGCGCCGGCTTCACGGTGGACGTGCCCAACTGCTCGATGTGCCTGGGGATCGCCAGCCGCAAAGCCGGCAAGGGCGAGGTCTGGCTCAGCTCGCAGAACCGCAACTTCGAGAACCGCATGGGTGAAGGCTCGCTCGCCTGGCTCGCCAGCGCCGCCACGGTCGCCGCCTCGTCGCTCGATATGCGCGTCACCGATCCCCGCGCGCTGCTGGAGCACGTGGACCGCAACCGGCTCGACCGCGTGCTAATGCGCCGCCTGCGCATGGCTCCGCCGCGCATCACCGTCGAGGAGCCGCAGATGACGGTCGTGCCGCCGGCCGAGGAGACGAAGGCGAGCGCGGCCGTCGCGGGCGGGACGATCCACGCGAAGGTGCAGCGCTTCGGTGACGCGGTGGATACCGACGCCATCATCCCCGGCGAGTTCTGCCACCTGACCGCGCTCGCCGACCTGGGCGACCACTGCTTCTACTACGTGCGGCCGGAGTTCCGCGAGCGGGCGAAGCAGGGCGCGACGATCGTGGTCGCCGAGGAGGGCTGGGGTAGCGGCAGCTCGCGCGAGCAGGCGGTCTGGGCGCTGCAGGGCGCTGGCATCCGGGCGGTGATCGCCAAGAGCTATGCCTTCATCCACAAGCGCAACCTGGTGAACGAGGCGCTGCCGTATCTGGTCATCGCGGACGATGAGTTCTACGCGCTGGCCGGCGAGGGCGCCGAGCTGGAGGTGGACCTCGCCAGCGGCACCGTGCGCGATGTCGCCTCCGGCCGCGAGTTCCAGGCGCAGGTGCCCTCGCCGATGATCCAGGCGCTGACCTCCGAGGGCGGCTTGGTCGCCGCCGTCAAGCGCCACGGCCCGGAGGTGTTCACCAAGCTGAGCGCGTAGCGTGCGATACTGCGCGCAGGGGTGAGATATGGCAGGACAACGCATCACCATCGATCTGCCGGATGATGTGTACGCGCGGCTCAAGCGCGACGCCGAGCAGGCGCACCGCTCGGTCGAGGAACAGGCGCTCGACGTGCTGACCGGCCGCGACTCCGGGATGCACTCGCAACAGTCAGACGTTGCCGAGTTGACCGCGCAGCTCGCGGCGCTGGGCGACGATGCCCTGCGCCGCATGGCCCAGGCGCGGCTCCCCGCACGCTCTTTGGTGCGCTTGCAGCAGCTCCATGACAAACAGCAGCGCGAGGGGCTGGATGAGGCAGAGGCGCGCGAGGCGGCGTCGCTCACGCGACAGTACGAGCGCGTGGTGTTCAGCAGGGCGCAGGCGCTTGCCCAGCTCAAACAGCGCGGATATGACGTCTCGGCGCTGTTGCCATCGGCATGAGCAGGACGCACATCTCGGCTGCCCTGCGCGAGCGCGTGCGGACTCGCGCCAAGCACCGCGGTCAGTATTGCCTGACGTCGGAGCGGATCACTGGCATGCCAATGGAGATCGATCACATCAAGCCGGAGGCCAATGGCGGCGCGACCACCGAGGACAATTTGTGTCTGGCCTGCGCGGCATGCAACGAGTACAAGGGAGATAGCATCTCAGCCAAAGACCCCGACACCCGCCTCTACGCGCCGTTGTACCATCCACTCCAGCAGCCTTGGCACGAGCACTTCGCATGGAGCGCGGATGGCACAGAGATCGTGGGCTTGACACCGACCGGACGAGCTACTGTGGAAGCCTTGCACCTGAATCGCACGTTGCTCGTCGGGGCGCGAGCGGTGTGGGTATCGTTCGGCTTGCATCCTCCGTCGGACGCATGACGTGACAGCCAATCGTGCATGTGTAGGCAACAGGTCATACAGCGGATCGGCCCGATTTAGCTATGGCAGCGGCGCCCGCTCCGTGCTACGCTCCCCTACGCAGCCCCGTTGATCGCGCGAGCGGGTGCGACGGGCTGAGCCGGCATGCGTTCTGCTAGCCTGTTTGTAGTCAGACCCCCTTGTATCGCCCAGGAGGTATCCCGCCCGTGGCCGACTTCGCCCACCTGCACGTCCACTCGGAATACAGCCTGCTCGACGGCCAGTCGCGCATCAAGAAGCTGATCGCGGCGGCCAAGGCGGGCGGCATGGACGCGCTGGCGCTCACCGACCACGGCGGCATGTACGGCGCCATCGAGTTTTACAAGGCGGCCAAGGCGGCGGGCGTCCGTCCTGTGCTCGGCGTGGAGGGGTATCTGGCGCCGAGCATCGAGGAAAAGACCGGGCGCTACGAGTACAATCATCTGCTGCTACTGGCGCAGAACAACACCGGCTACCACAACCTGCTCAAGCTGACCACCATTGCCCACACCCGCGGCTACCATTACCGTCCGCGGGTGGATAAGAAGGTGCTCGCCGCGCACGCCGCGGGGCTGATCGTCACCTCCGGCTGCCTCTCCGGCGAGATCCCCGAACTGTTGCTCAAGGGCGACCTCAACGGCGCCCGCACCGCCGCCCGCTGGTATCAGGACGTTTTCGGCCCCGACAACTTCTACATCGAGATCCAGGACCACCGCGCGCCGGAGTCGCCGCAGAACCAGCTCAACCCGCTGCTCTACGAGCTGGCGCGCGAGACGGACGCCCCACTGCTCGCCACCAACGACCTGCACTACGTCGCCGCCGACGACGCCAGCGCCCAGGATGTGCTGCTCTGCGTGCAGACCGGCAAGACGCTCGACGATCCCAAGCGCATGAAGTTCGACAGTCACGAATATTACCTCAAGACGCCGCGGGAGATGGCGGCACTCTTCCCCGAGCTGCCCGAGGCGCTCACCAATACCGTGCGCGTGGCCGAGCGCTGCGAGGTCGAAATCCCCTTCGGCGCCAATCTGCTGCCCAACTACACGATCCCGCCCGACTACGGCGACCAGAACGACTACCTGCGCGCACTGTGCCTGGCCGGCGCAGTCGAGCGCTTCGGCGCGGTCAGCGAGGCTGTGGAGCAGCGGCTGGGCTACGAGCTGGGCATCATCCGCGAGAAGGGGCTGACTTCGTACTTCCTGATCGTTTGGGACTACGTCAACTACGCGCGCGGCCACGGCATGCGCTGCGTCGCCCGCGGCTCGGCGGCCGGCAGCCTCGTCTCGTACACGCTGGGCATCACCAACGTAGACCCGCTGCTCTATGCGCTGCCCTTCGAGCGGTTCCTCAACCCCGAACGCAAAGGTCTGCCCGATATTGACATGGACTTCCCCGACGACCGTCGCGACGAGGTGATCCGCTACGTGTCCGACAAATACGGCTGGGATAGTGTGGGCCAGATCGTCACCTTCAACACGATGGCCGCCAAAGCCGCCGTGCGCGACGTCGGACGCGTCAAAGGGATGCAGAACGAGGCCGACCGCGTGGCGCGGCTGATCCCCGCCGGCCCCAAGGTGACAATTGACGGCTCGCTCAAAGAGGTGCGCGACCTCAAACAGCTCTACGACGCCAGCGGCCAGATCCGGGACCTGGTGGATATGGCGCGCGACCTCGAAGGCACCGTGCGCAGCACCGGCATCCACGCCGCGGGCGTGGTGATCTCGAAAGTGCCGCTCGACACGGTGGTGCCCTTGCAATTGCGCGACCCCAAAGACCCCTCGAATAGTTGGCTGGTCTCGCAATACGAGCAGATGCACATCGAGGACCTGGGTCTGATCAAGTTCGATTTCCTGGGCCTCTCGAACCTCACGATCCTGATGAACTGCAAGCGCTTCCTCCAGGAGACGCGCGGTGTAGACCTCGACCTCGACCGCCTGCCGACCGACGACGCCAAGACCTACGCGCTGCTGGGCGAGGGCGAGACTACGGGCGTCTTCCAGCTCGAATCGAGCGCCATGCGCACCTACATCCGCGAGTTGAAGCCGACCTGCATCGAGGACGTGATGGCGATGGTCGCCCTTTATCGGCCTGGCCCGATGGATTCGATTCCGCAGTTCGTCAAGGCCAAGAACAGCGGCGGCGAGATCCGCTACCTGCACCCCAGCCTCGAGCCGATCCTGCGCGAGTCGTACGGCGTGATCGTGTACCAGGACCAGGTGCTGCTGGTTGCCATTCAACTCGCGGGCTTCACTTGGGGTGAGGTAGACAAGTTCCGCAAGGCGATGTCGAAGAAGCTCGCCTCTGAGATGGCAAGCTACCGTGACAAGTTCGTCAAGGGCTGCGTCAAGAATGGCATCAGCCAGCAGGTGGCTGAGGAGATCTACACTTTCATCGAGCCGTTCGCCGGCTACGGCTTCAACAAGTGCGCCCATGGCTCGACGGAGATTCAGCTTCCCGACGGCCGCCGCACGACCCTCTCCGCCGCCTACAAGAACCCGCCGACGGAGATCATGGCGATGTGGCCCGACGGGCAGATTCGCCCGCACAAGGTCGCGCGCATCGTCCGCACCGGCCGCAAGGCGCTGCTCCACATCCGCACCGCCTCCGGCAAGACGATCAATGTCACACCGGAGCACCGCCTGCTGACGACCGAGGGCTACCGTGAGGCGCGCGAGATGGCCGTGGGCACGGAGCTGATCGTGGCTCCGCGGCGTGTCAACGAGCGGCAGCGTGTGGCTCGGCGTGCCATGATCTCGCGACTCAACCGCAGCGCGGAGCACCGGGCACGTGTGAGTGCGCGCGTGAAAGCCTATCAGGCAGCGCGCGATCCCGAAGATTTGCGCCAGCACATGCGGCGGATGCACGAGATGTATCCAGATCTCGCGCGCAAGGGGTTCGCGGCGGCTCAAGAGCGGGTCAAGTGGCTCTACGCCAATGATCCGGAGTGGAAAGCCAGCCTCATCGCCAAGTCCCTCGCCAACACGCGTGCCTGCTACGACACCAGGCCGGGCTACGGCCGCTGCTCGATCGCCTCGAATGGCATGTGGTGCGCGAGCCAGCCGGAGCGCGACATGTGCGAGTGGCTGATCGAGCAGGGCATCGCGTTCGAGATGCACAAAGTGCTCGCCAACGGGCGTATCTGCGACTTCTACTTCAACGGCATCTACTGGGAAATGGACGGCATGGACCGCGATGCCGCCTACTTTGCCGCGAAGTATGGTGACCTGCCCTACGTGGTCGTCACGCCCGAAGACTTCAAGCCTGTTGTGCTGCGCCATCTCGGCGTGGCGCACGCCACCAACGGCGATCCGATCGTCTCCATCACGCCGTGCGGCGCCGCGATGACCTACGACGTTGAGATGGCGCCGGATGGCCCGCTCAACTACATCGCCAACCGCATCGTCTCGCACAACAGCCACGCCTGCGCCTACGCCTGGGTGGCGTACCAGACCGCGTACCTCAAGGCCAACTACACCGCCGAGTTCATGGCGGCGACGCTCACCACCGAGGCCGGCGACGCCAAGAAGGTGGTCGCGGCGGTCGAGGAGTGCCGCCGCATGGGTGTCGAGGTGCTGCCGCCCGACGTCAACGCCAGCGACATCGGCTTCACCGTAGAGCGCTTGAATTCATCTGCCCCCTCCTTCTCTTCCTCCGTTCCCTCCGTTTCCTCTGTGGTGAATCCCTCTGCCTCCGAGGACGCCTGGGCCGTGCGCTTCGGCCTGCTGGCAATCAAGAACGTCGGCTCGCGGCCCATCGAAGAGCTGCTGGAGGCGCGGCGCAACGGCGGTTCCTTCACCTCGCTGGCCGATGTCTTCGCCCGCACCGAGAGCAAGAACCTCACCCGCGGCGCCGTCGAGTGCCTGATCAAGGCGGGCGCGTGCGATACCCTCGGCCGGCCTGACGGCGTCGCGCCGCATGCCTGGCGCAGCCGGCTGCTGCACTCGCTCGACCGCGCGCTCGCGCTGGGCCAGCAGCAGCGCCGCATGCGCGAGATCGGCCAGCACAGCCTCTTCGGTGGCGCTTCCGGCGAGCCTGCGGAGAGCTTTACGCCAGTCGAGGCCGCCGAATACCCGCGGCAGCAGATCCTCGCCTGGGAGAAGGAGCTGCTCAACCTCTACCTCTCGGCGCATCCGCTGGCCCACGTCGCGGCGGTGCTCAAGAAGCGCGTGAAGACCTTCACGACGGCGCTGAACGAAGAGTGGGCGGGGCAGAAGGTAACGCTCGGCGGGCGCATCACCGAGGTGCGGCGCATCATGACCAAGAAGGGCGACGCGATGGCCGCCGTGCAGCTCGAAGATATGCAAGGCTCGATCGAGGTCGTCGTCTTCCCCAAGACCTACGCCGCCACCGCCGACCGCTGGCAGCAAGACGCGATCGTGCTCGTCACTGGCACTGTCTCGACCCGCAACGACGAAGCCCAGCTTGTCGCCGACGAGGTGGAGGTCTTCGAGGTCAGCGACGATGAGATGAATCACCGCGACTACCTGCTGCGCATCCGGCTCTCGCGCGGCGCCAACGACTCCATCGAGCTGGCGCGGCTAGAGCAGGTCTATACGGCCCTCAACCGCTACCCCGGCGACGATCGCTTCGAGCTGCTGGTGCGCAACGGCCGCTGGGAAGCGCGCCTCACACAGCCCACAAGCGGCCAGGGCATCAAGTACTGCCCAGAGCTGATGTCGCGCCTGGAGGAGATATTGGGGCCGAACACCGTCGAGCCGGTGCCGCTGTCCGCGCGGGCTTAGGGGTCCTCACCCCCCGACCCCCTCTCCCTGCGGGGCGAGGGGGAGGCAGACTCGAACCAAGGTACTCTTTGCCGCGTATCTCCTCTGGAAGCCACTCGGACCACACTCCTCGCGAGGCGGTAAGCCCATCCATAGTGCCAGGTGGCCGGGCTTCTGCTATACTGCACGCACATGACCGCACGCACATGGCCCGTCGCACTGCCACTGGTGCGCGGCTTACGATGATGTGGGTATCGAGAGGGGGGACGGTGGAATCACGATCCTGTGGGCATTGTGGCAGCCCGGTGGGCGCAGGCCAGAGCGTGTGCACGGTCTGCGGCGTGGCGCTGCCGCCAGCGGGTGCCGGCCGACCGGCAGGCGTCGCGTCGCCGACGGCAGCGAGCGTGCCTCCCATGCCCTCCAGTCCTCGGCCCTCTCCGGCATCCTCAGCCGCCGCCGTCGCGCCCGTTGCCAGCGGGACACATCCTCCCGGCTATCCGGTCTATGCGCAAGGGATCCAGCCGCCCGGCTATAGTGCGCCCGCGGCCGCCAGCGTGGCGGCCGCGGGCTACGCGCCGTCGCCCTATTACGCGGGCTATTCCGGCTACGGCTGGCCTGCTTACGGCCATTATTCCGGCTACGGCTATCCCTCGCCGTTCATGTATCCATCCTTCGCCGCCTATCGCAAGCTGTATCCATCGCGAGCGGAAGACTACGCGCAGGTGGTGTCAGGCTTCGTGCTCGGCATGGGCGTGGTCGCCATCCTCTTCAGCGTGCTGGTGGCGCTTGTGGCGCTGGTCGAAGCGGTGGGGGGCACTCTCGACAGCCTGCCGGTGCTCGACATCGTCGTGGTCCCGCTGATCGCCGGACTAGCTGGTGGCGGCATCACGATCTACTACGGGATACGAGGGCTGCTGCGCAAAGCCTCTCCGCGCTTCACGCTGCCCAATCCGCTGCTCTTCGTCGGGCTAACGGTGGCCGTGTTGATCGCGGCGATCTTGCAGTGGCACCTCGACCTAGGCAGCGGTCCCGGTCCCGCGCTTGCCAGCCTGCCGGAGGTCCTACTCTCGGGCATTCTGCCCGCGCTGGCGATTCTGGCGTTCGTGGCCTGGCGGCTGCACTACCCCGCGACCCGACGCCACGTCTGGATGTCGCTGATCTACGGCTGCACGCTCGCGCCGCTGCTGGCAATCCTACTCGAAGTGATCTTCGGTCAAGTCGTCGGCCTCATCTCCCCTTCTTCGACCACCAACATCAACCCGCGTGATCCGTCTACGCTAATCCATCTGCTGCTTGAGCTGTCGGTGGGGGCGCCGCTGATCGAAGAGGGCGTCAAGCCGCTGGCGGCGATCGTGATCATGCCGCGGCTGCGCACCCCGATGGCCGCCTTCTTGGTGGGATTAGCGGGCGGCATCGGCTTCGACATGTTCGAGACTACCTTTACCTATATCGGTACCGGCCAGGCGGACTGGGTCATCGTCGCGCTGGTGCGCGTCGGAGCGGGTCTGTTGCACGGCCTGGGAGCCGGCATGGTCGCGCTCGGCTGGTACTACTTCATCAATGGACGTGGCGTGCGCCTGCGGTGGCTGCGCGGCTTCGGCTGCCTGGTCTACGCGGTCTTGCAACACGCGATCTTCAACGGCAGCACGGTGTTGGTCTTGCTGCTGCCCGATCCGGTGGTGAAGGCGCTCGAACAGCCCTTCAGCATCGGGCAGCTTCCACTTCAGTACCTCGACCTGCTCTTCCTCATGCCCGACGTGCTGATCCTCATTGTGCTGATCGTCGTGATGCAGGGGCTGATGCGCGGCTGGCGCAAGCGCATGAGCGACTCTCTGCCGGTTGGCGGGATACCCGCACCCTACGACGCCAGCGCCGCGCCAGCGATGATTGGAGGGCTGGCCCGTTGAACATACCGTCACCTTTTACGCCAGCTGCGCCAGCTGCCCCAGCGCCGGCGCCGCAGCCATCTCAAGCTCCGGTGGATGGGCAGCCGCTCGCGAAGCGCCCGAAGAGCTTCTTTACCGGGCGCTTCGGCCTGATCTTCGGTCTGATGGTGGTCGTCCTCACCGTGGCCGCGATTGCGCTTGCCGCCGCAGGACCGCTCTTGGTCAACCACTCGGCCATACCCGCCGGCATGACCAAGGTCTTCGACGGCGTGCCCAACGATAGCAGCGCATGGCGCGCGGCTGACGCCGGCTGCTCGCTCGTCGCGAATGGCCTCGACGTCGACAGCAGCACGCGCGAGGGCTGCCGGTTCGTACCCAGCGAACACGCCGATCTGCTGACCCAGGGCTTCTATCTCAGCGCCACGCTGGCTCCCGACGCCTCGGTGACGAACATCCAGGAGCCGGTGGTGGCGTTTAGCAACGACGAGTACCTCGCGTTCGACCAGTCTGGCGCGTACCTGATCTGTACCGGCATCACTGACCGGTTTGGCAATGATACCTGTGTCTCGGCATACAGCAGCGCGTGGCATACTGACGGCTACACGCCCAACACGTTTTCAGTGGTCTACCAGCCCGGCGCCGATAACGGCCAGGATGCGCTGGTGCTCTTTATCAACGGCCAGCAGACACGCACGGTGGACCTGACCATGGCGGGAGAATCCGAGCTGGTGCTGGCAGCGACCGAGCCATCGCCGGGCCAGCGGGGCGAAGCAGTCTACACGCACGTCACGTTTTACAGCGCGACCAGCCAGGGGAGTTGAGCGCATGCCGCGCTTCTCGTCGTTTGACGGCACCGAGATCATGTATCAGGAGTGGGGAACCGACGCGGCGGATGCAACTCCGGCCGCGCGGATGCCTCCCGTGGTGCTGCATCACGGCTTTATCGCCGACGCCAACCTCAATTGGGTCGCGCCGGGGGTCGTCGCGGCGCTGGTGCGTGCCGGGCGCCGGGTGCTGGCCCTGGACGCGCGCGGACATGGCGCCTCAGGGAAACCGCACGATCCCAGCTTCTACGGTGAGGACAAGATGGCGGCCGATCTGCGCCGGCTCTTTGACCTCACCAGAGCGCCACAGATAGACCTGGCGGGCTACTCGATGGGCGCGATAGTCTCGCTGCTGACTGCCAGCCAGGATGCGCGGGTGCGCCGGCTGGTGGTGGGCGGCGTCGGCGGCGGCCTCGTGGAGCGCCAGGGCTTGGTGGCCTCTCAGGCAACGCCAGCGGCACGGGGCAGTATCGCCGCCGCGCTCCGAGCGCCCGATGCGGCCAGCATCCAGAATCCGATTGCGATGCGCTTCCGCGCCCTGGCTGACCGTGTGGGGACCGATCGGGAGGCGCTGGCAGCCTGTGCGGAGGCCTCGTTCACCAGCACCATCCCGTTCGATCAGATCACTGCGCCCACGCTTGTCCTGGTGGGCGATGCGGATCCCCTCGCCACGCGGCCAGAGGCGCTGGCGGCCGCCATCCCGCAGGCGCAGCTCCGCGTCATCGCGGGCGATCACATGAGCGCGGTCCTCAATCCCGCTTTCGCGCCGGCAATCGTGGACTTTCTTGGGATGGCATAGCGAGCACACAAGCAGCCAGCCATACCCACTCAGCCGGGGAACTGCGCCGGGATGCCGTGCATGCCCAGGGTGAGCGAGATCTCGCCGCCGTGGTGCAGGTCGTGTTCGAGCACGTGCCAGACGATCCAAGCGCGCGACAACTGAACCTGCTCGCCATCCCAGTCGTCGGTGAAGGTCTGTCGCATGTCGGTGTCACTCCACCGAGCGATGCGGTCGGCCATCATCTGCCAGGTCAGGTCGAGGCCCCGCACCAGATCGGCGGCCGAGCGTGCGGGAGCGTCCGACTCATCCCAGCTCGTGGTCGCCTTGACCTCCTCGCCCACGTCCTCACCTAGGACGTAGGTGAACCAGCCAGCACGGCAACCGATGATGTGCGCGGCGTTCTCACCCACGGAGCGCAGGCCAGGCGCTGCGCGCAGCGCGAGCTGCTCGGCGGTCAGCGGCGCCAGCGACTCTTTGATGTGTTCCTGGTACGTCTTCCACGAGCTGTAGAACGTCGTGAGCGTGAAGTTCTCTTCTGCCATGTTCCTCGTCTCCATGTGTCCGGGCGTTGTCTGACGCATGCCACAGCGGTCATTCTGCCGGGATGACAGATTTCTGGACATTCAACGAGTTCTGTCACGCTCAGCCAATGGGCAACTACCCCAGCGGCGCCACGTAGCGCCCGATGCTCGATGCGGGAGCAGTCTCCGCGCCGGTTTCCTCGCCGGCCTGCCCCTCGCCGCGGCGCCAGAGCAGCAGGGCGGGCACGATGCCGACCAGCGCGATGAGCGCGGCGGCTGCGAAGAGATCGGTCAGCACCTGGTGCAGGGCGAGCGTGCCGCCGGTGGTGGCACCGTAGCGTGCGGCGAGCTGCGTATAGAGCGCGTTGAAGCGCGTGATGCCCCAGGCCGTTAGCCCCGCCAGGCCTACCGTCATGCCGGTCATCCGTAGCACCGTAATTGCCGATGAGGCGACGCCGGCCTGCGAGCGCGGGCTGCCGTTGAGCGCGCTGGTGCTCACGGGCGCAATCACCAGGCCGAAGCCCAGCCCGCAGATCACCGTGGCAAGCGTAATCTGACCCTGACCGACATTCGCCGGCCACAGGTGCATCAGCCACAGGCCCAGCGCTGTGCAGACCACACCCAGCGCCGCCGGCAGCGGGCAGCCGAAGCGCGCGGCGAGCGCGCCGCCGAGGATCGCACCCACCGGAATGAACGCCGTCAGCCGCAGCAGCGCAAGCCCCGCACCAACCGCGTCGTAGTTGAGTTGCGTGTCCATGTAGAGCGGAATCTCGACCAGCGCGACGATCAGCGCGATGCCAGTGATCAGGCTCAACGCCGAGGCCGCCGAGAGCGCGCGGCGGCGGAAGAGCCGCGGGTCCACCACCGGCGCGCGCAGCAGCAGCTCGACGCCCAGGAAGAGCGCGAAGAGCACCGCCGCGGCGATCAGGAAGCGCGGGTTCATCGAGATTGCGCCGCTGGCATTGGCGCCCGCCGTGCCGATCTGTCCGTTCTGCTGGCCTAGGCCGATGGTGAGACAGGCGATCGAGGTGCCGAAGAGCAGCGCACCGGGCACGTCGAGGCGCTCGCGGGCGCCGCGCGAGCGCGGCAGCGTGAGGAATCCTGCGACCAGCAGCGCCAGCGAGATCGGCACGTTGAGGTAGAAGATCCAGGTCCAGCCCCAGGCACGTGTGATCGCCGCGCCGTAGACCGGGCCGAGCACGCCGCCGGCTTCGGTGACGGCGCCGACGATCCCCAGCGCCAGCCCACGCCGCCCGGCGCCGAAGAGATCGGCCACCACCGCCATCCCCACCGGCACCAGCGCGCCACCGCCGACTGCCTGTACGAAGCGCGCGGCGACCAGCACGTCCAGCCCCGGCGAGGTGGTGTCTATGCCGATGTGCGCGAGCGGTCCGGCGAGCGCCTGCACAGCGTTGTAGAAGGGCGTCAGAATCGCGCCGCCAAGCGTGGTGAAATCTGGGGCGATGGGCGCGCCGAGCTGTGGCGAGACGGCGCAGACCACTGAGCCTAAAGCGAAGATGCCCAGGCAGAGCGCGAAGACGCGGAAGCGCCCGAATACGTCGCCAGCGCGGCCCATCAGCGGCATGGCGATCACGTAGCCCAGCAGATAGCCACTGACGATCCAGGCGGCGCGGTCGGGCTGGGTGATCGGAACGTTGGTGTCGGCCATCATGTTGGTCAGCACCGTCACGACGACGGTCTGATCCAGCGCAGTGAGAAAGACCGCCAGGCAGACGACGACAAGCGCGATCCACGCGGTGGGCGTGAGGTGCCCGGCGGCGTCGCGCAGCGTTCGCCCGCGAAAGGCCGTCGCCGTCGCGGAGTCGGCGCCGCTCGCACCTGCCATCTGTTGCTGGATGCCGGCCATCACGCTGCCTTTCGTCGCGGTTTATAGGGTCAGAGCCAGCATGGGCATCCACCGGGCGGCCCTACACATTGCGTCTTTCGCGCTTGCTTCGCGTTCTCTCCGCTCTCTCCCTCTCCGCGTCCTCCGCGCATCTCCGCGCATCTCCGCGTTCACCGTCACCCCCTCAATCAATCGGCGGCTTGATGTTCACCGGCTGATCGAACTTGGAGAAGTAGAACGTATGGACGGTGTTGGTGAGGTCGCCGCTGAAAATCTGCCCTGAGAGGCTGGCGGAATCGAGCCGGCCGTCGCTCTTGCCGATGCAGAACGTGGTGGGCACCGGCTGGCTGGCCGACACGTCGGGGAACAGCGACTTCAGCGCGGCGGGATCGAGCGTGCCGCTGATCTTCCAGCACGAGGCGCCGTTGGCGCTACCGTCGGCGGGCGTGCTCGGATGCTGGAGTTGGGTCAGCAGCGTGCCGATGCCGGCGCTGGGATCGAAGAGCTTGGCGATCGGCAGATCGGCGAAGCGCGTCGTCGGCGTCCACTGGTTGTTGTTGGTGGGATCGGTCCACCACTCCTGCGCGCCGTCGAAGATAACCTGGACGGTGGTGCTGAGGATGCCGGCATCTACGCCGACGCTCGCCTGGAGCTTGTCGGGTCGCTCGACGTCGCCGGTGGCCGAGGTGAGCACGAAGTCGCCGATATTCTGCGGCTGGCCGGGGTGGTCCACGGTCATGATGAAGTGCAGCGACGTGGTGGCGTTGAACTTCTGCTGCGACGTGCTGAGCAGCGACGTGGCGCTGGGCGTGGTGCCGCCGCAGCCGGCCAGCAGGACCATGGCGAGCGAGAGTGCGGCGAGTAGAACGGAAATGAGAGGCGTGCGTCGAAGCATGCCGGCAATCCTTTCGTCTGTGCCGGCGAAACTGGATGTTAGGTGCCCGCCGGTCCCGGTCATTATCACTGGCTCGTGCGGGGGCGTCAATCCAGTCAATGGTGCATCAAGGGTGCATCAAGAGAGTTTGGCGTTACGCAGGTAGAACGTCCAGTAGCCCTGGTACAGGCCGTAGCGGGCACGGCGCGAGCTACCTGCCAGAGATCGCCGGCACAACGAAGAGGCCGAGTGCCATCCAGGCATAGATCACGACGATCACGTAACCCAGCGCCAGGCCCCACAGGGCGCGCGTTCTGTCGGCGGCCTGCGCCTCGGAGGCATCGGTCCGCGCCCGACGCAGGCTGAGGTGGCCGCAGACGATGGCCGGAATGCAGAAGAGGATGCCCACCGCTGGGATGCAGCTGAGGATGCCGAGTATCTGGCTGACCTGCGCAAGGTTGGGCGTGCTGGGACCCGACGCGACGTCGGCATGCGCTACCTGAGCGCCTGACGGGGGTGAAGAAGCCATGCGGTTGCTCCTGTCCTACAGCCACGATCCACGATTACGCTGGTTGCTCGCGCCGCTGGCCGCCGCCGGTCATCAGCAAGCCGAGGCGGTCCTCGGAGGTATCGGGCGGCACGATGTCTACGATGCGGCCCTCGTACATCACGGCGATACGGTCCGACAGCGAGCGGATCTCCTCCAGTTCGGCGGAAACCAGCAGGATCGCGGCGCCGGCATCGCGCTGGGCGACGAGCTGGCGGTGGATGAACTCGATGGCGCCGATGTCTACGCCGCGCGTGGGCTGCGACGCCAGCAACACGCGCGGCTCGCTGCCCAGCTCGCGCGCCACGATCACCTTCTGCTGGTTGCCGCCCGAGAGCGAGCGCACCGGCGTCTCGTAGGACGGCGTGCGCACGTCAAACTCGGCAATCAGCCGCTTGGCCCAATCGTAGATGCTCGTCAGCTTGAGCACAAAGCCGTTGTGCGCGAAGCGCGGCTGGCGCTGGCGGCCAAAGATCAGGTTGTCGGCGATCGAGTAGTTGAGGATCAGCCCTGTCCCGCGGCGGTCTTCAGGAATGTGGCCCATCCCCGCGTCGCGCACCTCGCGCGCCCCCGCGTTGGTCACATCGTGCTCCCCGACGTACACCTTGCCTGAGACGATAGGCCGTGTGCCGGCCAGCGCCTCGATCAGCTCGCTCTGGCCGTTGCCCTCGACGCCCGCGACGCCCAGAATCTCGCCGCTATGCAGCTCCAACGAGACATCCTTCACCGCCAGCAGGTCCTGCTCGTTCTTGACCTCCAGGTGCTCGACTCGCAGCGCCACGGGACCCGGTTTGGCTGGCGTCTTCTCCACGCGCAGCAGCACCGCCCGGCCGACCATCATGCGCGCCAGCTCCTCCTCGTCGGTGGACTTGGTGGGCACGGTGCCAATCACCTTGCCGCGCCGCAGCACCGTCACCTGATCGGAGATCTCAAGCACCTCTTGCAGCTTGTGCGAGATGAAGACGATCGTCTTGCCCTGCGCCTTGAGGCCGCGCAGCACGCGGAAAAGCTCGGCGGTCTCCTGTGGGGTAAGCACGCCGGTTGGCTCGTCAAGGATCAAGATGTCGGCACCGCGATACAGCACCTTGAGGATCTCGACCCGCTGCTGCAAGCCCACCGGCAGGTCAGCAACCGTGGCGTTAGGGTCGATTGCCAGCCCATAGCGGTCGGAAAGCTCGCGAATCTCACGTGTGACCCGAGCCGTGTCGTAGACCCCGCCCGCGGTGGTCAGCTCGCGGCCAAGCACGATGTTCTCCCCTACCGTCATCACCGGAATCAGCATGAAGTGCTGGTGCACCATGCCGATGCCCAGAGCGATGGCGTCGCGGGGACCGTGGATGTTGGCCGGCTCGCCATTGATCAATATCTCGCCGGAGTCGGGGTGGAGCAGCCCGTAGAGGATGTTCATCAGCGTGGACTTGCCGGCGCCGTTCTCGCCCACCAGGGCATGAATCTCGCCGCGCAGCACGTCAAAGTTCACGTGGTCGTCCGCGACCACACCGGGCCACGTCTTGGTGATGTCGCGCATCTGCACGGCGTAGGGATGTGCTCCCCCGGCCGGCGTGACCGGCTGCTGCTGGACCTCAGTGCTCATCGCCTATCCCTCGATGGAATGCGTCCGCGTGGATGGGCCACCCAGGCGCCGGCGGGTTTCTACCGCCGCGATGTCTGTTGCTCGTTACTGCCGCTCGCAAGGCATCCACCGGACGCCCCTACGAAGGTCTGGCGCTTCGCCTTTCGGCTCTCACCCGCTCCGCGACCTCCGCGTTCTCCGCATCCTCCCTATGGTCTACTCGCCACCCGGCTCATAGGGGATGCCATCGGCGGCCGGCGGGATGCTCTTGCCGATAAAGCCAGCCAGCACCACCAGCGTGAGCAGGTAGGGCACCATGTTGATGAAGTATTGCGAGATCGGCAAGGTCGAATTGTAGTCGAACAGCGCTTGCCCGGCGCCAAAGATCAGGCACGAGACGAACGCGCCGAACGGCGTCCACTTGCCGAAGATCATTGCCGCGAGCGCGATGTAGCCGCGACCGGCGGTCATGTTCGGGTTGAAGGTATAGGCGATGCCGATGGAGAGGAACGCACCCGATAGCGCCGAGAGCACGCCGCTGGAGAGCACGGCGCCATAGCGCAATTGGTACACGTTGATGCCCGCCGTATCGGCCGCCTGTGGATGCTCGCCGACGGCGCGGATGCGCAGTCCGAGCTTCGTGCGGAAGAGCAAGAAGTTGACGCCGACAAGGACGACCAGCGCAATGTAGACCACGACGTTCTGTTGAAACAGGGCCGGCCCCAGGATGGGGATTTTATCCAGCAGTGGGACATTAATCACTGGGAGCGCGTCGCTGCTGCTGATGCCGGCGACCCCCTGCTGGCCATAAAAGATGCGCAGCAAGAAGGTCGTCAGTCCGGCGGCGAAGATGTTGATGGCGATGCCACTAATGATCTGGTCTGCCTTGAAGCGAATCGAGACGACCGCGTGGATCAGAGCCATCAGTGCCCCTGCTACCATCGCCCCAATTGTCGCGAGCCAGGGGTTGTGCCAGGCCAGGTCGAAGACAATGGCGAAGAACGCACCGGTGAGCATCATGCCTTCCATCGCGATGTTGACCACCCCGCTGCGCTCCGAAAGCACGCCGCCCAACGCCGGCAGCAGCAGTAGCACGCTGTACTTGAGCGTGCTCTGCCAGAATCCGCCGGTGATGAACAGGTGCAGGACGCTGGTGATGACGTTCATGTGCGCTTCTCCCGCGACCTAGCTCGCTTCGGGGCTGCCCACCGTTGCCGACGGCTCGACATCGGTGCTGTACGCGGCGACCCCCGGCTCGACGTTGCTCTGCGATGGCGGTGCCTGGCGCAGTGCGGGGAGCCGCAGCTTGAGGCCCCGCAAGAAGTTCGCGGCGATGGCGAAGAGGATCAGCGCCTGGAGCACGTAGATCAGGTTGCTATCAATGCCGGCATCGCTCTGCATGACCGGCGCGCCAATCTGCAAGCCGCCGATCAGGATCGCGCCCAGCGTCACGCCCACCGGACCATTGAGGCCAAGCAGGGCGACGGTGATGGCGTCGAATCCAGTCGTATCGGTCAGGAAGCCATTGGTCAGGTAGGGCTGAATCGGCGATCCGGCGATCAGGATCGCTCCCGCCAGCCCGGCGAATGCTCCGGCGATGAGCATCGTCACCGTGATCGTGCGGCGCACGTTGATGCCGGCGTAGCGCGCCGCGCGCTGGCTCTGGCCCACGGCGACGATCTCGTAGCCCAGCGTCGTGCGCTTGAGCAGGAACCAGAACACGATCACCGCGCCGATGGCGATAAACAGCGCGATGCTGAGCTGATACGAGGCACCTGGCAGGCCGAAGAAGGTGCTGTTGGCCGGGACGAGCTGCGGCAGCACCGCATTGGTGCCTATCGCTGGTGACCGCGCGTAGCCCCCAGATGACTTGAGCTGAAACGGCCCGCCCTTGGTGACGAGATACTCCACCAGATAGAGCGCCACATAGTTGAGCATGATGGTCGTGACGACCTCATGCGCCCCCGTGTAGGCCTTCAGCACGCCCGCGATGCCGGCCCAGATCGCTCCACCTAGAGCTCCCGCGATCAACACCATGGGGATCAGCAGGATGCCCGGTAGCGGTGCGAAGTAGACACCGACCAGCGCGGTTGCCAGGGCACCCGCCACAAGCTGGCCCTCGGCACCAATGTTGAACAGGCCGGCCTTGAAGGCGATCGCGACGGCGATGCCGGTCAGCACCAGCGGAATCGCCCTCACGATGGTCGAGGAGATCTGGAATACCGGCGTGATGTTCCCGGTGCAAGCCACCCCGAAGCCGCCGCAGAGGAGGTCCTGATAGGCGCGAAGCGGGTTGCCCTTGGTGACCAGCACGATGATAGCGCCGATGATCAACGCGAAGACGACGGAGCCGAGCGGCAGCCCGACAGCCCTTCCGGCACGCGTGAGTGCATGCTGTACCGTGGGCGGCAGCGCAGGCTTCTTCTCTATCGTCGGGGCGGATGGCGCAGCCATAGCCTTGCCCTCCCTGGGGTGCTCGCATCCAGATATGGTGGTATGCAAAGGCGGGCGCCGCGCTGGCGCCCGCCCTCACGCTCACCCGCACAATAAGCCGATGCGCGTGTCGCCGTCAAGGCCCTACTTCTGGATCGTGTCGGGGACCGTCACCTGGCCCGACTTGATCTCGCCCTCGACCTTGGTAATCTCCGCCTGAATGTCGGAGCTGATCACGCTCGACTGATCGATCGCGTAGCCCACGCCGTCGTTAGCCAGGCTGAAGGTCTGGTCGCCGCTCTTGAACGTGCCGTTGACCACACTCTGAATGGCATCGAAGGTCGCCACATCCACGCGCTTGAGCGCGCTGGCGATCACCGAAGGATCCACGTAGCCCTGGTCGGCATCCACGCCAATGCTATAGACGCTCTTCTGCCCGGCCGCCGTGAGCGCGCCGTTGCCGCACCCGCCAGCCACCTGGAAGACGACATCCGAGCCAGCCGCTATCTGGCTGTTGGCAATGCCGGCGCACTTGGTCGGGTCAACGAAATCGTTGGAGAAGCCAACCAGCACCTTGATGCCTGGGTCCTCCATCTGTGCCGCCCACTGATAGCCGGCGATGTAGTGGTCCACGGGGGGAATATCCTGGCCACCAACCGCGCTGATGGTGTTCTTCTGCAGCTTGGTCTTGCCGTTCTTCTCCAGCATGCCGGCGATCACGCCAACCAGCGCACCGGCCTCTTGCTCCTTGAAGAGTAGCGAGACGACGTTGCTGCGCTGGACCGAATTGCCCTGGGCATCGGTTGGCTCGGCATCGATCAGCGCGAACTTCGTGTTGGGGTACTGGGCCGAGACGGCGCCGACGGCCGCCGCCATGTCAAAGCCGACGGCGATCACGAGGTCGTAGCCGCCCGAGGCGAAGCCAGTCAGGTTGGGCACGTAATCGTTGTCGCTGTGCGACTCTTTCACGCCTTGCTGGACGTGAAGCTGGCTTACCGCTTTCTGCAAGCCAACGTCCGCCAGGTGGTTGAAGCTCTTGTCGTTGAGTCCGCCGGTGTCGGTGACCAGCCCAATCTTGAACGTCTTGGTCGTCGAGCCATTGCCGCCGCTCGTGCCGCAGGCGGCAAGACCTGGGATGAGCAGCAGCAGTAGCGCGCCGGTGAGCCAGAATCGGGAGCGCATGCGAGACATCGAAACTCCTCCTATGCCGCCGTCGGCACTTTCTTCCGCGCCGCGCGTCCACGACCCGCAACGGGGGACGACTGACATGGTGCGGTGCGGGATGGGATGGGGATGACTGCGACCACTATACCAGGGAAGCGCGCCTTGTGCAAGCGGGGCGCGCATGGCGCGTTTGGCGGGCGACCGCCACATCTCCCCTCTATAGACACTACGTCACTGCTGAGTCTCTGCTCACGGCAAGCGCGCGACGAAAAGCCGATGTGAAGGATGGGCGGAGACAGCTATCGAGCGATCTGTTGCTGAGTACCGTGGGCCGCGCGGGACCATAGGTGCGAATCGGTCCGTGCGCATGGCTTTGCCCGCACGGACCGACAGGACACGAGCCTAGCTTTCCAGCGTGATGCCCAGCCGCACACGCACATCGTCGAGCGTGTCAGTCGTGACATGCGCCAGGATGGCCTTGCAGACGTCTTCTTCGGCGTTCTCTAGCGCGGCGAGAATCTGCGGATCGAGCGGTGTGCCGAAACGCCCTTCGAGCGCGATGCGCGCATACTCAGGCGCCAGGAGGATCCGCATGACCTCTGTGAAGCTCGATTCTTTCAGAATGTCGTCAATCACCTGCTGCCTCCTGAGTGCCGCAAGCACGTCTTGGGTTCGCAGCCTCATTCCAGCCAGTAAGACCAACACGCTCGTCAGCTCGCCGCGCTCGTGTGCGGGAATCGGCGCCGCTGCGATCTTCTCTGCCACTGAGAGAATAGAGTCCGGTGTGACGTTCGCCATCAGGCCCGCCAGAGGCCTCAGGCAGCACTGGTCGGTCTCCAGCACGCGCTCGGGCGAGATCTCCCACAGCCGAATAGTATCATAGACATACGCGCTCAGTGCGCCGTCAGCCGCACCAGGTCCACCAGCCAGACGAGCGCCCAGCCGGTGCCGATGATGAACGTGGCGAGCGTCACCCCACGCAGCTCCGGCGGCGAGTGGGCCGTCTGGCGCGAGAAGCTGAGGGCGGCGAGCGCGAGCGCCGGCAGCACGAAGACCAGCGCCCAGCCGGCAACGATGGCGAGCAGGCTGAGCGCCAGGAACACGACGCCCAGAATCGCCGCCACGACTGCCCGCGCCTCCTCTGGTCCCGGCGCTGAGCGCGTAGCCAGCAGCCGTGAGACCGCCGCCGGCAGCGCGCGCAGCGCCGTCAGCCCGGGGGGGTCGGCCACGGCGGTCGATACCGGCATCGCAACATCCCCGATCCCGTGTTCCGCCGCCTTTGCCTCGTTTGGCTGGTTCAGGGCGACAACCTGGAGGGGGATCGCTGAGGCGTCCGAGCCAGTGCCGCCAGCGGCCAGCGATACCCGTGCTGTCCGCAACGCCGACAGCAGCTCCGCCGCGGTCTGTTGTCGCTCGGCCGGGTCGAGCGCCATCGCGCGCAGCACCGCCTCCTCGGTCGGTGCGCTGAGGCCGGGATTGAGGACGCGCGGATTGGGCAGCGCGCGAGCGGCGATACGCGCCGGGGCCTCGGTTGGCTGGTAGCCGGTCAGCAGGAAGTAGAGCGTTGCGCCCAGACCGTAAACATCGGTGCGCGCGTCGGTCGCGCCCGTCGCCTGGTACTGCTCGGGCGGGGCATAGCCAGGGGTGAAGGCCAGCGCCGCGCCGATGGTCTGTGAGCCGCGGGTGTAGAGCTTGGCAAGCCCCAGATCGATCAGCACCGGCACGCCCGCGGTGGTCAGCTTGATGTTGGCTGGCTTGATGTCGCGGTGGATGATCGGCGTCGGCTGAGTATGCAACGCATGCGCGGCGTTGCAGATCGGCATCACCCAGTCGAGAATCTGCGCCTCGGCCAGCGGCCGCCGCCACGCCTGGATGTGCTGGATCGCGTACTCTTCGATGGTCGGACCGTCTACGTAGTCCATCACCAGGTAGTAGCGGCCACCCTGCTCGAACCACGCATAGCCGCGCACCAGATTGGGGTGCCGCGCGTTGAGCACGAACTCGGCTTCGAGCTGAAATTGCCGCTGGGTGTTGGGGTCCTGGGCGAACGCCTCCTTGATTGCCCTTCGATGGCCGAGCACGGTATCGTGTGCGTCGTAGATGTGCGCGAAGCCGCCGCCGCCCAGGTAGCCGAGCAGCCGGTAGCGCCCCGCGAGCAGTGTCCCCGATGGAAGCGGCTGCGGCTGCGGGATGGCGCTGGCGGGGTGGTGTACGTTGGGCCGCGGCGCGACCGGCGCTGGCACTGGCGCCGGCACGTGGGGCGCCTGCGGGGCGTTGGCCTGCACCGCGGCGACGTTGGGTTGCCCGTGTGGCGGCATCATCAGCCCAATCTCTCCCCTTGCTCCGCTCTCGGATGATGCGTCGTGTGGGCAGTATAGCGATTTGGTCGCGCGTGGGCAAGCAGTCGGGAGTTCTTGGCAGGGTCATTCCCTGTTTGTCGATCCTCAGTCCGCGACGGCGGACTTCGTGGCTGGCAGGCCCCAGAGGCGCGGTTTCAACCGCCTGGCGGCTTAGCGCGGCACCACATGCACCTCAGCCTCGCTCTCGCCGCTGAGCACCACGCTTGTGCCCGAAGGCGAACGCTCGAAGCGCAGGTTCAGCCTCTGCTCGCCCAGGCGCAGGCCGCCCAGCACCAGCCAGTCCATCCACGCGGGTAGCTCCGGCGCGCGCAGCGTCAGGCGCTGGCGCTCGGCCTCCGGCGTGAAGCCCAGCACCGACGAGAGCATCAGGAAGGGCGCGCCGCCGGCCCACGACTGCGGCGAGCAGGCCACCGGGTAGCGCGTGGGACCATAGCCGCCGACGCGCGAGAAGCCGCAGAACAGCTCTGGCAGCCGCGAGCCGGGGTAGTAGAGGCTCACGCCGAAGAGATGCCCTAACAGCTCGCCGGCCTCGTGCTGGTGGCCATAGCGCGCGAAGCCCGCCGCGACCAGCGCCGTATCGTGCGGCCAGACCGAGCCGTTGTGATAGCTCATGGGGTTGTAACGCTGGGCGCGGGTCGAGAGCGTGCGGATGCCCCACTCGGTGTACATATCGTCGCGCATCAGCCGCGCTATCACGGCATCGGCTCGGTCCTCTGGCACAATATCGGTCCACAGGCATTGGCCGGCGTTTGAGCTGACCACGTTGCAGGGGCGCTTCTCGCCGTCGAGCGCCATATAGAAACAATCTTCCTCCGGCCACCAGAAGGCGCGCAGGAAGTGCTCGCGGTGCCGCGCGGCGGTCATCTCCCACTGCGCGGCGTCCTCCAACAGACCCAGGCGCCGCGCGAGGTAGCGCATCGCCAAGTAGGCGGCGTAGGCGTAGCCCTGCACCTCGCAGAGCGCAATCGGTGGCCTCGCGAGCTGCCCATCGGCGTACGAGACCGCGTCCCACGAGTCCTTCCAGCCCTGGTTGACCAGCCCTTTGTCCGACATCTTGGTGTACTCCAAGAAGCCGTCGTGGTCAATATCGCCAAAGGTTTGCATCCAGGTGGTCGCGGCCTGCGCATGGGGCCACATGCGCCGCAGGAAGGCCAGATCATCGGTCCAGCGGACGTAGTGCTCGAGCAAGATGACGAACAGCGGCGTCGCGTCCACGGTGCCGTAGTAGGGGATGAACGGAATCTCGCGGCAATTCGCCATCTCGCCGGTGCGGTACTCATGCAAGATGCGCCCCGGCTCCTCCTCGGTGAACTCGACCACCTTCGTCCCCTGGTATGCGGCGAGGAAGTCCAGCGTGCCGCGCGCGATCTGCGGGAACCAAGGCAGGAACTCGATGCCGGTGATCAGCGCGTCGCGGCCGAAGGGGCAGACGTACCACGGAATGCCGGCGTAGGGGAAAAGGCCGTGCGGCGTGTTGGCGCACATCATCTCGAGGTCGTGCATGCCGCGCGTCAGCATGCGATTGAAGAAGACGTTGTTGGAGCGCACGAGCGGCAGATCGGTGCCGTGGGGAAGCTGCCCGTGTGGCACAAGGTCCGCACGCTCCAGCTCCAAAGGCGGCTCGCCAACCGTGTCGAGCCGCGTGCTGATGCGTACTTCCACGGTCTGGCCATGCTCGAGGTGCAGGTCCCAGAAGAGGCCTTGCATCACGGCTTGTGTCGCGGGCGGCGAGAACGCGACCTGTGTCTCGCGCGTGATGTTATCCAGCCCCAGGTAGCTCATCGTCACGCCGTCGCGGTCCACACGCGCCTGGCGCAATTGGCCGCGCCGCTCGCGTGGCATGCCGCGCACCTCGAAGATGTCGCGGAAGTCGGCGCCCAGCTTGAGGCCCAGCTTGAGCGAGATCGGCGCCTCGTGGAAGCTGGTTAGGATCAACCACTGGGTCAGCTCGTGGCCGCGCAGCACCAGCAGCCGCCGCACGTGGATCGTGCCCTGGTAGACGATCTCTTTGCCAATGCGCAGAAATGGATTGGTGAGATCGATCTGGCACGTGCCCTCTTCGTCCGAGATCGAATGCGAGAGCGGGATCAGCGGCTGCCCGGTGAGGAAGACGTCGCAGGTGCGCAGGAAGCGCGTGCCGTGCCAGTAGAGGCCGGTCTCCTGCTCCGACTCTGGCAGGTCGCCGCGCGCATCGGCGACCAGAAAGGCGTCGCCGTGCTTGAGGGTGATCTTCTCGACACTGATGCTGGCCGATCCATGCAACACGTATGGATCAGGCTGGTCTCCCGCGAACGCATTGAGGTCCCCGGGCGAAGTATTTAACATGGGAGCGGTCTCGTGCGTACTGTGACTACTGAGCGGCTACCGGCGCAATCGGCGGCTCGCTCGCGAACGTCCCGGGCGTCAGCTCCGGCCGTCTGGGCAGCGCGAATAGCGGCGCGCGCTCCCGCGGGCGTACGCGCGACTGCTGGCGCTGGATGGCGCGCTCGTAGACACGCTCGTAGCCCGCGGCCATACGCTGGCGGTCGAAGCGCTGCTCCGCCCAGCGGCGGCAGGCCAGCCGCGAAATGCGATCCAAGCGGCCAACCGCGCCGGCCAGCGCCACTTCATCCTCCGCAATGTAGCCGGTCAGGCCATCTTGCAGCAACTCTGGGACCGATCCGCATGGTCGCGTGAGCACGGGGGTGCCGCAGGCCAGGGCCTCGATAAAGACCATCCCGAACGGCTCGGGCCAGTCAATGGGCAGCAGCAGTGCCAGCGCGTCACGCATCAGCTCGCGCTTCTCGTCTTCATCCTTCTCGCCCACGAACTCGATCAGCTCGTCGTCAAGCATCGGCTTGATCGTGCGCTCGAAGTACGAGCGCTCTTTGTGGTCAATCTTGGCGGCGATCTTGAGTGGGATACCGGCGCGCTTGGCGATCCGGATGGCCATATCGCAGCGTTTCTCCGGTGACATACGGCCGACAAAGAGTAGGTATTTGCCGCGTCGCGGCGAGTAGGGGAAACTCGCCACGTCAACGCCGTGATGCACCGTCGCGACCCAGTTGATGTCGGGGATGTCGCGGCGCTGGCTGTTGCTGATCGAAACGTAGGTGGCCCCCGCGTTGGCGCGGAAGATCTGCTTGAACTCCGGCTGGTCGAGCCGGCCATGCAGCGTGAGCACGGTGGGGGTCGTGGTGCGCGAGATGTATGGCAGCGTCAGGTAGTCCAGATGGGAGTGGATGACGTCG
The DNA here is from genome assembly GCA_036376595.1 of Ktedonobacterales bacterium. Taxonomy (GTDB): domain Bacteria; phylum Chloroflexota; class Ktedonobacteria; order Ktedonobacterales; family JADMIN01; genus SMAG-U1939. The sequence goes on along the minus strand of DASVAA010000111.1, from coordinate 36,901 downwards.
AACTGGTGCGCGCGTGCGTAGACGTGCTCCAGCTCCGCCATGTGCAGCGCGGCCCACTCGACGCTCGGATCGAAGAAGATGCCCTTCTCAGCTAGAGGGACCAACTTTGCGCTGGTCCGAGAATCGCCCGTGGCGAACAACGTCACCTCATGCCCGCGGCAGACCAGCGCCTCGGTGAGATTATGGACGACGCGCTCAGTGCCGCCGTAGCCCGCAGGTGGGACCGCGATATGCAGCGGCACGATCTGCGCGATACGCATAGACGGAATCCTCGCTCCCTAGTAGGGGCGTACGACGTACGCCTCCAGGGCGTACGGTGCGTGACCTTGGTGAGTGCGCGGCGTGTGCGCAAGGCATTCACGCGGTGTACGCCCGCGAGCCGGCCCCCGGAATTCCTTTGACGCGGTGCTTGCGAGCACCGCAATGCCATCCGGGCTGTGAAACCGGCCCAGCGACATATCCGCAATTTGTGATCCGTACCGGTGGATATTTTCGCGTATAGTGTGTCCAGCAGTGGAGCGACGCACGCACCAGCGCGCGAAGACGTGCGGCACGGTGAGGCGCGAAAGGAGCGGCATATGAGCACGATGACGACAGCGGAGCGGCCACCATATACGCGACACGAGGGGCCACTCTTCTTCGCCCATCGCGGCGGCTCACTGCTGGCGCCCGAAAATACCCCGACGGCGTTTGACCGTGGGGCGAGCCTGGGCGCCGATGCGCTGGAGCTGGACATCCAGGAGACACGCGACGGTGAGCTGGTGGTGATCCACGACACCACGGTGGACCGCACGACCGGCGCGAGCGGCCCCGTCGCGGCCTTCACGCTCGACGAGCTACGCCGACTTGACGCCGGCTATCGCTTCTCGCCCGATGGCGGCGCGACCTTCCCCTTCCGCGACCAGGGACTTACGATCCCAACACTGCGTGAGGTCTTCGCACGCTATCCCGGCCTGCGTGTCAACATTGACCTCAAGGAGAGCAATGCCGCGCGCGAGCGGCGCCTGTGGGAGCTAATCCAGGAGCACGAGGCGCAGGACCGCACGCTGGTCGCCAGCGGCGACGAGCACGCGCCGATCGTGCGCTTCCGGGCGCTCACCGGTGGGCACGTCGCCACCTCGGCCAGCGGCGACGAGATTCGCAACTTCCTGTTCTGCTCGTGGGGCGGGGTGACGCGCTGGATGCGCCCAGCCTACGTCGCGCTGCAGGTGCCCGAGACGTGGCGCGGAGTGCGCGTCGTCTCGCCACGCTTCATCGCCGCCGCCCACCGCCGCGGCCTGGACGTGCATGTGTGGACGGTGGATGACGCCGGCGCCATGCAACGCCTGCTGGCCTGGGGCGCGGACGGCGTGATGACTGACCGTCCCGATGTGCTGGCGCAAGTGATGGGACGATCTCCGGCCGGCGCGAGCGCGGAGTAACGAGGCAATCGGGACAATATGGGCGCGCCATAGCTCGCGCGCCGGGCACCATGCTATACTCGCGGCGAATGGTGCCCATGGCATCGCGCAAGCATGCTCGCGCAGGCGAAGAGCACTACCGGGAAACGGGAGCAGGCGCCTATCGCGCGGCGGGCGCGACAGGTCTCGCCACTACAGCACACGTGGCACGCTCATGGCAGCGCGGCCGCTTGGACATTGGGTACACCAGGGCCAGGCAGAGGACGAGATGGCGAAGACGACGGCAAGCGCGAGCGAACAGGAGAGCGGGGCATTGCGCGTCGCCGGGATGGACGACCCCTCGTTTGCCATATCCGGCGCTCCGACCGACGGTCCCGTAGCGCGACTGATCGGCTGGACGCAACGCTATCCGCTCGTGCCCCTGCTGCTGGCCTGCGCGCTCTCGCTGGCCGCGCGCGTCTTCCTCCTCGTTCGCACCCATGCGATGATCGATGGCGACGAGGCGCTGGTCGGGATTCAGGCGCAGGGCATCCTGCACGGCCGGTACCCGACCTACTTCTACGCCCAGCCGTACATGGGCAGCCTCGAAGCCTACCTTGCCGCCGCGCTCTTTCGCGTCTTCGGGGCGTCGAGCTGGACCCTGCGCGCGGTGCCGATCCTGCTCTCGCTGCTGCTGGTATACCTCACTTGGCGTCTGGCGCGTGCGCTGCTGCCGGCCGATGCGCCCACCACACCGCTGGTGGCGGGGCTCGCGGCGCTGGCGGCCGCCGTGCCGCCGCTCTACGACGCGGTGGCCGAGATGCGCACCTGGGGCGGCCAGATCGAGGTCTACGTCGTCACGTTGGCGCTGCTGCTGTGCGGCGTCGAGTTGGCGCGCCGCCTGAGGTCGGGAGCCGGCGCCTTCGAGCTGGCGCGCCGCTGGGCGATCCTGGGCTTCTTGGCTGGCCTGGGCATCTGGATCAACCCGCTGGTGAGCTATGCGCTGGTGGCCTGCGCGCTGTGGCTGCTGCCGCCGCTGCTCGCGCGCGCCTTTCCCACGCTCGCCGCCGCGCTCGCCAGCCGCAGCCGATGGGCTGGCGTGCTGCTCCAGCCCGCCACCGATCCATCGCCAGCCGGCGTTCGCTCTGCGATTCCATCCTCCGATTCCCCCTCTGCGTCCTCTGCGTCCTCCGCGGTTGCTCTCTCTCCCTCCTTCTCCAAACCCTCCGTTTCCTCCGTTCCCTCTGTGGTGAATCCCTCTCCTTCTCCGCGCCCTCCACGAGCCTCCGCGAACTCCGCGTCCTCCGTCCTCTCCCCCCTCCTTGCGCTCATCCCGGGCCTCGCCATCGGTGGGCTGCCGGCGTGGCTCTACGCGCTGCACAACGGGGGAGAGAACCTGCTGGTCTACGTCACGCAGCCCGCGGTCAGCCCGGCGGTCAGCGGCGCCGCGCGGCATGGGCGGCTGTTCCTGGGCGCGGCAATCACCGCACGCTACTTCTCGTGCGTCGCCCCGCGCGTGCTGGATGGCGGACTGCCGGCAGAGCCGCTGGCCGCGCTGCCGCTGCGCTACCTGCTGCTGCTGCCACCGCTGGCCGGCATCGCCTGCGCGCTCTGGCTCGTCCGGACGCACCTCGTGGGTAGGGACACACCATTCGCCCGCACGATGAGCGCCGGCCTGCCGCTGCTCTTCGCCGGGATCGTCACCGCCGTCTTCTGCCTGGGTACCTCGGCGTGGGGCGCAACCAAGGCGTGCAGCGCGGACTGGGCTGGGCGCTACGCCGTGCCGCTGGGGCTCGTCGAGCCGCTGCTGCTGATAGCGCTGTTCGCGGCACCCGGAGCGTGGAGCGCGCTGCGCGTGTGGCGAGGACGAACGCCGCTCGCTTCGGTCGCCCTGCGCCGCGGGTGGGCGCTCGCACTGGCTGTGCTGTTCGCGGCCGGCGTGCTCCAGGCCGGCAGCTACGCGCTGACCAGCCCGACCGCGACCTTCCAATCGCCCTTCTACAGCCAGGTGCCGCTGGACGTGCAGCCGCTGCTGGATTATCTCGCGGCGCACGACATCCATGACGCCTGGTGCAACCACTGGCTCGGCAACGTCGTGACCTTCGAGACGGCGGGGCGCACGACCTGTGCCGACTATTACGATCAGGTCGTCTCCGGCGGCCTGCATCGGCCGCCTGGCACGCTCGAAGCGGTCTCGGCCGCCGACCGCGCGAGCTTCATCCTCATCGGCCAGGACGCGCACCCGCTGCTGGCCCACGAGCTGGACGCGCAGGGGATCAGCTACACGCTGGCCTACATCCCCGCCTCCAACGTGACCGTCATCACGCCCGACCACACGGTGGACCCGTCCACGGTGGTTCCTGGCCTCGCGGTGGATTACGACTAGCGAGGCACTACACCATGTTGGGTCCAGATATCACCACAAATCCCCCGCCATTGACGGAGTAGTTGCCGGTAACTGGCCCGGTGCAATCAGCGGGCACGGTTTGTGAGTTGGTCCATGATCCGTTGCTGTCGAGAGTTGTCGGCTGAAAGATCCAGAAGCAGGCGGAATCGGAGCTTGTTCCGCCCCACTTGATCTCCAGGCCCAATTGCTGGTTTCCATGGCCGGGTGCATTGATAGTCAACGTGACGACTTTGCCCGCATGTGGGGGACATGTGCCAATGACCCACGTCGTACCGTTCCCGCCGCCGTTGCAGCTCCCGCCGCCACCACCACCACCACCGCCGCTTGTGGGTGTATCCGTTGGTGTTGGGGAGGACGCGCTGGTAGGCGTCACGTTGGGCGGCGGCGTCTGCGACTGCGGCACGGTTGCCTGCGGGGGCACGACGCCGGTGGGGTAGATAACGGTCGGCGTGGGGATCGCCTGGTAGCCATTGACCTGATTCGTGCCGGTGTTGGGCGTGCCCTGCGCGGACACGTTCGTGCTTCCGCCGAGACCGATCGCCGCCAGCGCCGAGCTGGCCGTGGCGTTGAGCACCCCCATGCACGAGCACATGATGAGGATCAGCACCAGCCCCACCAGCCCCGATGCCATCGCCCGGAACTGCGGCGCCGTCTCCCAGCGATGCTGAAAGCCGTAGACGATTCTATCCAGCCAGGTCGGTCGTCGCATCCCCGCCGCCACCTCACATTACAGTCTGTGCCGTCGCATTTACGGTTGGTGCGCCCCCATTGTACCGTCAGGGCCATTGCGCGCCGGATCCGCTGGTACTTTCCTCCCCCGCCAGCCTGCCAGTGTTCTTACCGTGGAACGGTGGTATATTTCCCCATGACGCCGTGTGCTGCACGCCGCGCTGGGCGTCCAGTTGATGTCGCGGCGGGCGTCCACCGGACGCCCCTACGAATGCTCTTCGCCTGCTTCGCGTTTCTTCACGGACTTCGCGTTGAGACGGCGCGAGGTCCGACTGCTATAGAGAGGGGAGTTTGCCCCCGTGCCGCACCGCCCGCACGAAGGTCCCACTCAGCCGCCGCGCCCGCGACGGCAGTCCGCGAATGACCACGACGGCCGCACGCCTGATCGGCCTTCGGCGCCAGAGGTCTCGCCCGAGGGCGGCTATTTGTCGGGTCCGCGGATTGTGCCGCGTCCGCTCGCGCCCGACATGAGCGCCGCCGACCTGGTGGACGGCGTCTTCCAGGCGTACAACGCCGGGCGCCTCAACGAGGCGTCCCGGCTCTACGCCGAGCGCATGCTCGATCCCGCGCAGGACGTGACCATCTGTCTGACCATCGCCGGCGCGATGACCCCGGCGGGTGTCGGCGGCAGCATCATCTCGCTGATGGAGCGCGGTGCGATTGACTTCATGGTCAGCACTGGCGCCAACCTCTACCACGACATGCACTACGCACTCAACTATGCGCTGCACCGTGGCACCTACAACCTCGACGATCCCGCGCTGCACGAGGCTGGCATCATCCGCATTTACGACATCCTCTTCCGCGACGAGGTGCTGCTCGATACCGACCGCTTTATCCGCGAGGCGGTCAAGACGTTCCCACAGCAGCCGATATCTACCGCCGAGCTGCACCACCTGCTTGGCCGGCGGCTGCTGCAGGCTGGCGTGGAGCCGGAGCAGTCGGTGCTGGCGATGGCGGCGCGCTGGAACGTGCCGATCTACACTTCCTCGCCGGGCGACTCCTCCATCGGCATGAACCTCGCGCGGCACCAGCTCGACGGGGGCAAGCTCACGATCGACCCGCTCTACGACGTCCACGAGACGACGGCCATCGTACATGCCGCCACACGCAACGGCGTGATCATCCTCGGCGGCGGCTCGCCCAAGAATTTCTATCTGCAGACGCAGCCGCAGCTCTGGGAGGTGCTGGGCATCAACAAGGGCGGGCACGACTACTTCATCCAGATCACCCAGGACGCTCCGCACTGGGGCGGGCTTTCCGGCGCGACACCCTCCGAGGCGGTCTCGTGGGGTAAAATCAAGCCGGATATGCTGCGCGATTCGGTGGTCGTCTACTGCGATACCACTATCGCCTTCCCGCTGATCGCCGCCTACGCCGTCTCGCGCGCCCAGCCGCGCCCGCGCCGCGAGCTGTATGCCCACCGCGAGGCGATGCTAGCGGAGCTACGGGCGGCCTACGCGGCCAACGCGGACAAGCAGGAGGAACCATTCGTCTAGGCCGGCGGCGTCGAGCCGGATATCGTCGAGATCGACCGCGACCGGTAGGAGGGTACGGAAAACGCGAAGTACGCAGAGTTTCGCGGAGGACGCGGAGAGGAGAGAGAGCACCGGGCGAAGAGAGCTATTCATTTTTGACCTTCTCCCTCTGCATCCTCCGTTCCCTCCGTTTCCTCTGTGGTGAATCTGTCTAACTCTGCGTCCTCCGCGTCCTCTTGCGGTTTCTCCTTCTGAATCTAACTGGAGGTGATGGCGATGCGTGAAGTGCTGGATGAGGTCGAGCGCTGGCAGGCGGCAGGCAAGCGCGTGGCGCTGGCCACCGTCGTCTCGGTGGTAGGGTCGGCTCCGCGCGAGACCGGCGCGACGCTGGCGGTGAACGAAGACGGCGAGATCGCTGGCTCGGTGAGTGGCGGCTGTGTCGAGCCGGCGGTGATCGAGGAGGGCCTGCGCGCGATCCGCACCGGCGCTCCCAAGCTGTTGCAATTCGGCATCAGCGAGGAAGAGAACGTCGAGCGCATTGGCCTCTCGTGCGGCGGCGAGATTCGCGTCTTCGTCGAGCGCATGGAAGACATGGAGCCGCTGCTGGGTGCGCTGCGGACCGAGCAGCCGATCGCGCGCTCGGTGGTGATCGGCGGTGATGCGCCGCAACTCGTCGGCCACCAGCTCTTCGTGGAGGAGCAGGGCCAGCCCAACGGCAGCCTGGGTGAGCCGGCGCTCGATACACTGGCCGCGGACGACGCACACGAGGCGCTGCGCTCCGGGGCGGCGGGCGCGAAGACGCACCCTTCAGAGGTGGGCGAGGCGGAGGTCTTCACCGCGCCGTATCCCGCGCCGCGCCACCTGATTATCGTCGGCGCGGGGCACATCTCGCAGCCGCTCGCCAAGATCGCCAAGGTGCTGGGCTATCGCGTGACGGTGGTGGACGCCCGCACGGCTTTCAACACCGCCGACCGCCTGCCCGATGCCGACGAGCTGCTGGTCGAGTGGCCCGACGAGGCGCTGGAGCGCCTGCCGCTCACCAGCGCAACCGCCGTGGCGGTGTTGTCCCACGACGACAAGTTTGACGTGCCGGCGCTGGCAACCGCCTTGCGCTCGCCCTCGGTCGGCTACGTCGGCGCGATCGGCAGCCGCGGCACGCGCGAGCGCCGCAATGCACGGCTGCGCGAGACCGGTGTCACCGACGAGCAGATCGCGCGCATCCACGGGCCAATCGGCCTCGACATTGGCGCGCGCAACCCCGACGAGATCGCGCTCGCCATCATGGCGCAGATCGTCGCCGCCCGCAACGGCCGCCTGCCCTAAATTTGGGGGCACAGAGAACGCGAAGATCGCGGAGATGAGCAGAGATTCACTACAGAGGAAACGGAGGGCAGAGAGGAGGGGGGAGGAGCAGAGGGAGGAACCGCAGAGGACGCGGAGGACGCAGACGGAAAGACAACTATCGGATCGAACGCGAGAAGCAGCGCCGGAAGGGGTGGCCTATTCTTGGTGCGGCCAGCCAAGAACGTAGATGATGTGCTCGGCGGTGTCCAAATCGGGGCGGCGTAGCAGGCCGGCGCGCTCCGCGGTGCGGGTGGAAGGCAGGTTTTCGGGCCGCGTGCGCGCCACCACCGGCAATTGCGGCAGATGAGTCCGCGCGAGGCCAACCGCCACGCGGGCTAGCTCCGCCGCGTAGCCGTGGCCCCAGACGGCAGGCACGAGGCGGTAATAGAGGTTGAGCACGTCGCGGTCGCGCCAGATGATGCGCCGAACGCCGCCGAACCCCACGACGTCAGTTGCCGGTGGCAGCGTGACCGCCCAATAGCCGTAGCCATCCGCCTGCCACTGCTGCAGCCAGTCTCGCAGCGCCGCCTCGCTGGTCGCGAGGTCCGGGTCGGGGCCGGCGGGATTGTAGCGGTTGGTATCGGGGTCGCCGTGGACGCGGAACATGGCTATGCCGTCGTTCGCGCCGGGACGGCGCAGGCTTAGCCGCTCGGTGCGCAGCGCGCTGAAGACGCGCGCCATGTCCGCCACGATTGCCCTGCTTGCCGCCGACGGCGCGCCCGCGCGTGGCCTGCGACTACTGGATCGATCGTCGCCTGCCATCTGCGCACACTCCCCCGCGCAGGTGGTTTGAAGCCACCCACTCGCTTGCTCACGCATTGTACCCACTTGTACCAGGTGGTATGCACCGCGGCACCCGACGTGACACTACGGCAGCGCGCCGAGGAAGTCGAGCACGAGGCGGTTGTACTCGGCCGGATGCTCCATGTTGGGCACGTGCGCGGCATCGGCGATCGTGGCCTTGCGCGCGCCGGGCACGCCGGCGGCGATCAGGTCCACCGCCTGTTTGACCTCGGAGAGATCGCGGTCGCCGATAATCGCCAGCGTCGGCGCCGCAATCTCGTCCAGCCGCCCGTACGCCGACGGCTCCAGCTTTTGCGTCGTGACGCCCGCCCATTCACCCTGGCGCCGCAGGGCCAGGCCGTTCATCTCGCGCACCTTTGCACGCACGGCTGGATTCACCTGTTCCGGCGTGCGGCTGAGGCCGTCCACCCACAGGTGGACCTCCAACTCGTTGACGCGCCCCATGTCGCCGGCCTTCTCGGTCGCCTCGACTTGCTCGAAGAACGCGGTCTCCTCCGGCGTGGCGTCGTCAGGCTGGCCGGAGAGGCCGGGGCAGGTGGGGATCAGCGCGGCGACGAGATCGGGCCGCTCGATCGCCGCGTCCACCGCCAGCCCGCCGCCCATCGAGACGCCAATCAGAGAGGCGCGTGCGAAACCGAGCTGGCGCAGCAGCGCGTACAGGTCTTCGCGCATCGAAAAGCTGTCCACCGGCGGCGACGACTTGCCGTAGCCGCGGTAGTCGTAGCGCACGACGCGGTAGTGCTGGGCGAATGCCTCGAATTGCTCGTCCCACATGCGGCTGTCGGCGATGCCGGCGTGCAGCAGCACCAATGGATGCCCCGCGCCGGCGACTTCGTAGTAGAGGCGGCCGCCGTTGACGTCGGCGTAGCCAGATTGGCGGTTGGTTGCGTCGGCCATGCTGCGAGTGCCTTTCTGATGGGCTCTGTACCGGGTAAATTCGTTGACCCCTCCATCAAGCTCGGCAGGTACACGATTGGGATTACGACGATGGGCAACGCGGCGCCCTCTGACTATAGCTGCCAACGCCCACGTGCGCACGCGGATTTCTGACTCAGAGCGCACGAGTCTCAGTCCTCGGCGGCGGCCAGCTCGCGGAAGCGATAGCCCACGCCGCGCTCGGTGAGGATGTACTTCGGGTGCGCCGGGTCACGCTCCAGCTTCTGGCGCAGGTAGGTGATGTAGAGCCGCAGGTAGTGCGACTCGTCGCGGTACTCGTGGCCCCAGACCTTGGAGAGCAGCGTCTCGTGAGTCAGCAGTCGCCCGGCGTTGTTGACGAGGTGATAAAGCAGGCGGTACTCGGTTGGGCGCAGCGTCACTTCCTCGCCGCGCACCCAGACCTTGTGCCGGTCAAAGTCAATCGTCAGGTCGTCGTCCACCACGATCGCCGTCTTGCGCGCCGGCGAGGGCGTGAAGGTGCGGCGCAGCACCGCTTTGATACGCGATTGCAGCTCGCGCGGGCTGTAGGGCTTGCCCAGGTAGTCGTCGGCGCCAATCTCCAGTCCGCGGATGCGATCCTGCTCATCCTGACGCACAGTGAGCATGATCACCGGCACGCTGGAGACCTCGCGGAGCCGGCGCAGCGTCTCGTAGCCGTCCATCTCGGGCATCATCACGTCGAGGATCACCAGGTCCGGCAGGTCTTGCTTGAGCCGCTCCAGTGCCTCCATGCCGCTCGCCGCCGCTACAACCCGATAACCTTCGACCTCGAGGTTCATGCGCACCACGTCCACCAGCCGCGGCTCGTCATCCACCACCAGCACGGTGATGCTGCGCGGGTCAACTTTCTCCTGCGCCATTTCTCATCCTCGTTCTCGTTCAGCCATTTGCCAGGAACTTACTGCTATTGTCCGCCGTCCGTATGTCTTTCGCGTATTCTATCGCATGCAAGGGTGTGCTTGCCGGAAGCGGCGAGCCCACAGCGGTATGCTGATGCATTCCGCTCAGCGATCAGTCGGCCGCTTCCGACTCCGAAGCGGCACGGCGGATTCCTGTGCGCTGGTGCTTGCTTGACCACACCGCCTCGCGGGCGGGTCCTAGACCCGCCCTTCGTTTCGTCGCGGCTACTCGTTATTCCTCCTGGTAGTCCTGGTAATACTCCAGGCCGAGGTGGGTAATCTGCTCTTCGCCCATCATCCAGCGCAGCGTGTTCTTCAGCTTCGTCTGCTGGATGAAAACATCATGCTCCGGGTACACCGTGGCGGCGTGCTGCGGACTTTTGAAGTAGAAGGACAGCCATTCCTGGATGCCCTTCATCCCGGCGCGCTTGGCCAGGTCCAGGAAGAGCGCAAGGTCAAGAAGAAGGGGCGCGGCGAGGATCGAATCGCGGCACAGGAAGTCAATCTTGACCTGCATGGGGTAGCCGAGCCAGCCGAAGATGTCGATGTTGTCCCAGCCCTCTTTGTTGTCGCCCCGGGGCGGGTAATAGTTGATCCGCACCTTGTGATAGACGTCGCCATAGAGCTCGGGGTAGAGCTGGGGCTGGAGGATGTACTCGAGGACGCCGAGCTTGGACTCTTCCTTGGTCTTGAAGCTCTCCGGGTCGTCAAGCACCTCGCCGTCGCGGTTGCCAAGAATGTTGGTCGAGTACCAGCCGTTGAGGCCGAGCATGCGCGCCTTCAGCATCGGCGCGAGCACCGTTTTGATCAGGGTCTGGCCGGTCTTGAAGTCCTTGCCGCAGATTGGCACGCCCTGGTCGATCGCCAGTTTGACCAGCGCCGGGATGTCAGCGGTCAGGTTGGGGGCACCGTTGGCGAAGGGGATGCCTTCCATCAGGGCGGCATAGGCGTAGAGCATCGAGGGGGCGATCGTTGCGTCGTTGGCGTCGAGCGCCGCCTCGATGCTTTCGAGGGTGAGGTGGCTTGGCCCCTCCTCCAGGTAGATCTCAGTCGAGGCGCACCAGACCATGACGAGCCGGTCGCACTGGTGTGCGGACCTGAAGGTGCGCAGGTCCGCGCGAAGCTGCTCGGTCAGCTCCCTCTTCGTGCCGCGCTTGACGTTGGGCCCGTTGAGGCGCTTGACGTAGTACTGGTCGAAGGCGGCCGGCATGGGCTTGATGGACGTGAGGAAGTCGGCGATCGGTTCGATGTGTTCGTGGCGGTCGAGGACGCCGCACTTCACCGCCGCCTCGTAGGCGTTGTCGGGGAAGGGGTCCCAGGCGCCGAAGACGATGTCGTCGAGGTTCGCGAGCGGGACAAACTCGCGGATGAGGGGTGAGCGATTTTCCGTTCGCTTGCCAAGGCGGATGGTGCCCATCTGGGTGAGCGAGCCGACGGGCCGGCCGCTGCCGCGCCGGGCGTGCTCGACGCCGCAGATGAGCGTCGAGGCGACGGCGCCGAGGCCGACGAGCAGAATGCCGAGGCGGCCCTCCGCCGGCTGGATCGGGTTGGGCTGGAGTTCGACGAAGTCTTTTGCTTCCACGATCACACCTCTCTGGCGGCCGAGCGACATGAGCGGCACTTGCCATTGGGCCGGCACCCGCCCTGTCCTCGCCCAGTGTTCGATAGTGCTCTGCCGCTTGCCAAGCAGGGCGGCCAGAGCGCTCTGGCCGCCGAAGCGCCTGATGATCCGCTCGGCGGCGTTCGCTCCGTGTTCCATGTCAGGTATCCTAACGAATTTTTCGTTACCATGCCAGTCCGCGCCAGAAAGGGGCAGGACACCGTTCGCCTCGCCTCCCTCTCCGCTCCAAAAACGTCAAGCGGTCGTGCGAACAGTGGGGCCTTGGAAGGCGATTCGATTCCGCAGCCGACACATATGGAGGAGTATGTGGGCGTGGACCTGCCCGCTCCGGCGAGCAAGCCATGGCGCATGGATTTCGCAGGTGCCTGAGCGTTGGCTAGCGTGTGCTGGCCCGATCCGTGGGTGCCGAGGTGGACACTCGCTCGTGGCCGCCAAAGATGATAATTGGCTCCTGCGGCTGCTCCTCGCGCGGCAGGCTAAAGGCGAAAGTCGAGCCGCGATCGAGCGCGCTGCGCACCCAGATGCGGCCGCCGTGCGCTTCGACGATCGCGCGGCAGATGTAGAGGCCCAGGCCCGCTCCCTGCGTGCGGCGCGCAGCCGAGTTGTCCACCCGTTGGAAGCGCTCGAAGATGCGCTCCTGCTCGCGCAGCGGGATACCCTGGCCCTGGTCAGTGACGCTGATCATCACGTCGCGCTCTGTCACCTGGCCGCGCACGCGGACGCGTCGTCTCTTCGGTGAGTACTTGACAGCGTTGTCGAGCAGGTTGAAGATCACCTCCTCGATGCGCTCACGGTCCGCCAGCACCAGCGGCAGGCCCGCCGGGAAGCGCACGCCGACGGCGACCTCTGGGCTGCGCGCAGTGAAGCGCCGCACCACCGAGCGCGTGACCTCGGCCAGATCCAGCTCGGTGCGCTCCATCTGCAATCCGCCGACCGAGATGCGCGAGGCGTAGAGCACGTTGCCCACCAGGTGGTGCAGCCGGTCGGACTCCTCCTCGATGGCGCGCAGGCGGTCGCGCAGCGTCGCCTCATCCCAGTGGGCATCTTCACGCGCCAGCGTCGAGGCGTAGCCCTTGATGATCGCGATCGGCGTCTGCAGCTCGTGCGAAACCACCGAAACGAACGTGCTGCGCAGCTCGTCGGCCTCGCGCGTGCGGGTGATGTCACGCACGTTGAGCACGCAGGTGACGAGCTGGCCCTGCGGCGCTTTGACCGCAGCGGCGGTGACCGAGGCATAGACCTTCTGGCCGTCGCGCGCGAGCAGGATCAGCTCGTGGTCGATCACCGCACGGCCCGTCTCGATGGCCCGCACGACCGGATCGGTGGCATAGCCCAGCGGATTGCCCTCCAGGTCGCGCGGCAGCAGCACATCGTGGTAGAAGCGGTCGAGCACCTCATGCTGGCGCCAGGCGGTCATCGCCTCCATTGCTGGGTTGAAGCCAGTGATGCGCAGCGCGGCGTCGAGCGTGATGATGCCATCGCCGCTGAAGTGTAGGATGGAGCTGAGCTGGCGGTTCTCCTGGCGCAGCCGTGCCACCTCCTGATACAGCCGCACCGCGGCCGTCAGCTCGCCGATGATCGCCTGCCGCCGCCGAGGATCGGCCAGCGCACGCTGCGCCGAGAAGCCGGCCTGTCCCAGTAGATGGACCTCGCCGACCGTGCCAGCCAGGTCGCCCAGTGTCAGCGTCGCGATCTCGCCGCCCCACAGGTCCGAGTTGACCACTACGCGCGGGCGGCCGTCGAGCGGCTGCGGCGTGGGGTCTTCGGCGAGCACGGCGACGAGCTGCGCCGGGCTGACACGCTCCAGGCGCCACGCAATGACCGCAGGCTCGCCCAGCCGCAGCCCACTCTCGCCTCCGCTCGCACGCTCTTCATCGGCTCCGCCGTCGGCGCGCAGCGCAAGCACCCCTGCCCCGGCATCCACCAGCGCCACCGCATGGTTGAGCGCGCGGCGCAGCGTCTCCACGGCACGAGCCTGCTCGGCGGAGCCAGTGGGAGAGAGCAGCGCGGTGGGTGCGTCGTCGCGCATCTGCGGGATTTGTGGCTTCATCGGATGGCACGCACCATGTGACACAATGGTAGGAGACTGCAATCGGCCTCAGTGTATCACACGCGGCGGGCACGATGTCGCGGTGGGCAGCCAGGCGGCAATTGAATCCGCGCCTAGAGGGCCTAGCGACTGCAAAACCTGCCTGCGCGGGTGAGGGATATAGGCGAAGGCAGACGGACGATCATGCACTTCGACATCTTCACGCTTTTCCCTGAGATGTTCCAGGGGCCGCTGACGGCGAGCATCCTGGCCCGCGCGCAGACCCAGGGAGTGGTTACGATCGCCCTGCACAACCCGCGCGACTGGACCGCCGACCGCCATCACGTGGTGGACGACTATCCCTACGGGGGCGGCGCGGGGATGGTGATGAAGCCGGAGCCGCTCTTCGCGTCGGTCGAGGCGGTCCACCAGGGCGGGCCAATCCTGCTGCTCAGCCCGCGCGGACGCGTCTTCACCCAGGCTATCGCGCGCGAGCTGGCGGCTGAGCCGCGCGTGACGCTGCTCTGCGGTCACTACGAGGGCATGGACGAGCGCATCCACGAGCACCTGGCGACGGCCGAGCTATCCATCGGAGACTATGTGCTAACCGGCGGCGAGCTGGCGGCGATGGTGGTGGTGGATGCGGTCGCGCGCCTGGTGCCGGGTGTGCTGGCGCCCGGCTCGACCGAAGAGGAGTCGCACACCGCGGGGCTGCTGGAGTACCCACACTATACGCGGCCGGCGGATTTCCGCGGCTGGCGCGTGCCGGACGTGCTGCTGAGCGGTCACCACGCCCAGGTGGCGCGCTGGCGGCGCAAAGAGGCGCTGCGACGCACCCGCGCGCTGCGGCCCGATTTGCTGGCACGCGCGGAGCTGTCGGCGCTCGACCACACGCTGCTGGCCGAGATCGCGGTGGAGGAGCAGAAGGACAGCGCATCGTCATCATAGCCGGAGAAGCTCCACGCGGGCACATCCTCGTTCCCCAGTCCACACAGGCGGACTTGGTGGCGGCGGGCTCCTCAGCGCGGATACATCCGCCGGCCCCCGGCCGCCGCGCGATGACCTGCCCTACTTGTCGCCAGCGCCATAGCCACGACCGCGGCGTTTAGTTATAATGAAGCGAGACACTGCGGGCGGGACGACGGAGCAACGGGGCACGCTGTGCCGCCGGCCATCCAGCATCTCGGCGGGACAGCACATCCCGTGCGCGGCCACATGGCGCCGCGCCAGGCACTAGAGGAGACCAGCCTTCCATGACGTACGTAATCACTCAGCCCTGCATCGACGTCAAAGATGGATCCTGCGTGGACGTCTGCCCGGTGGACTGCATCCACCCGGCTGAGGGCGAGAGCGACTATGACGAGCACAAGATGCTCTACATCAACCCCGACGAGTGCATTGACTGCGGCGCCTGCGAGCCGGCCTGCCCTGTCACCGCGATCTTCGAGGAGAGCGCCACCCCGCCGCAGTGGCAAGAATACATCCAGATCAACGCCGACTACTTCAAGAACAAGTAGCTGCCGCGCCGGGTTAGCTGCTGCTTTCCGGCTCGCCGCCCTCCACGGCTTGGCCTGGCAGCAGTCCCTCGGTATCTTCGGCGCTGCCACCCTCGATCTCGGCACCGAGTGGATAGACCGCCGGCTGATCGCCCCAGCCTGGCGGTCCTCCGTCGTTAACGGACTCGGCTTCGGGGAACTCCGCCTCGGGATTGGGCCCCATGAACATGCCCTCAGCGCGATCTGAGGAGAGGCCGCACTCGACCAGCACCTGCTCAGGCGAATAGTACTTCTTCGAGGCCGGCAGGCGCAGGTAGATGCCCACCGGAAATTCCGGCCAGCGCGCCTTGATGTCGTCGCGGTGCAGTCCGCTCTGCCAGTCCAAACGGCGCAGCCTGTGCTCCACGGCCACCACCTCAGGCTCGGTGACGCGTAGCTCGCCCTCGGCCGCGATCCGCTCGGCGGACTCATTATAGGGCAGGCCGAGGCTGCGCTCCTCCTCGGGCGTGTTGATGTAGTCCTCGTTGGCCTGTATCTCGCGCGCCGCGCGCTCGGCAGCGCTCACGTCTGTGTCGCCGTTGTTGTCGCCGGACCGGGGATTTGTCATGGATGGCCTCCTCTCGGCACACGGACGCCGAACTGACTCACAGCTTCACCTCCCAGCAAGGGACGTGCCGGCCTACTCAAGCGGCTTTGGTGAGTTGCCACCCGCGTCTTCGCCGGCATGTTCTCGTGCCTGCTTTACCAGCTCGTCCCAGTACCGTTGATATTGCTTCTGTTCCGCCGGCGTTGTGCGCGGTCCTGAGGTCACCAGCGCCGCGATGACGATGCCCAAGCTGATGACGGCCATGGCGAGGAAGACAACCGCAATCCACCACGCCATGTGCCAGAGCGCAGCCACCAGGCCGGTCAAGGTCAGCAGAATGCTCAGCACCAGGATACCGAGGGAATAGAACAGGATGACTCGCGTGCGTCTCTTCTGCCGCGAGACTTGGGCAGTGGGGGCGGCCAGCTCTCCAACAGGGAAGCCCGCGCCCTGAATGGCCCGCGCCCATTCGTTCTCAAGTCCGATGCGCTGCGTATCCTGAGCCAGTCTCAGCAAGCAGAGTCCGGCCAACTCCAGCGGAAGGGCGAGCGCAAATGCGGCGGTCGAAATCCTGATGGCGCGATCGACCGGCCCAACCGTCAACAGCGCTGCCAACACGACTAGGATGAAGGCGATCAGGCCGGCGAAGATCCAGTTCCCGACCTCCACGAGCCAGGGCGTAATGCTCTCGATCAGGTTTCCATACGTCGTTCTGCTCTGTCGCAGCAACGCGTTCGCGGCGGCAGACGCGGCATCCGGCTGCGGACCACGCGGTGTGCGGTTCCGTTGCGGCACCTGTCAGCTCCTTCTCGCGCCTGATGTGTGCGCCCATGGTGTTCGCTGGCATGGCGGTTGGCGATCGCCATCAAGCCTACATCCAGGCGTCAAGAGACGTTGCGCCGGGCGAAACGAGGCATGGTCCCGCGCTTGCGTCGCTCGCCTACGTTACACTTGGATCGAGCGCATGGGCGATGGGCGCCGCCTGGCTATCGGGCCACGGGCGGCCGTGGCCAGCCTGAGGGAGGAAGCACGATGGGCGCGAGGATGACTCGGCGGCAGGGACTCGCGGCGTGGCAGACGGCGGCGCTGGCGGCGGGAGGTGCGACGGCGCTGCTCGCGGCGGCCAATTGGCTGATCGCGCGTGCCAGCGGAGCGGCGACCGGACCCCTGGAGGGCGACCAAGGCCGCTATACCTGGTCGCACGGCACCATCGCGTATACCGTCAAAGGGTCGGGCCAGCCACTGGTGCTCCTGCACGGCGTCTACGTCGGCGCCTCCAATTACGAGTACCGCCGCGTCTTCGACCGCCTGGCGCGCGATTTTCGCGTCTACGCGCCCGATCTGCTGGGCTTCGGCCTCTCCGATCGCCCGGCGCTGGTCTACACGCCGATGCTCTACGAAGAGCTGATCCAGGACTTCCTGTTGCAGGTAGTTGGCGCGGGCGATCATCCCGCGTCGGTGGTCGCCTCGTCGCTCAGCGCCGCCTTCGCCATCCGCGCCGCCGTCGAGCGGCCGGGACTGTTCGCGCGGCTGGCGCTGATCGAGCCGACCGGCATCGAGCAGCTCGCCGGCGCGCAGCCCTCCATCGGGCGCACGCTGGCGCTCGATCTGCTGCGCTCGCCGCTGCTGGGCCAGGCAATCTACAACCTGATCGCCTCGCGCCTCAGCATCCGCTACTACCTGCGCTCGCAGGTCTACGCCGACCCCGCGCTGGTCAGCGACGACATGGTGGATGCGTATTACATGATGGCGCACCAGCCCGGCGCGCGCTTCGCGTCGGCCAGCTTCATCGCGGGACTCCTCAACACGCCAGTAAGCGCGGTCTTCCCGCTGCTCAAGCAGCCAATCCTGCTCTGCTGGGGCAAAGACGCCCGCTTCACGCCGCTGGAGAACGCGGGGGCGTTCCGCGAGGCCAACCCGCAGGCCGAGCTGCGGGTCTTCGATTGCGGCAGCCTGCCGCAGGCCGAGCGGCCCGTCGAACTGGCCGCGAGCGTCGCCGAGTGGGTACGCGCGGGCAGCGCCTCAGCCTGGCGCGGGTAGCATGAGCGTGTGATATGCTACAGGGCGGCTCGCTTCCGGCCCTGCGCGGCCTGGCGGCATCCTGGCCCACGAGGAGGACCACAGCAGATCATGGCACGCATCGCACCCACCAACGCCCGCGGCACGCGCGACTATCTGCCCCGCGATCTCGTCCGCCGCGACCGCGTCTTCGGCATTCTGCGCGAGACCTTCCAGCGCTACGGCTATGAGCCGCTGGAGACGCCGGCGATCGAGACCACCGCCGTGCTGGAGGGCAAATACGGCGAGGAGGGCGACCGGCTGCTATTTCGCGTGCTCAAGCGTGGGCGCGAGCTGCAATCCGGCAGCGAAGCCGTCGCCGCGTTGCCGGCGCCGGAGCGCACCTCGGCGGCGTTGGCGCGCATGCTGGCCGACGAGGCGCTGCGCTACGACCTGACGGTGCCGCTGGCACGGGTGGTCGCCGCGCACCAAAACGAGATCGTCTTTCCCTTCCGCCGCTACCAGATGCAGCCCGTCTGGCGGGCCGATAAGCCGCAGCGCGGCCGTTACCGCGAGTTCTATCAGTGCGACGTGGACTGCGTGGGCAGCCGCTCGCCGACAGTGGACGCCGAGATGGTCGCCATCCACCACGAGGTCTTCGCGCGGCTGGGCTTCACCGCCTTCGTTACCAAGATCAACCATCGCGGCTTGCTCAACGCGCTGATGGAGATCGCGGGCGTGCCTGAGAGGCAGCGCGTATGGACGCTCATCGCGCTCGACAAACTCGATAAAGTGGGCCTCACCGGTGTGCGCGCCGAGTTGGAGAAGGCGGAGCTGACCGCGCCGGCCATCGACAAACTGCTGGAGATCGCCGCCATCTCGGGCACAGCGGAAGAGGTGATCGCTGAGCTGCGGCCGCGGCTGGCCGAGAACGCCGAGGGGCAGCGCGCGCTCGACGATCTCGCCGCGGTCTTCCGCTACGCCGCTGCGATGGGCGTCCCGGCCGAGCGCATGCGCCTCGATCTCTCGCTGGCGCGCGGCCTGGGTTACTATACCGGGCCGATCTTCGAGACGGTGCTGAGTGGCTCCGCGCTCGGCAGCCTGGGCGGCGGCGGGCGCTACGACCAGCTCATCGGCCAGTTTGCGGGCCGTGAGATCCCCTGCACCGGCATCTCGTTCGGCCTCGACCGCATCTTCGATGCGCTGGGCGAGCAAGGGCTGCTCGGCGAGGAGGCGACCACCACCACCCAGGCGCTGGTGACGCTCTTCGCGCCCGAGACGGTGGGCGCGGCGCTGGAGCTGGCGCGCGAGCTGCGCGAGGCCGGTGTGCGCACGGAGGTCTACGCCGAGCCGAAGGAGCTGCGGGCGCAGCTTGCGTTTGCCAACAAAAAGGGCATCCCGCTGGCGGTGATCCTCGGCCCTGAAGAGATCGAGCACGGCGCGGTCGTGCTGCGCGACCTGCGCAGCGGCACCCAGCGGGCCGTCCCGCGCGGCGAGGCGGTAGCCCAGGCGCAGGCGCTGGTGGGGGGCGTGTAGGAGCGAGGACGGCAATGACTGAAAAGCCGCAGACATTGGAAGACTATCTTGCCCTTCATTACACAAAGTGGGTACGGCCAGACACCGAGGAAGGCGGGTTCTATGCGGGTGTCGAGGAACTGCCCGGGTGCCTGGCAGACGGCGCAACTCGTGCGGAAGCGTTGGAAGAGCTTCAAGATGCTAAGCAATCATGGATCGGCACCGCACTTGAGTTCGGCGACGAGATACCGCTGCCTCTCGACCTGAGCGGATTCAGTGGTCGTATTCTCGTGCGCGCCCCCAAGAGCCTGCATCGCGACCTCGCGCGCCGCGCGGCGCTGGAAGGTGTCAGCCTGAATCAGCTCTGCGTATCGCTGTTGAGCCGCGGCGTCGGGATTCCGCCAGCCAGTCAAGCGGATCTCGCACCGAGCGGCTCTGGCGACCAGACGATGGACACCGCGCACACGGCATAGATGACCTGACCAGGGAGACCTCTGACCATCGGAATCCATGACATCGCCCCCTCCATCTCAGAGCCGCAAGCTGCCGCGCGCCCCAGCGTCCTGCGCGAGGGCATCGCGCCGCTGCTGGCCTCGTGCCTGTGGGGCGGGATGTATGTCGTCAGCCGGGCGAGCTTCGGTGCGATCCCGCCGGTGACGCTCGCCGCGCTGCGCGTGGTGATCGGCGGGGCGGCGCTGGCGCTCGCGCTGCGCCTGATGCGCCGCCGGGGTGTTACCGCCATGTTGCCGTGGCGCCGGGCGGATCACCTGCGGGCGTTTGGCTGCGGCGCGCTGGTGGCGGCGTGCATCCTGACGCAGTTCCTGGGCACAGCGCTGGCCTCGGCGCACGACGGCGCGCTGCTCACCACGCTGACGCCGGTCTTCATCGTGCCGCTGGCATGGCTGCTGCTGGGCGAACGGCCCGGCTGGCGTGTAGCGGCGGGCATGGGGCTGGCGGTGGCCGGCGTCGCGGTGGTCGTGGCAGCAGAAACCGCGGGCAGCGGGTCGGCGGGACAGGCTGCGGAGGGCCAAGCCTACCTCGGCGACGCGCTGCTGCTGCTCTCGGCGCTCTTCTGGGCGCTGTTCACCGTCGTCGGCACACCGCTCACGCGCCGTTTCTCAGCCCTGTCGGCATCGGGCGCAGCCTGCCTGTGGGCGATCCCGTTGATCCTGCCGCTGGTGCCGCTGGAGCTGGCGCTGCGCGGCCCGCATGCCGCGCCCATCGAGCTGACCCCCGCCTCCATCGCCGCGATCCTCTACCTGGGCATCGGCGCCACGGCGCTGGCGTGGTGGCTGTGGTATCGCGGGGTCGCGCGGCTGCCGGCGGGGATCGCGGCGGTCTTCTTCTTCGCGCAGCCGGTGGTCGGTGGGCTGCTCAGTGGCCTGCTGCTGCACGAACAACTGGGCGGCGGCTTCTGGCTGGGCGGCGCGATCCTCGCCGCCGGCATTCTCGTCGTTTCGTGGGCGCCGGCAGCCGCGCGGCGAGGATCGGCGGGAGGCGCTTAGATGGTCGGGGCAGGCACCGTCCGGCGCTTCGCGGGGAGCGCGACGCCGCCGCGCGCTTCGGAACGGCGCACCATCAGGCCGCCAATCAGGACACAGAGGCCATATGACGCGCCCAGGGCGAAGAGTGGCAGGCGAAAGTCGAGCGCGTAAAGCGGCGTGAAGACACTGGACCCCACGAATGCGCCGAACGCGCCAACGGTGGTGTACATGCCCTGCACACGAGCGCGCGCATGAAGTGGTGAGGCAGCGGCCAGGTGCGCATCCACGGCGGGCTGGATGACGGCGTAGAGCAGCGCCTGGACGCCGAAGAGCACGACGACGACCCCCGCGACGTTTGCCAACCCATAGGCGACGTAGAGCGGCACCTGGCCCAGCCCGAAGATCAGGATCAGCAACGAGCGGCGCACGCGGTCGGCGATGCGGCCCCCGATCGGCGCCATGATGATGCCGGGGATCGCCCAGGTGACGTAGGCCAGACCGATCACAGCGACCGAAGCTCCCAGATGATCGTGCATCCAGAGCGGCATGAGCGCGAGATCGAAGCCCAGGTAGAGGTAGTCGCCGAAGGCGAGCACATACGCACCGACCAGCGGTAGCGTAAAGATCGCGCGCAGTTTGACACCGACCGCGGCCCCTGTGCGCTGCTCATGCGGCTGCTCGCCCGCACGCAGGCGACGAGGGATCAGCGTGAGGACAATCACCAGCGCGAGCAGGCGAAAGGCAACCGCACCGACGAAGGCAGTGGCAAAGTTGGTGCTGGCGACCAGGCCACCTACCGCTGGTCCGAGCAGGAAGCCGGCATTGAGAAATCCGCCGAAGATGCCATAGGCGCGGCCGCGCTGCTCCACCGGCACCTCGTCGGCGATCAACGCCCGCGCGGGCGGCAGCACCGTCGCACCGAAGATCCCTTCGGCAAAGCGCAGCACGACGAAGAGCACGGGATCGACGATGAAGAGATAGGCCAATGTGAGCGCGGCCTGCGCCACAAGACCGGCGAACATCACGCTCCTGCGCCCCCAGCGGTCCGCAAGCCAGCCGCTGGGATATTGCGCGGCGAAGTTGGCGATCAGGTAGGCCGAGGCCATCGCGCTGATAATCGCCAGCGAGGCGCCCAGCGACTGCGCATAGAGCACGCGCACGGGAACGATCATCCCGATGCCGGTATAGGCGGCGCAGACCGCGAGCGAGACGGCCAGCAGCGTCCGATTCTTCAGCATGCAGGCTCCGAGGAATCCTCAGCGCTGACGTGGTGTCTACGCTTGTGGTCGGACAAATACGAACGGATAGCGGGAGCATACGGCGGCAAGGGGCATGGGTGCCGCTGCTCGATGGTCTAGCATACGCCCTGGTCTTGGGACCTAATCCTCGCCCAGACGCAGCGCCTCGCCCAGGCCAAGCGCGGAGGCGTAGCGCGTGGTCAGCAGCAGCGAGAGCACGAAGGCCAGCGCCAGCGCCGCGAAGAACGCCAGCAGCGTGAGCGGGTTGAAGGCGAGCTGGTAGGGCGGCACACCGAGCGTCGAGGGATCAATCGCCGCATCGCTGAACTCCAGGAAGGGTAGCGTGGCTGTCAACATCACGAACCCTAGCACGATGCCACCCGCGATGCCGAAACCGAAGATCGCGCTCTGCTCGCCCAGCAGCAGCCGCGCGAGCTGGCGGCCCGACATGCCCAGCGTGCGCAGCACCGCGAACTGCCGTGCGCGCTGCTTCGTCGCCACCGCCGCCTGCGCCAGCGTGCCCAGGATCGCCAGCAGCGCGGCCGTCACCGCGCCCACCAGCAGCAGCCCACGCATGCCCGCGCCCAGCGGATTGCCGGCATCCTGCTCCTGCTCGCGGCTGAGGGTCTGCACGTCCACGCTGTTCTGCGGCGGCGACGGCAGCGCGCGCAGCAGCGCCTGCTCCTGGCTCGCGTCGCCGGTCGTGCGCAGCCAGAACTCATTGGGACCGGTGTTCTCATCGCCCAGGCCCGCCGAGTCGGCGTTGATCGCCGCGAAATAGTCGCGCAAGTTGACGACGATGAAGCTGCCCGGCAGGCGGGTTGGGTAGAGCGTGGGGAAGTCCTGCACCACGCCGCCGACGACGCACGTCACCGTGCTGGATATTTCAGAGAGCTGCAGCGTGAAGGTTTGGCCCGGTTTGAGATCGTACTGCGTGGCAAAGACCGAGCTGACCAGCGCCCAGATGGGCGCCCTCGGCGTGCCGGCGTTGGCGCTGTGCGTATGGGTGCGCATGCCCGCCAACAGCCCATCCAGCGAGGTGCTGGCATAGTGCGCCTGCCATGAGACCGGTCCGGCCGCCTGCCCGAAGGTCGCCGGATCGATGCCAAGCACCTGCGTCTGGCTGTTGCCGCCGCTGATCGTGTTCGTCACCTGCGTACGGTAGACCGGCGTGACCGCCTGCACACCCGGCAATTTGGCGAGCTGGCGCTCGTAACCTGGCTCGTCGCGCGGGGCGACGCTAAAGAGCGTTGCGATCCGCACGTTGGCACCGCTGGCGTAGGCCGCGCGGTCGTACTCGTTCTGCGTCAGCGAGGCGTCGAAGGCCAGCGCAAACAACCCCAGTCCCACTGCCAGCACCAGCAGCAGCGTGAGGCGGCTGTAGCGGTTGGGGCTGCGCTCCACCTGCGCGAAGGCGAGCATCGAGGTGAGGCCCTTGCCGCGCGCCGCCAGACGTGTTGCCCAGCCGGCGGCGATGGGCAACAGCCGTAGCGCCAGCAGCGCCCCTGCCAGCAGCAGCAGTCCCGGCGCCACCAGCAGCAGCGGGCTTACCCCACCTGCCGCTGTGCGCGTGTCGGTGCCGCCGAAGGTGCTCAGCTCCAGGTAGCCGACAACGCAGAGCGCGACGAGCGCGAAGTCGAGGTAGTAGCGCTTCCAGAACGGCGCCCGCGCGCCGCGCCCCTGCTCGCGGCGGAAGGCGACGACGTCGAGTCGCGCTGCCTGCCAGACGGCGAAGGCCACGGCGCCGATCCCCAGCAGTGCGCCCGCCAGTGCCGGCAGCACCACGTCGCGCGGCTGGGCGATGCGCGCCAGATACGCAGGCGAGACGCCGGTTTGCGCCAGCACCGAGGCCGGCAGCAGCCAATGCACCAGTCCCAGCGCCAGCGCCGCCGCGATGAACGGCCCCACCACCGCCGCGACCACCGCCAGCAGCGCGCCCTGCAGCGAGAAGCCGGTGATGAGTTGGAACGTGCTGGTGCCGCGGCTCTTGAGCGTCGCCAGCTCGCCGCTCTGCGCCTCGATCATCAGCCCGGCCATCGCGGCGACGAAGAGCAGCGCCAGCCCCACCACCTGCGCGACGATCACGTAGAGCGGCAAGGCCAGCAGCGCCTGCTGCTGCTGGAGCCTTTGCAGGGTGGCGTCGAGCCGGGTGTTGACGCCCGCGTCAAAGACGTTTGGCTGGCGCCGCAGCGAGGCGCCCGTCTGGGTGCGCAGCGCGACGATGTTGGCGGCGGTAGCGCCGAGGTTGGTGGTGGTGATCGCCTGGTTGCGGGTGTAGAAGAACCAGTTCTGGCTCATCTGCAAGCCGCTGAACGCGCTGAGCCGATTGAAGAACGTGCCGTAGGTGGTGAGCACGGGGTAGATCGCGGGCGTGGTGTCGCTGCCCCCGGCGGCGAAGGTGAAGCCGTTCCAGTACGGGTCGCCGGCGTCGCGGGGCGTCCAGATGCCGGCGACAGTGAAGCTGGCCTCCGTCGTATGCACCGCGATCGGCGAGGTGGTGATCGTGTCGCCGACGTGCAGGTTTTCGTCCTGCGCCATCTCCTGCGTGATGACCACTTGCGGGTCGCCGCTGGAGGTCATCTGTGGCGTGGCGCCGGCGATGAAGCGCATGTGCGGGGCCGTCGTGGCGTAGTCCCACGCCTCGAAGCGCACCTGTGGCCCTCCGCCAGTAGTGGAGTAGTCGTGCCCGGTCTCGCTGAGCAACAGCAGCGGCATGGCGATCGCGCTATAGGTCGGCGTTGGGTCGGTGAAGGCGCCGAGATACTGTCGGCCGAGCTGGCGCGCGACGGGGTCCTGATTGAGTCGCTGCTGCAGCGTGAGCTGCGAGTTTTGGGTGTAAATCCAGATGTCGCGCTCCTGTGGCGCGGCCGAGATCAGCGCGTGCTCGAGCTGGAGGTTGGCGGTGAGGGCGTTGTAGAGCGGGACGGTGCAGAGCAGCACGATGGCGACGAGCATGCCCAGCCCGGCAGCCAGCGCGAC
Organism: Ktedonobacterales bacterium; assembly: GCA_036376595.1. Taxonomy (GTDB): domain Bacteria; phylum Chloroflexota; class Ktedonobacteria; order Ktedonobacterales; family JADMIN01; genus SMAG-U1939. The sequence continues at coordinate 11,979 of DASVAA010000111.1, read as the reverse complement.
ACCCTTGCCACGGCCAAGGCGATACGCGGCCAGCCGCAGTGCCGCAAAGGGACCCGCGTGCCCACCGCGCCAGATCGTCCGGTCGCGCCGCCGCCCGGCGCCGTTGCCCACGTTGCCCGCGGGGACGTCGTCGCGCCGCGCCACATCCAGCCGCATGCCTCGCTCCCTTCGCGCCTCAGCCTTCAGCCGTCCCATTCCCGACACGCGGTATCCTTGGGGCCATAAGCTAGAGCCGCCCACGCGGTTTCGCGTGCACGCAGATACATACGCGAGAACCACCCCACATTTTCACACACGTCGCAAGGGCGGCGCTTCCGTACGGTACTCCTTACGGTACTCCTCACTCCGCTGTCTTCTCAGCCCACTGGGCATGCGTGATCGCGAAATACGCGCCACCGTGGTCGTCGAAATGGGCGTTCGGCACGGAATGCATGCCCAGCTTCTCAAGGATGCGCAGCGAGCCGGCGTTCGCTTTCAGCGCGCCAGCGCCGATGGTGTCGCAGCCCAGGCGCTCGAAGCCGAAGCGCAGGCAGGCTCGTGCCGCCTCGGTGGCGATGCCATGGCCCCATGCGAAGCGCCCAAAGATATAGCCCAACTCGGCGCGCGCGACGAAGCCGCACATGCCGAGCAACTGCTCCGTTGCCGTCTCCGTCACCGCCCAAACGCCGTGCCCCTTCGTGCGCCACTCCTCGGCGTAGGCCGCGAGGCTCGCCGCGGTCTGCTCGCGCGTGCGCACGCCGCTGGAGATGTGGCGCATGACGTCGGGATCGGCGTAGATCGCCGCCAGTGCGTCCAGGTCGTCGGGCACGAAAGGCCGCAGGGCCAGGCGCTCGGTCGTCAGGATCGAGGCAGAAGGGAATGTCATGTGGTGGAATCACCAAACAGCGGCTGCACCTCTTGCTGGCGCTCGCCCGTCACCTCGACGCTCTGGCCGCCGGGTAGCAAGATCACGTCTACCTCGGTGCGCACGCCGATGTCCTCGTCGGGCAGGTAGATGCCCGGCTCCATCGAGGTGATCGTGTTGGCGAGCAGTGGGCGCGTGTCGTGGGTCTCGAGGTTGTCGAGGTGCGCGCCATTGCCGTGGACGGTGGTGGCGATGTTGTGGCCGGTGCGATGCACAAAGGCGTCGCCGTACCCGGCATCCGTCACCACCGCGCGCACCGCGTCGTCCACCTCGTAGCCGGCGATGCGCTGCCCACTCTTGAAGCGCTCCTCCAGCAGTGTGATGCCCGCGTCGCGCGCCCGACGGATGACCTGGAATAGCTCGTTAGCGCGCTGGTAACGCGGCTCGTCGCGCGTGCCGAGATACACCATAGAGGTATAGTCGGCGAAGATCGTGTACTCGCCCGGCAGCCGCGCGCTCCAGTCGATCAGCAGCACGTCGCCGCGCTTGACCGGCGCATGGCGCTCGGCATTGGGCGCGTAGTGCGGATTGGCGGCGTTGCCGTTGACGGCGATCAGCGGCATCTCGGCCTCGTCCAGGTGCAGGCCCTCCTCCTCCATCAGGGCCGCCAGCTTGCGCTGCACCTGGTACTCGTCGAGCGTAGGGGCGTCCGGTGGGCGCCCGGTGCCGGCCTCCAACTCGTCGCGCAACCAGGGCAGCAGCCGCTCGCGCGCCCGCTCCAGCGCCCGGCCCGCCGCGCGATGGCCCTCGATCTGCTCCGGCGTCAGCACCGCCTCGAAGGCCTGCGCGAAGTCGGCTGAGGGCACCACCTCCGGTCCCAGCGAGCGCACCAGCTCCACCGTGCCGGCATCCACCCGCGAGGAGTACGGGATGGCGTTGTTGGGCACGTACTCCATCGCCACGCGCCGCGCGCCGGAGAGCAGCTCGCGCAGGATCTCTTCGTATTGTTGCCAGGTGCGGTAGACGCGCTTCTCGCCGGGCAGCCTATCCAGCACGTGCGACTCCACGGCGCTGGCCAGCTTGGTGGGCGTGCCCTGCGCCGGCACGTAGTATGCCCAGCGGCGCGAGAAGAACGCCTGCTCAGGCAGGCCGAGAATTGCGTGGGCGACGGGATTGGAGCGGCGGAAGTCGGCGAAGAGCCAGCCATCCAGGCCGGCATCGCGCACGGCGGATTGGATCGCGTCGAGGTTCATGGGGGCGTCTCCTTGGCATGCCACACGCTGGGCGGTCGTGACCTACAGGGATCGACAGACGAATCACGAGAGCGGCACACTCGCATGATAGCAGATGGCGATCGGCCTCCCGCGGGCCACGTCCGGTCGCCCGATCCGCTCAGGTGTCGCGCGGCTACGTATGTATACCTGCGGAGTGCTGTAAATGCACTCTCGGCCCAGCGTCATGGTAAAATGACCGCCGAAGTGCGGACGGTGGCGGGGGTGACGCGGACGCAACCTGTGGGCTGTGAGACCCATCGCAGCGAAGCTGGTGCGAACGTGGTACAACCTGTACACCATCACCAACCGCGTCCCGCCGAGCGCATCGAGGCGGTGTGTAGCGCACACTGGTCCGGCGCGGGAACCGCACGACGGCGCGGCGCGTTTACCAACCGTAGGGGGAGCAATCGGCTGGCGCCGCAGGTGGGGTCGCGGTGCCAGCTCCAACCCACGATCGCCGGCGGGCGTTGCACCCGGCTTCGCGGTCGGGTGAGGATTGAAATCAGAAAGGAGCGCGGCGCACGCCGTGGTGCGCACCTGAGCGGGAGTCGTCCACCGGGCGCCCTACCCGCTCGGGCGCGTTGCGGGGCCGCAAAGGCGCGTGAAATTGGAAGATCGTCCGTCGGTGTCGGTCAGCGACATCAGCGAAGCCACAGAGCGCGTGATCGGCAACGTCGAGCGCGTGATCGTCGGCAAACACGAAGCGGTCCGGCTCACGCTGATTGCCGTGCTCTGCGGCGGTCACGTGCTGATCGAAGATGTGCCGGGCGTCGGCAAGACGGTGCTGGCGAAGTCCATTGCGCGCTCGATCGGTTGCACGTTCAAGCGCATCCAGTTCACGCCCGATCTGCTGCCCAGCGACGTGACGGGCGTCTCGATGTACAACCAGCGCAGCGCCGAGTTCGAGTTCCGTCCGGGACCGATCATGAGCCAGTTCGTGCTGGCCGACGAGATCAACCGCGCGACGCCCAAGACCCAATCTGCGCTGCTCGAAGCGATGGAAGAGCAGCAGGTCACGGTGGATGGCGTCACGCACATGTTGCCGGCGCCGTTCATCGTGCTGGCAACGCAGAACCCCATCGAGTACGAGGGCACCTTCCCGCTGCCCGAGGCCCAACTCGACCGCTTCCTGCTCAACATCACGATGGGCTACCCCTCGCCGGCCGACGAGGTGGTGATCCTCGACCGCCAGCAGCGCAGCCACCCGATCGACACGCTGGAGCAGATTCTCACCGAGGACGACCTGCGCGTGATGCAGCGCGAGGTGCGCGAGGTGCGCGTCGAGCGCGAGGTGCGCGAGTACCTGGTCGCTATCGTCGCCGCCACACGCCAGCACCAGAACGTCTACCTGGGTGCCAGCCCGCGCGGCTCGCTGGCGCTGTTCCACACCTCGCAGGCGCTGGCGGCGTTGCGCGGGCGCGACTTCGTGATGCCCGACGACGTCAAGGCGCTGGTCAAGCCGGCGCTCAGTCACCGCTTGATCGTCGCGCCGGCCGCGCGTGTGCGTGGCATCACGCCGGCGGCGATCCTCGACGAGGTGCTGGGCCTGGTGCCGGTGCCGGGTGGCGCGGGGTCCTACAACGGAAGGCGATAGGCGATGCGTCCCTGGCAGTTGGGTGGCCTGATCGTGCTGACCGGGCTGCTGGCCGTCGCGCTGGGGTGGCGCCCATTCTGGGTGCTCTTCTGGGCGCTCGCCGTGGCGCTGGCGCTCTCGGTGGTCTGGCTCGCCCTCAGCACGCAGGGCCTCAGCTTCAAGCGATCGGCGCTGGGCGGCCGCGCGCAGGTCGGCGAGCGCATCGAGGAGCGGCTGGCGCTTGAGAATCACTCCTGGGTGCCCAAGCTCTGGGTGCAGGTCAGCGACGGCTCGACGCTGCCCGGCCACCATGCGGGCTACGTCTCGAGCGTTGGCCCGCACCAGCGCATCGCCTGGCGCGCGCGCACGCTCTGCCGCCGCCGCGGCCGCTACACGCTCGGTCCCGTGGTCGCCAGCACCGGCGACCCGTTGGGACTCTTCAAGCGCGACCTGGCACTGGCACAGGAACACCAATTGCTCGTGCTGCCCCCTGTGCTGCCGCTCGCGCGCTTCGATCTGTATCCTGGCATGATGCCCGGCAGGGGCCGCGGCTCGCAGCGCTCGCTGCAAACCACCACCAACGCCGTGACGGTGCGCAGCTACGTGCCCGGCGACGCGCTCACCCGCATCCACTGGCCGACGACGGCACGGCTGGGCCAGTTCATGGTCAAGGAGTTCGATCTCGACCCGACGATCGACGTCAGCGTGCTGCTAGACCTCGATAGTGACATACAGGCTGGCGAGGGCGACAGCTCGACCGAGGAGTACGGCGTCACCATCGCCGCCAGCGTCATCTCATATCTACTGCGTCAACAGGAGCTTGCCGTCGGGCTGCTGGTCAACGGCACCAGCGAGGCCTCGCTGCCCTTCGACCGTGGCGAGCGCCAGCTCGACCGCTGCCTGGAGCTGCTGGCAGTGGTCCACCCGCGGCGTCGCGTGGCGCTGGCCGAGGCGCTGGCGGGCGAGGGCACGCGCCTCTCGCGCAATACGGTGCTGATCGTCATCACGGCCTCGCCGGATCTCGACTGGGCCGAGGCGCTGCACCATCTGCAACGGCGCGGCGTCAAGCCGTTCGTCATCGCGCTGGACGCGCATTCGTTTGACGAGCGCATCGGCGGCAACACCGCTGTGCGCGACGCGCTCACCGCCTCCGGCATCCCCGTGATCCCGGTCGAGCGCGGCGATCCCTTGGTGCATGTGCTGGAGCAAGGCCCGCGCTAGCGCCTCATGTCGTAGGGGCGTCCGGTGGACGCCCATTCGCGCCCAATGGACGCCCGGCAGAGGGCAGATCAGACGTCCGCGTCCCACCCGCAGGAAGATGCCATGCAAACGACCACCATCCCCACCGCCCCAACTCCCACCACCCCAACTCCCCCTGCCGCTTCCGCGCCGCGGCCCAGGCCGCGCGACCCGCTGAGCGAGCGGGCTCCGTGGCTGCGGATCACCCCCGAAGACGGCTGGTTGACGCTCGTGCTGCTGGCGATCATGGTCTACACGACCATCGCCAGCATCCAGTCGGCGACACCCTCCTACGCGCCAGGACTCGACATCCTGACGCTGACGACGCTCTCGGGCCTCGTGCTCGGCTACCTGGTGGTGCAGCAGGGGCGACTGCCCGGCGGGCTGGTGCATACGGCGGCGATCGTGCTGGGCGCGCTCTTCGCCTTCAAAGAGACCGCCGACGAGGTACTGGGGGGCGACCGCGTGGCGCTGTTGCGTCACGTGAACGCCTGGTTCAATCAGGTCGTGGTGAACAAGGGCACCAGTAACGATAATGCGGTCTTCCTGCTGTTCCTGGCGATCCTGAGCTTCCTGCTGGCCTACATCAGCGTGTGGCTGGTGCTGCACACACGGCGGCCGTGGCTGGCGGCGCTCGCCAATGCCATCGTGCTGCTCATCAACCTCAACTTCACCACCACCGACCGCGCGCTGTTCTTCCTCGTGCTCTTCCTGCTGGCGACGCTGCTGCTGCTGGTGCGCTTCACGCTGGCGGAAAACATGCGCCAGTGGCGCGTGCGGGGCTTGCGTTTCTCGCCCGACCTGGGCTGGGACTTCATGCAGGCGGGCGCGATCTTCGCGGTGATCGTGCTGCTGATGGCCTACCTGCTGCCGGCCGGCGCCGCCAACCAATCGCTACTCACCTCGTGGAACTCGCCCGATAACCCCTGGCAGCGCATCCAGACCACCTTCTCCAACCTCTTCGCGGGACTCAACGGCCAGGGTCCGGGCGGCGCGGGTTTCAACTTCTTCTCCAATGGGGTCACGCTGCAAGGCAAGGTCGTGCTGCCCAAGACCGTCATCTTGCGCTACACGCTGCCCAATGCCACCGACGACCCGCTCCAATACCTGATGACGGCGACCTACGATACCTACAACGGCACCAATCACTGGCTCAACCAGTCCACTACGTCGCAACCCTACGGCCCCAACGACGTCGAACAGACCTCGCCGGGCGTGGATGGCACGTCGCTCAAGTCCGATACCTACGACATGGTCTTTGCGGTTCCGCAGGGCAGCCACCTCTTCACGCCGGGCAGCGAGCCGAAGCAGTTCAACGTCGCGGCGGATGTTCAGTTGAGCGGCGCGGGGGCCGTGCCCGTCGAGTGGGATTCGGCTGGGCCGATTCCGGGGGGCAACCACGAGATCGCCGTTGGATACGTCTCGACCGCCACGCGCCAGCAGCTCGAACAGGTCCCCTACCCCTACTCCGACAAAAACAATCCCGCGGATGCGGCCTCGGTCTATCCGCCAGGACTGCTCAACGAATACCTGCCCACCCAGGCTGACCAGGCCATCGCGACGCAGATTCAGCAAGCGGCAGAGAAGGCCGTCGCAGGCACGACCAACATGTACGACGCAGCCGAGCACCTGGAGACCTACCTGCATGTCTTCAAGTACAGCACCGATAACCCCGACCCGCCCGCCAACCAGGACGCGGTTGTGTGGTTCCTGCAGCAGCAGCAGGGGTTCTGTACCTTCTTCGCATCGGCGATGGCGCTGATGGCGCGCTCGCTCGGCATGCCGGCGCGCATTGCCACTGGCTTCACACACGGCACCTACGACGCCGCCACCGAGAAGTGGCTGGTGCGCGGTACCGACGCTCATGTGTGGACACAGATCTACTTCGGCCAGTACGGCTGGATAAACTTCGAGCCGACCTCCAGCTTTACCAGCTTCTCACGCGGGGCCGTCCTCCCCTCCGGCGCCAGTCCCACGGCGACCGGCGGCGCAGGCCCAAGGGCGACGGCGACGCCGCACAGCGCGTTGGGCGCTGGCCCGCAGGACATCGCGCCTGGTGGCAGCGCTCGCACGGGTGCCGGAGCGGTACTGTTCGACGCCGGCCTGGGCGCCACGCTGCTGATCATCCTCGTGCTGGTGATCGCCTTCTTGTTCGCCACCTGGTGGCGGCTGCTCTACCGTGGCCTCTCGCCGATCACCGCGGCTTTCGCGCGCGTGGCGCGGCTGGGCAGATGGGCCGGCGCTCCGCCCGGCCGCACGCAGACGCCCGACGAATACGCCGAGCGGCTGGGCGCGATCATCCCCGGCCAGCGCGGCACTCTGCGCCAGCTCAGCGGCCTCTACGCCCGCGAGCGCTGGGGCGGCGGACTGGAGCGCGAACAGGCGCAGGAAATCCCCTCGCTCTACGAGCAGGTGCGGCGCTCGGTGGTGCCAGTCATCGTCCAGCGAGCGCGTGCGCTGCCACTGGCTGTGCTGCGCCTGCGTCCCAGGCGGCGATCACGCCGCGGCTCGACGTGGTAGGTAGGGGCCACCGATGACGATGGGCATGGGACCAGGAGCTGGACAACGATTGCCGGCGGGCGAGGTCGTCTGCCAGCGCTGCGGCTGGCGCAACGACGCCATCGCGCGCATGTGCGGCGGCTGCGGGCTGCCGTTGCCGCTCGCGCCCCTCATGCCATCGCCGACACTCGGACAATCGATCGCTTCCGCTGACGCCACCGCGACGCTGCCCGGCTCGCCGCTCTACACCTCGCCCGTGGATGACACGCCGACGGTGCTGGCGCCGGAGCGCGTGGTCCCGCCGCCATATGCGCCGCGCCATCCCGCCTATCGCCCAGGCGCCGCGCCCGCCTGGCCGGGAGCGGACTCGCGCGCCGCGACGGCGAGCACACGAGCGGTCCGTGCCGCGCCGAGCGCGAGCCGCACGCGGCGCGGCAATTGCCTCGCCCAAGCGCTGGTGACGCTGCTCGTCGTGGTGCTGGTGCTGGGCTGCCTCGGTATGGCGCTGTGGTCGGCGGTGATCCGACCGCCGCTGCACGCGAAGGTGGATGGTGGCATCCGCGCCACGGTAGGCGCGGTGGTGAATGATGCCAATATCGTGCTGGGGCGCCTTCCACCGGGTCTCGGCGGGAGTGCGCAGATCTCATCCTCGCAGATCAACGACCAGATCCAGCGCAACCTGCCCGCGAATCTGCCGTTTCATGACGTCTCGCTCGATTTCGCGTCTGGTGGTGTGGTGGTGTCCTACACGCTGGCGGGCCGGCCCGGCTCGCTGTATGACGGTCTAACGGTGCAGAATGGGCGGCTTGTGGCACGCAACGCCGCGGTAACGGGTCCGCTTGCGCTGGTCGAGTCGTCCGACGAGCTGCAGCAGGCGGTGCAGGACGAGCTGGGAGGCCTGACGACTCACGTCGCGATCACCAGCGTGAGTGCGGCAGACCACATACTGGCGGTCACCGTGCGGGCAGCGGGCGGGTAGTCGCGATCACACCAGGCGGCCGGTGTGCTACGATCGGGACAGTCCACGAGCCGCTGTAGTGTTCCTATCATCTCTCCGCGCCGAGGCGCTATGCCCTCCGAACACGACGTCCCTTCCGAAGAGACCGCGCTGCCTCAGCCCGAGAACGAGGAGGCCGAAGAGCCTCAGACCATCGCCTCCGTCGAGCTAGACGACCTGCTGCGACGTCGCCATACCCGCAGCCAGCGGGCGGTGCGGTTCGGTGCGCTGGCGGCCGCCGTGCTGCTCGCCGCCGTGCTCGTGCTCCACGCGGCGGGGGTGCATCTGCCGCAGGCCCAGACCCAGGTGTCGCACCAGCCGATCGGCGTCGCGCTGGTGAGCAATGTCTCCTTCGGCACCCTGACCCTCAACGGCCGCCGGTTGGGCGGTCCACCGCCGCAAGCGGTGACTCTGCGCGACGGCACGAACGCGATCGCGCTCACGGCGCCGCCCTTCCAGCCACGTGAATGCCATGTCACGTGGCCCGACCTGTCGCTGCTCGACGGCCGGTGCACCGTGAGCATCGGGTACCTGCCCGGTCTGGACCCGACGCTTGAGATCGAGTATCAGATCGCGCTCGACTTCGACAGCCAGGATCTGCCTCCGGAGGTCGCGGCCGTGGCGCGCGCCACAGTCAACGCGGCCATCAACGCGGCGCACTACGAGCTGGCCGTCCCCGCCGGCCAGCTCATCGCCACCGGCTGGACGCCGCGCACCGGGGCAATCGCCACCGTCCCCGCGCCGCCGCTCACCCAGGCGCAGCTTGCGTTCGCGCCGGCCACCACGCCCGCGTGCCCCGACGGCCTCTGCGCGGGGTCCGAGTTCCTCCCCAGCTACCCAGATCGCGGGCCGCCCACTGGTCCCGCATGGATGATCAACGCCGGCTTCACCTACACCTGGCGCTTCGTCACGCGCGATGGCACTTCGCTCGGCTCCGTCACCTATCCCACGGATGTGCCGGCATCGTTTGCCATCGCGCTCGATGCACATGGCGATGGCAGCTGGCACCTTTGGCAGCCTCCACCGCCCACATCGGTTGACGTGATGCGGGATGCCTTGATCGCCCCGATCTGCGATTGGGCCAACGCGTTCCGCGTCGCACTACCGGGCGTCCCCAGCCCGCCCGGCATCGGCGTCACCACCGGTCCCGGCATCCAGGGCTGCGCCTTCACGCTGCTAACGGCGGCGGGAGGGGACGCGGGCACGCTGTTGTGGCGCTTCGGCGTACTGCTGGCAGCCGACCCCCAGGCGCACACGGGTTACCCCAGGCTGCCACTGGCTCCTGCTGGCGCACTGCAAGCCATTGGCACCGGCTGATGCACGGCAGGGCGAGGCAGGCCGCGCCGCTACAGCGCGATGGCGCCCGCCTCCACGAGCGTAGCGATCTCGGCGTCGTCGTAGCCCGCCGCACGCAGTGCCTCGGCGGTATGCTCGCCCAGCCCCGGCAGCCCGCGCCGCGTCTCGAGCGGCACGTCGCTCATTGTGGGTGCCGTGTGTAGCGCCGCCCACTCGCCCTCGCCGCCGCCGAATGCCACCCGCGCGCTCACGCCGCGCGCCCGCGCCTGCGGGTCCGCCAGCGCCTCGGCGAGCGTATTGACCGGGCCGAAGCAAATTTCCGCGTCGCCCAGCTCCGCCACCCACTCGTCGCGCGTCTTGCCGCGGAAGATCGCCGCCAGCGCCTGCTTCACCTCGCGCGCGTCTTCGGCATCGTGCGGGAATTGACGCGCGATCAGATCCTTACGTCCCAGCCGGCGGCACAGCTCGGCCCAGAACTTCGGCTCCAGCGCCCCCACGGTCACGTAGCGGCCGTCGCGCGTCTGATACACGTTGTAGCCGGGCAGCGCACCCGCCAGCCACGCCTCGCCCGGCCCCGGCTCTTGCCCGCCGTTGAGGACGATCGAGGCCAGCAGCGGCAGCAGCGCCAGCGTGCCGTCCATCATCGAGACATCTACGATGCGCCCCTCGCCGGTCGCGCCGCGGCCGACCAGTGCCGCCAGAATGCCGACGACAGCCATCAGCGCCCCGCCGGCAATGTCGGCAAGCTGGGCGCCCGGCATCGTGGGCGGCTGGCCGGGACTCGTCAGGTGCGCCAGCAGCCCGGCGTAGCCGATGTAGTTGATGTCGTGGCCCACGCGGTCGCGGTAGGGGCCGTCCTGGCCGTAGCCGGTGAGGGCACAGACGATCAGCCGCGGATTGCGCTCGCGCAGGCTGGCGTGGCTCAGCCCCAGGCGGTCCATCACGCCAGGACGAAAGCTCTCGATCAACACGTCGGCGCCGTCCACCAGGCGCAGCAGCGCCTCACGGCCTGCCGGGTGCTTGAGGTTGATCGCCGCGCTGCGCTTGTTGCGGTTGACGGCGGTGAACGCCTGGCCGTACCGCTGGCCCATCGGCGGCATCGAGCGCGCATAGTCACCCGCGCCCGGCTCTTCGACCTTGAGCACATCGGCGCCCAGATCGCCCAACATCTGCGTCGCGTAGCCGCCCGGCAACAAGCGCGTGAGATCGAGCACGCGCACACCCGCGAGCGGCAGCGGCGGGATCACTGGCATGGCACTGCCCCCTTGCTTGAAGAGAAAGCATGGCCGGTGGTTGCGGGACTACAGAGAGGTGAGATGAGAGCGTGAAGCTTCTTCCCGCGTCCACCGGCGCCACAACGTTATAAAGGATGGGATGACTTCCCGTCAACAAGGGGACGCACAATCTTGTGCCATTTGGGGGGATAGCGCGCGCCGTCACCTCGGCGCTATGCTTGCTGCCGGGTGCATCTGCGTGAAGCCCCACGTCAGCAGCGCGGCGGCATCATCGAAGCGCGCCTGCTCATTCGGCTCACCCAGCAGCACGCCCACCAGCCGCCCGTAGGGGCGCGCCGCCGTGAAGACCAAGCAGTAGCCCGCGCCGCCGGTGAAACCGGTCTTGACGCCCAGGACGCCGGGATAGCGCTCGGTCGAGAGTAGCAGATTGGTCGTCTGCCAGGTGTGGGCATCGTGCGTCGCGGTAGCGGAGACATGGTAGACCGGCGTGGCAACGATCGCGGCGAAGATCGGCGATCGCAGCGCCACGGCCGTGAGCGTCTCCAGGTCGCGCGCGGTGGTGTAGTGGCCGGGCGCGTCGAGGCCATGCACGTCGGCGTAATGCGTGTGGCCCAGGCCAAGCAGCGCCGCCTCGAGATTCATGAGTTGCACGAAGCGGTCCTGCGAGCCGGCGACACCGTCGGCGATCGCCACCGCCGCGTCGTCGCCCGAGGGCAACAGCAGCGCGTAGAGCAGGTCGCGCAGCGCAAACGTCTCGCCAGCCCGAAGCCCCGCGACACTGGCCTCGGTGCCTGAGAGCGCGGCGGCATCGGCGCCGACCGTGATCCGCCGGTTGAGATTGCCGAACGAGATCGCCGCCAGCGCCGTCATGATCTTGGTCGTACTGGCCATCGGCGTTTCGGTATCCGCGTTTTGCGCGAGATAGACCTGCCCCGTGACGGGATCGAGCAGCAGCGCGATGCGCGCCGAGAGCGCTGGCGGCGACTGCGAGGTCATCTTGTGTGCGGCCGAGAACACTCCCG
>DASVAA010000110.1:0-23378 GCA_036376595.1 Ktedonobacterales bacterium | reverse complement strand
ACGCCACTTCTATAGCTCTATAGCCCATGCGACTGGTATGGCGAACGCACGCTCCAAAGTCAAGCATCATGGCCCTAGCGGGCCCTCCGGCTTTCACCTCTAGCCCTCAAGGGCGGGGCACTCAGCCGCGTTCTTCGGTAGAAGCGATCACCGCCCGGCGATGCACCTACGCTGTGCCGCTGGCGCCGGGCTGGCCGAGCGCGGGCGATGGGCTGTCGTCGGGGGCCAGCCGCGCGAGCAGATCGCCCCGCAACTGCGCGAAGCGCCGCTGATAGCTCGTCGAGTGGATTTCGGGGGTCGTCATGATGTAAGCGTCTTCGTCATTGTCGCTGTAGTACCGGCGGCGCAGCCCGGCGACCTCGAAGCCGTACTTGCGGTAGAGGCTCTGCGCGACGGTGTTCGAGACGCGCACCTCCAACGTCACGCGGCGCGCGCCGATCTCATACGAGATGCCCACCAGCGAGTTGAGCAGCAGCTCGCCCACCCGCAGGCCCCGATGCGCTGGGTGGACGGCGATGGTCGTGATATGTGCCTCGTCCACCATCAGCCATAGGCCGGCGAAGCCGATGATCGCCGCCGACTCGCGCGAGGGCGGCGGCGTTTGGCGCACGGGCAGCAGCGAGAGCGGGAATGGCCGGCGCGATTGCTGCGCCTGCGGCTGCGGCGCCTCGGCCTGATCGGGGCGTGCCACCGGCGGCGGCAGGACGATCTCGGCATCGCGCACGACGATATAGTGGGCGTGGCGATTCTCTTGTAGCTCCTTGCGGTAGGCGCTCGGCGGCCACGGCGAGGGATACGCGAGGCGCTCGATCTCGACCACCCGCGCCAGATCGGCCATCGTCATCCGATCAACCGTGTATCGCACCGGACGCCCCCTCTCCGCCGGTCGCCGTCGTCGGCCGCGCCGAATCACCCTCTCCCTCGCCCGGCGGCAGCGCCACCTTCGTGCTGCGTGTGATCGCTGGTCGCCGCAGGTAGAGCGGCTCCAGCGCCGCCGGCTCGTCGGGCCGCCCCGCCGCCGCGCGTGCCAGCGCAAGTCGTGCCAACCATCCCGCGCGGCCTGCCTCCAGTGTCGCCGCGAAGCGCGCGCGTGAACCCAGGGCATCCGCGAGCGCCGCGCGCGTCTCGGCCCGCCACTCTCCACAGAATACTACAGATTGGGTAACACGCGTCGCCACTTCTGCCGGCGTGAGGATCGCGTAGCCGTCGCGCGGCGCCCACTCCGCCGGATTGGCGCACGGGGCGTCGTAGGCGGCGGCATAGAGTTGGCCGCGTCCAGCTTCGAGGATCGCCCAGACGGTCCCCTGGACGAACGAGGCGCCCCAGGCGATGGCGTCCAGCGTGGGCACGCCGTAGAGCGGCCGGTCGAGCGCGAAAGCCAGCGACTTGGCGCTCGCCAGCGCCACGCGCACACCGTTGAACGAGCCGGGTCCCGTGGCGACGGCGATGCCGTCGAGCTGCTCCGGCGCCACGGCGTAGGTCTCGAAGAGCTGCGTCAGGCGCGCAAAGAGGTCAGTGCCGTGCCGGTTGCCCGCGTGCCAGGTCAGCTCCGTCACCAGGCGTTCGCCCTCGACGAGGGCCATGCCGGCGACACTGGTGGAGGTATCGATGGCGAGCAGCATGCCCTAGCGCGCCTCCTCCTCGCCGGTCTCATCCGCGCCGCCACTATCATGCGGGCGCATCCCGGACAGCAGCGCCTCGCCGCGCGGCCCGGTAGCGGAGAAGCCCAGCACGCGCGCCTCCGGTCCCTCCGCCGTAATGGCAATGCGCACCGCATCCTCAGGCCACGGCGCGCCACGGTCATCGCCCTCATCGCCCTCATCGCCCTCATCGCCCTCATCGCCCTCATCGCCCTCACCGCGCTCACCGCGCTCACCGCGCTCACCGCGCTCACCGCGCTCGGCCCACTCGACCACCGAGGCGCCCTCGCCGTAGAAGTAGTCTACGAAGCCCAGCGCCTCCAGCTCGTCGGGGTGCTCGATGCGGTAGAGGTCAAAGTGATACAGCGGGATGCGCCCCGCGTGCTCCTTGAGGATCGTAAAGGTCGGGCTGCTGACGGACTCGGCGACACCCAGGCCGCGGGCGATGCCCTGCGCCAGCGCGGTCTTGCCGGCGCCCAAACCGCCAGTCAGCAGCACCACATCGCCGGATTGGAGCATGCGGCCCAGGCGCTCGCCCAGGGCGTGCGTTGCCTCGGGCGAGCCGCTGCGCAGCACGAGCGAGCGCGGTGTCGCCCCGCGCGCTGCATCCCGCCTCCGCTGGATCGCACTCATCGTCATCGCTCCCCCAGGGCACTCCGCTGCCGCCACTGACGCTGCCACCGAGGCTCTGCTCTCAACGCAGGACGTGTAGGGGCGAGGCATGCCTCGTCCGCCGGCACAATCGGGAGATTCGCAAGATATGGGCATGCCCCCGCGCCGCCCGGCACGTCGCGCCGTGCGCTTCAGTATACAACGCGGCGCGGCAGGCGGGCGTCCACCGGACGCCCCTACGAGCTTCCGCCGCGACCCTGGCGCGATAACGCACCGCACCCATTCTCTATCTTCGCGCCCTTCGTGTGTCCTTCGTGTGTCCTTCGCGATCTTCGCGTTCTCCGTCTCCTGCCCTTAGCGCATGCGGGCGCCACAGTTGGCGCAGAACGCCGCCCCCACACGCACCGGCTTGCCGCAGGTGGGGCACGGCGCGCTGGCTGCGATGGGCGCCGCGCGCGGCGAGGAGGGCGCCGCCGAAGTCGGGCTACCACCGCTTCCGCCGGCATCCGCGCGGGTAATCGAGATCTGCACGCTGCCCGGCTTGAACGCCTCGTTGCGGATCGCCTCGGCCTCGCCGCGGCCATTGGAGATCTCGTCGTCGAGCTGGCGCAGGCGCGTGGCGACCTGGCGCAGCGCGTCGGAGCCGAGCTGGCCGCGCGCGTCGAGGTCCATCACTAGCGAGGCGATCTGCTCCAGCAGGGTTGTGCGCTCGCGCTGGGCGAGGTCCACCTCGTGCTGGCGGTTGGCGCTGCGGCGCAGCTTGTCGGCCTCGAAAGCGGCGCGCTCGATGGCGGTGTTGGCGGCGCGCTTGGCATTCTCAATGAAATCTTGCATCTCAGTCTTCTCCTGCCCCTGCTTGTGCGCTATGGGCCTTCAGCCCTATCCCGATGCGCCGGCGGTTCACTGCCGCGATTACGCCGGACGACTATCCCTCCTCGCCGACGCAGGCGGGAAAGTGCCGCAGTCCCAGCAGCCTGCCCGACGGCGCGAGGTCCACGGCGATCACGTCTATACGATACGGGCGGTCAGCGGCGCCCTCGGCGTCGAGGTATGCGGCGGCGCTGGCGACGAGGCGGCGGCGCTTGGCGGCGGTGACGGCCTCCTCCGGCGCGCCGAGCCGGCCGCCGCGGCGCGTCTTCACCTCGACGAAGACCAGCTCGCCCTCGCGCTCGGCCACCAGGTCCAGCTCGCCGTACGGGCAGCGCCAGTTGCGCGCCAGCACACGATAGCCGCGCTCTTCGAGCCATACCGCAGCCAGCCGCTCGCCCGCGCCGCCCAGCCGCTTGCGTGCGGACCCGTCATGCTCGCTCCGTGCGTCGCCTCGTGTGTCACCCATGCGCGGCCCACCCTTTCGCCCCTAGATACGCACGGACCGTCCGCCGGGTCGCATCCCACGGAGGTCCTGCCAGCCCTATCCGTCTCTCCCCCACTCATCTCCTCGCGCTACGCCGCGCGTTACGATCCGTTGCACACGCGGATCACCGCGCTACCAACCCTCCAACTCAACCAGAAAGCACATCAACCCATGACTTCGATACACGACGAGCCGACCACCACGACTTCCCGCGCGCCGCTGGTCTTCATCCACGGCAGCGGCGATAGCGCGCGCACCTGGGACCCGCTGATCGCGCGGCTGCCCGGCTACGAGTGCCTGGCGCTGAATCTACCCGGCCACGGCGACCGCGTTGACCGCCCCGGCCCGCCGGTGATGAGCGTGGACGACTATGCCGACGCGATGCGCGCGGCTCTGGCGCGGCGCGAGCTGGCCGGCGTGACGCTGGTCGGCCACTCGCTCGGCGGTGCGATTACGCTGCGCATGGCGCTGGAGTATCCAGCGCTGATCGGGCGCATCGTGCTGGTCGGCACCGGCGCGCGGCTGCGCGTGCTGCCGCCAATTCTGGCGGCCGCGAAGAGCGGCGATCCGGCCGAGGTATCGCGAGCGCACTGGGATCTGGTGCGGCTGGGCTTCGCGCCGGAGCACGAGGCGCAGGCGGCGGCATATTTCGCGGCGCTGGAGCCATTCGCGCCAGGTGTGTATGGCCGCGACCTCGCCGCCTGCGACGCCTTCGACATGATGGCCGACCTGGGGCGCATCGAGCAGCCCGCGCTGCTCGTCACCGGCGAGTCCGACCGCCTGACGCCGCCCAAGTACGGTGCCTTTCTGCGCGACCGCCTGGAGAATGCCCGCCTGGCGCTGATCCCCGCCGCCGGCCACTACGCGCAGGTCGAGGCGCCCGACGCGGTCGCGGCGGCCATCCGCGAGTGGCTGGGGTAGGCACACCCTCCGCCACGACGTTACGGACGCGGAGAAAGTGCGTCTGGTCCACCGCCTGAGCGGTGACGCACAGGCGCGCATTATGCAAGAACTGGGATGTCTCGCGGCACTGCTCGCGGAGGTCAGGATGATCCTCGCGGAGTGTCGGAAGGGCTGAGGAGTCTCTTCGCCGCGCGGAATGGTCCCGATCATGGCACACGCGCGCTGACACAAGGAGGAGGAGCGCAATGGCGAAGCGGCATGAGCCGCGTCACAAGGTCTCGTGGCGCTTCGGAATCGACATCTATGGCACCGGCGGCGACTCGCTCCAGCGGCGGCTCGCCATCCCGCCCGGCGGTGCTCGGCGTGGGCGTCGCAGGCGCTCGGCGTATGCCGTGCAGCTCGTCGAGAAGCAGAAGGCGAAGGCGCTCTACGGCGTGCTGGAGCGGCAGTTCCAGCGCTACATCGCGGCAGCGCTGCGCCAGCCCGGAAACGCCAGCGAGAACCTGCTGCGCCTCCTGGAGCGCCGGCTCGACAACGTCGTCTACCGGCTGGGATTCGCCCGCACACGGCCCATGGCGCGGCAGGTGGTGAACCACGGGCACGTTCGTGTCAACAGCCGCCGCGTGAACATCCCATCCTATCTCGTACGACCGAGCGAGACGATAGAGCTGGACCAAACCGCGGCAGGCATCCCGACGGTGGCCGAGGATCTGGCGGCCGAGGATCAGCCTGTGCCCCTCTGGCTCGCGCGCGAAGGGACGACCGGGCGCGTCTTGCGGATTCCAGACCGCTACGATGCCGATGCTCGGCTCGACCCCGAGAAAATCATCGCGTTCTACTCACGCTGATCTTTGGCGCCGGCCACTTGGCGGAGGTTGAGGCGCCGCGACGGCCGTCGCCGCGGCCATCCGCGAGTGGCTGGGGCTGCCGCACTCTCTCCCACAACGACACGGGCGCAAACACGATCGACTGATCCAGACTGACACACCGCGTGGGCCGAAGCCCGACGGGTTCTCAGGCTACGCTTGCCCCAACGGACTACGTTAGCGCCTGAAGGCCGTATCCCGGCCTAGCTTGCTCTTGCTTGCGCCTGGCCTAGCCGCAGAATGTTCAGCGCGGCGTTGTGGTCGCGGTGGAGGCTTGCGCCGCACGCGGGGCACGCGTGCCACCGCACGGACAAGCCTTTCTCCACGATGACGCCACAACCGGGTCCGCTACATCGCTGGCTGGTGAACTTGGGGTTGACCGCTTGCACTCGCTTTCCAGCACCTTCCGCCTTGAACGCGAGGATGGTGAGGAACTGCGACCACCCGGCATCGCTGATACTCTTTGCCAGGTGGGGATTTCTCACCATGTTGCGGACCCGCAGGTCTTCGTAATAGATCACGTCAAAACTGCGCACCAGCTTCATGGCCTCCTTATGATGGAAGTCGCGCCGCTGGCGAGCGACGTGTTGATGTGCTTTCGCCAGGAGCGTGATTGCCTTTGCCCGGCGCTGGCTGCCTTTCTGGCGACGCGTCACCCGGCGCTGGCACCGCCGTAGATAGGCTTCTGCCTTGCAGTAGTAAGCTGGGGTGAAGATGCGCGTCCCATCCGCCTGGGTGGCAAACGCCTCCAGGCCCATGTCAAGGCCGGTTTCCAGCCCTGTGAGCGGTAACGGCTTCACAGGCACCTCGGCGCACGAGATGGAGACGTACCACCCATCAGCCTCGCGCGAGATAGTGACGGTCTTGGGCGTCCCTTCGATAGGGCGCGACCAGTGGACGCCGACGCGCCCGATCTTGGCGAGCACCACGCAGCCGTTATCGAGGCACGCGCCGTTGCCATACTCCTTGTAGGTGAAGGAGTGATAGCGATCGCAGCTCTTGTAGCGCGGGAAGCCGCCTTTCTCCCCGCGCTGCACCCGGCGGAAGAAAGCCTGATACGTCCGATCCAGCCGAGCGAGCACGTCCTGCAGGATGTGGCTGTGAATGGCGGCGTATTCGGAGAACTCCGCCCGGATGTCCTTTAGCTCGGCTTCCTGCATGAAGCGGGTAACGGTGACATGACACCGCTGCCACGCGGTGATGCGCTGCTCCAGCGCAACGTTGTAGAGCGCGCGACAGAGACCCAGGATGGTTTCGAACTGGCACACCTGGTCGGGCGTCGGACGAAGCTTCTCTTTGTAGGTTTTGCGGACGGTTTCCGGCATCCCCAAACTCTCGCCTCGTCACCGGTCGTGGAGGCACAGCTACTTCGTGCGGCAATTTGCTAACACGACGCCCGCTCACCGTTGAGCGAGCGGGCTTGAGATGAGGATTTATGCCTGAGGCTCCGGGACGTGGATTCGAACCACGGTTAACTGGGCCAGAACCAGCCGTCCTACCGCTAGACGATCCCGGAATATGCGCCGGACGAAGTCGCCCGGCGCAGTGACAAGATACCACAATACGCTGGTTGTGGTCAAGTTGGGACATATGGCGCAGGCGGCGTGACGCTCTTGCTTGCCCTCTCCCAGTCCGCGCAGGCCGGCTTCGTGGCCGCTGCGCCGCTCCAGGCGCGTTGTCAATCGCCGGCCCGCTACGCCGAAGTGCGCATGCCTCGCCCACTTGACGGAAGCGCTCGCCTTGTATACTGTTGCTCTCATACCGCGATATGGTTCGCGGGCAGTGCGAGCGCGGCATAGCGCCGCCAAAGGAGCGCAGTCATGTCCGACAATTCCGTCGGCGCTACGAGCACCGGCCGGAGCAAGGCGCGTTACTGGTGGTATCTGCTCCTGCTGATCCCGTTCATCGCGATGTTGTGGGTCTCGTCCTACAACGTCAAGACACCCGAATTTCTCGGGTTCCCCTTCTTCTACTGGTATCAGTTCCTGTGGGTGATCATCAGCGCGATCATCACCGCCGTCGTCTACTTCATCGTCAAGTAGGGGCGTCCGGTGGACGCCTGGTGGCGTCCGGCGTAACCCCAGCCACACCCCGGCTTTGTCCCGACAATCCTTCGTCGCCGTCATTCGCGCCCTTTGGCGCTCACAGTCGCAGAACTGAGGCGGGCCATGTCCAATCTGAACTGGACCGAGCTTAGCGTCTTCATCATCCTCTTCGCCATCGTCACCGTGTTGGGCTTCGTCGCCGCCCGTTGGCGGCGTGGCGACCTCAACCAGCTCAACGAGTGGGGCCTCGCTGGCCGCCGCTTCGGCACCGTCGTCACCTGGTTCCTGCTCGGCGGGGACCTCTACACCGCGTACACCTTCGTCGCCGTGCCGGGCCTGGTGTACAGCTCCGGGGCGATCGGCTTCTTCGCCGTGCCCTACACGATCATCGTCTACCCCTTCGTCTTCGTCGTGATGCCGCGGCTATGGGAAGTCTGCCGCAAGCATCACTACATCACGCCGTCCGACTTCGTGAAGGGCCGCTACGGCAGCCAGGGCCTGGCGCTAGCGGTGGCCTTCACCGGCATCCTGGCGACGCTGCCCTACATCGCGCTGCAGCTCGTCGGCATCCAGGTGGTGCTCGCCGCGATGGGCATCGAGGGCGACGTGCCACTGGTTATCGCCTTCATCGTGCTGGCGGCCTACACCTACTTCAGCGGCCTGCGCGCGCCGGCCCTGATCGCGCTGGTCAAAGACGCCATCATCTACATCACAATCATCGTCGCGATCATCGCCATCCCGATCTACATCAGCAACCACCTCGGCCACGGCACCGGCATCGTGGACGGCTACACGACGATGTTCCAGCGCATCCCGGCCAAGAAGCTGCTGCTCGCGCCCGCCTCGCTGACGGTCTACGCGACGCTGGCCCTTGGCTCGGCGCTGGCGCTCTTCATGTACCCGCACTCGATCACCGGCGTGCTGGCCTCCAAGAGTGGTCGGGTCATCAAGCGCAACATGGCGCTGCTGCCGGCCTACTCGTTCTTGCTGGGCCTGATCGCGCTGTTGGGCTTCATGGCGCTGGTGGTCGGCGTGACTGGCCCGGCCAATCCGGCCAGCCTCTCCGCCAAGTCCTACGGCAGCCAGGTCGCCGTCCCGGCGCTGTTCAACACGGCGTTCGCCAACTCGCAGTGGTTCGCCGGCTTCGGCTTCGCGGCGATTGCCATCGGCGCGCTGGTGCCCGCCTCGATCATGTCGATCGCGTCGGCCAACCTCTTCACGCGCAACGTGCTGCGCGAGTACTTCATGCCGAACATGACCGACCGGCAGGAATCTAGCGCCGCCAAGCTCGTCTCGCTGTTAATCAAGCTCGGTGCGCTGGTCTTCGTGATCGGCCTGCCGCTGCAGAACGCCATCTACTTCCAACTGCTGGGCGGCGTGTGGATTCTGCAGACCGCGCCGGCGATCGTCTTCGGCCTCTACACGCGCTGGTTCCATCGCTGGGCGCTGCTGATCGGCTGGGCGGTCGGCATGGTCCTCGGCACGTACATGGCCTACATCCAGCACAGCGCGCCGGGGGTCACGCCGGTGGTGCAGCACTTCAACTCGTCCACCTACACGCTGCATATCTTCGGCCAAACGATCGGCGGGTATGCGGCGTTCTACGCGGTGATCGTCAACATCGTCGTCGCCGCGGTGCTCACGGTGATCTTCAACGCCATCCCCGGCACGAAGGGCACCGACGAGACGGCCGCCACCGACTACGAGGAGGCGCCGGTAGCCGCTGCGGTCGCGTAGGGGTCCTCGCCCTCCAGACGGGCGGGACATGTCCCGCCCCTACACCCTTTGGGGCGAGGGGAACAGAATTCGTAGGGGCGTCCGGTGGACGCCCGCTCGTGCAATACACGGTCTCACGTTGCCCGGTCGTCCGATCCGTTCGGCGACCGGGCGTTTTTGTGCCCGCGAGCGGGCAGCGGGAACTTTACGCAGGGTGGCGGCGTCGGAGGGGCAGCCACACGACGTGCTGTGGAGAAAGGGAGACATCCGATGCGCAGCACACTCCTCTCGCGCGCTACTCGTCCCGCGCGCCGCTCTGCTCGCAACCAATTGATCCGTCCGTTGCGGCTGCTGCCGGCCTTTGTGCTCGCCGGTCTGCTCGCCATGCAGGCGCTGCCGGCGTTTGCCTGCGGCGGTCTCGTCGCGCCCAACGGCGCCGTGCGCCTCTCGCGCGCCGCCACGCTGATCGCCTATCACGACGGCGTCGAGCACTACATGACCAGCTTCACCTACGAGGGTGACGTGCAGAACCTTGGCTGGATCGTGCCGTTGCCGGCGATCCCCACCACAATCCAGGAGGGCGGCGCCTGGACGCTCCAGCGGCTCTTCAACGAGACCCATCCGCTGCCGACCGCCGGAATCGCATTCGGGGCGGCGCACACCACGGCCGCCGCCGCCTCGGCGGTGGTGATCCAGCAGGTGAAGGTCGAGGCGCTCAACATCACCGTGCTCAAGGGCAGCGGCCAGGCCGTGCTGGAGTGGTGCGCGCAGAACGGCTTCAGCGTCGAAGGCGACACGCGCGCCCATCTGCTGGCGTATGCCTCCGGCAGCCCGATCTTCATGGCCGCCAAATACGACACCGCCGCGGCCCGTGCCCGCCACCAGACCTCCGGCGATGGCGCGCCTGTGCTGATCACCATGCGCGTGCCGCATCCCTGGGTGCCGCTGGAGGTGCTGGCGCTCGACGGCCAGCAGGTGCATGCCGACCTGTACTTCCTCACCGACCAGCCGCTCAACACCAGCGCGTTCGGCGCGGCGGTCGGCCAGTCGCCGGTGGGCACCAATATCGGCGGCGCGCAGGGCTTCACCGTCGCCTTCCAGGAGCCGATGAACGCCACGCTGTATCACGACCTCTCGACCGACCGCAACATGAGCTGGGTGCGGCCTGACGGCTGGCTGACCTACGCCTCACTCGACGCGCCCAACGAGAGCGTCAGCTACGATCTGAGCGTCAGCGCCGACGGCGTGTTCCACCTGGCGCCCTTTGGCACGGCGCCGATGGGCATCGTGAGTCACGCCGGCGGCGGGCTGCCGGGCTGGATGCCACGGCTGCCGGTTGGCGCACCGCAGACGCTGCTCGCCGTCTGGGTGGTGCTGGTGGTGATTGGCCTCTACGTGGGGATGCTGGCGTGGGCCTCACGCACGCGGAGCACGCCGGCTGCTGCTCGCAAGGAGCCAGCGCCGAAGCCGTAGCCAGTGCTACAATATCGTCTCGATAACTCGCGCCGCGACGGGGATACGCTGTTGCCGTAACGTCCCGCGCGGCGCGTCCCGCGATGGCTCGCCTGGGTGGAGACTGGACGGCATGCGCTCGCACTCCCGCTCTCGCTATTGGCAGACGCTGCTGGTCGCGTTCCTCCTCGGTTGGGTCTTCATGTACGCCGACCGCACGGTGCTCTCGCCGGTGCTGGCGAGCATCGGCGCCGAGTGGCAGCTCAACCGCGGGCAGCTTGGGCTGATCTCCTCGATCTTCTTCTTCACCTACGCCGCGCTCCAAATTCCCACGGGACTGCTCGCCGATCGCTTCGGCCGCAAGCTGCTGCTGGTGCCGGGCTATGTGCTCTTCGGCGTGGCGACACTGCTGAGCGCGCTGGCGCCGAGCTATGGCGTGTTCCTGCTGCTGGCGGCCTGCGCGGGTCTGGGCGAGGGCACCTACTATCCCACGCAGTTCTCACTCTCATCCGAGGCGCTGCCGGCGCGCATCCGCGGCCTCGGCTCGGCAATCATCAACAGCGGCCAGGCGTTCGGCATCTCGCTGGGGCTGATCCTGTCAGGCTTTGTGGCCTTCAATCTCGGCAAGGGCTGGCGCGCGTCATTCGCCGTGATGGGTGCCGGCACGCTTGTAGTTGCCGGCGTGCTGGCGCTGCTAGTCCGCGAGCACCCGCCGATGGAGTTGGGTGCGGAGAACGCGGAGGTCGCGGAGGTTCGCGGAGAACGCGGAGAAGGGGGGAGAAACGGTGAACGCGAAGGACGCGAAGCGAGCGCGAAGGACACGAAGGCAGAAGGCGAGAGAGCAACCGCAGAGGACCCGGAGGGACGCGGAGAATCTGTAGGAGCGTCCGGTGGACGCCCGCCGGCAGGAGACACCGCGGCCGCCGCGCAGACAGGGACCGGGACGGCTACGCTGCTCTCGCGCGACCTGGTGCTGGTCTACATCGCCGGCTTCTGCTCGCTCTACGGCTTCTTCGTGATCATCACCTGGCTGCCGTACTACCTGCAGGTCGCACGGCACGTGCCCGCGACACAGACCGGCATCATCTCGTCGTTCGTGCCGTGGGCCTCGCTGCCCGGCGCGCTGCTGCTCAGCTATCTCTCCGACCGCTGGCACGCGCGGCGGGCGCTGGCGCTGGGGATGCTGCCCGTCGCGGCGCTGGCCTTCGTGGCGATCCCGCTCGCCGGCTCGACTCTGGCGCTCTACGCGGCGTTGGCGCTCTACGGCTTCACTGGCAAGCTCGCGCTCGACCCGATCCTCGTCGCCTACGTCGCCGACCGCGTGCCCAAGACCGCCTACAGCCGTGCCTACGCCCTGCTCAACTTCGCCGGCATGAGCTCCTCGATCCTGGCGCCGGTGGTGACGGGCGCCCTGGCTGATGCCACCGGCACGCTCAACGCCGGCTTCTACCTCTCGACGGCGCTGCTGCTGGTGGGCATGCTCTGCATGGCACTCACGCGCCCGGAATCGCACCCGAAACCGGCATAGTTCTTGCGGCCGCCTGACGGTAATCACACCCCCAACGATTCCCTCCCACGGTGTAGTGGGCGTTGGCCTCACCTCGTCTACGGTGTAGTGGCGAGGGCCACGCCTCGCCCTGCGCCAGGAGCGGTCCGCGAGAAAGCGGTGAGGCAGCTATGGCGGGCGCCAATGGCGGAAACGGCAGAAACAGCGGTAATGGCAGGAATGGCGGCATCGGCAGGTTCGTGCGCGACCACGTCGGCTTCGCGCCCAGTCCCCTCAGCCGGCGCAGCGAGCGGCTCGGCCCGCGCATCCAGGGCGCCGAGATGCATGTCTCGGTCTGCCCGTACTGCGGTGTCGGCTGCAGCCAGCGTGTCTACGTGCGCGACGGCCGCGTGATCGACATCGAGGGCAACCCCGACAGCCCGATCAGCGCCGGGCATCTCTGCCCCAAGGGCGCTGCGACCTACCAGCTCGTCAACAACCCCTACCGCCCCTCCAAAGTGCTCTACCGCGCTCCGCGCAGCGACCACTGGGAAGAGAAGCCGCTCGACTGGGCGATGGACCGCATCGCGCACAACGTGCGGCGCGACCGCGAGGCCGATTACCAGGAGTACGATGCCAACGGCGTGCGCGTCAACCGCTGGGAGACCGTCGCCAGCATCGGCGGCGCCACGCTCGACAACGAAGAGAACTACCTGATCCTCAAGCTCTTCCGCGCGTTAGGCGTCGTCCACATCACCAACCAGGCCCGTATATGACATAGCTCCACCGTGCCCGGTCTGGGCACTTCATTTGGACGCGGCGGCGCCACCACCGCTGAGTGGGACCTGGCGAATAGCGACTGCATCGTCATCCAGGGTTCCAACATGGCCGAGTGCCATCCCATCGCCTTCCGCTTCGTGATGGAGGCCCGCGAGCGCGGCGCGACCATCATCCACGTGGACCCGCGCTTCACCCGCACCTCGGCCAACGCCGACATCTACGCGCCGATCCGCCCTGGCTCCGACATCGCCTTCCTCGGCGGGCTGATCAACTACGTGCTGACCCACGACCTGTGGTTCAAGGAGTACGTGCTCGCCTACACCAACGCCTCGGCGATCGTCCACGAGGATTTCAAGGATACCGAGGACCTGGGCGGCGTCTTCTCCGGCTGGGACCCCGACAAGCGCGCCTACGACACGACGAGCTGGGAGTACGCCGGCAAGCAGGTGCCGCCGGCCTTCCGCGAGCATCCCGGCGTCGCCGGCGAGGCATATGGCGACCGCCTGAATGTCAGACCGGGTGGCCCCCCCCAGCGCGACGAGACGCTGCAAGACCCGCATTGCGTCTTCCAGATCCTCAAGCGCCACTACGCACGCTATACGCCGGAGCTGGTCGAGCGCGTCTGCGGCACGCCGCAAGACGTCTTCGTCAAGATCGCCGAGACGCTCGCCGCCGCCTCCGGTCGCGAGAAGACGGCCGCCTTCTGCTACGCCGTCGGCTGGACACAGCACACGACCGGCGTCCAGGCGATCCGCACCTCGGCGGTCCTGCAACAGCTCCTCGGCAACATTGGGCGTCCCGGCGGCGGCATCCTGGCGCTGCGCGGGCACGCGGCGATCCAGGGATCGACCGACATCCCCACACTCTTCAACCTGTTGCCCGGCTATTTGCAGATGCCGCTTGTCTCGACGCCTACCTTCGAGGACTACCTGCGCACCTTCGAGGCGCCGACCGGCTGGTGGCATCACTTCCCCGAGTACGCGGTCTCGCTGCTCAAGGCGTTCTTCGGCGAGCACGCCACCGCCGAGAACGAGTGGGGCTACCAGCACCTGCCCAAGCTGGAGAACCGCGATATCTACTCCTACTACCCGCTGTTCTTCAAGATGAAAGACAGCGGCATCAAGGGCTTGTTCGTCCTGGGCGAGAACTTCGCCGTCGGCGGCCCCGGCTCGCGGCTGGAGCGCGAGGCGATGCGCAAGCTGCAGTGGTGTGTCGTGCGCGACCCGTTCCTGATCGAAACCGCCGAGTTCTGGAAGCTGGACGGCGTGGACCCGGCGAGCGTCGAGACTGAGGTGTTCTTCATGCCGGCGGCATGGGCCGCCGAGAAGGACGGCAGCCTGACGAACACCCAGCGGCTGCTCCAGTGGCACGACAAAGCGCTCGACCCGCCCGGCGACGCGCGCTCCGAGACGTGGTTCATGGTCCATCTGGGCCATCGCCTGCGCGCGCTCTACGCCGGCAGCACCACCGACCGCGACCAGGGCCTGCTGCATCTCACCTGGGACTACCCACTCGAAGGGCCGAGGCAGGAGCCGAGCGCGCAGGCGGTGGCCGAAGAGATCAACGGCTACATCATCACCGATGGCGACGTCGGGGCGTCCGGTGGGCGCCCGTCGTCCGGTGGTGTAGGGGCGTCCGGTGGTGTAGGGGCGTCCGGTGGACGCCAGCAGGTGCGCGGCTACGCCGAGCTGCGCGCCGACGGCAGCACCGCCTGCGGCTGCTGGATCTACAGCGGTTACGCGCCGGGCAGAGGGGAAAACCTCGCCGCCAGCCGCATCCCCGATCCGCCGGACGAGTGGACCAACAACAGCAAATGGGGCTTCGCCTGGCCCGCCAACCGGCGCATCATGTACAACCGCGCCTCCGCCGACCCGCAGGGCCGGCCGTGGTCCAAGCGCAAGCGGCTGGTGTGGTGGGACCCGAACGCGCGCAACGGGCAGGGGCTGTGGACCGGCTACGACGTGCCCGATTTCGTGGCGACGATGCCGCCCGACAAGCCCGCCGACCCCGACGGCTTCGGGATGGACGCGCTTTCGGGAGCCGATCCGTTCATCATGCAGGCCGATGGGCGCGCGTGGCTCTACGTGCCGCACGGCCTCAAGGACGGCCCGCTGCCGACGCACTACGAGCCGTTCGAGCCGGCGGTGCAGAACGCGCTCTACCCGGAGTATCGCAGCAGCCCGACGCTGGTCACCTTCCAGCGGCGCGACAATCCCTACAACGACGATCCCTACGAGGGACCGGCCAATCCGCGCTACCCCTACATCATTACCACCTACCGCATCACCGAGCACCACACCAGCGGTGCCATGTCGCGCTGGAATAGCTGGCTCGCCGAGCTGCAGCCCGCGCTCTTCGCCGAGATCGACCCCGAGCTGGCAGCCGCGAAGGGCGTCGCCAACGGCGACTGGATCACGCTCACCACCAGCCGCGGCGAGTGCCAGGCCAAGGCGCTGGTGACCGACCGCATGCGCCCGGTGATGGTGCAGGGCAGGCGCACGCACGTGATCGGCCTGCCGTACCACTGGGGACCGCTGGGCATCGTCACCGGCGACATCGCCAACGACCTGATCGCCGTCGGTCTGGAGCCGAACGTGATGATCCACGAGGCCAAGGCGTTCACCTGCGATCTGCGCAAAGGTCCCAAGACGGGCGCCACGCCGCCCAGCGAACGCGTAGGGGCGTCCGGTGGACGCCCGCCGCGGGTCGAGCCGATGGACGGCGGCACGGTGGGCCGCGAGCACAGCGAGGGCGCCGAGATGAAACACACTGCGTCGCCGGAGTCCACCACCGCCGAGGCGATCCAGGCCACCAACGTTGGATCCAGCGGCACGTAGGGGCGTCCACCGGACGCCCGATATGGTGGCGGGCACGTAGGGGCGTCCGGTGGACGCCCTCTGGGAACAGAGCAGGAGCCAGCGATGGCGAAAGGCTTTTTCACCGATACCACGCTCTGCATCGGCTGCAAGGCGTGCGAGGTGGCATGCAAGCAGTGGAACCAGCTCCCGGCCGATAGCTACACCTTCACCGGGATGAGCTACGACAACACCGTGGCGCTGGGTGCCACTACCTGGCGCCACGTCGCTTTCATCGAGCAGTTCGACGGCGACGGCCGCTACCTCGGTCTGGATGGCAGCGGCGGGCGCGGCGGACGCACGACGGGTGACGGCGCGGGGGCCATCGAGCGGCGCATCGCGCAGCCGGAGCGCGTGGTGGATACCGCGGCCGGGGGCTTCTTGGGCGACCACCGCTGGCTGATGATGAGCGACGTCTGCAAGCACTGCACCAACGCCGGCTGCCTCGAAGCCTGCCCCACCGGCGCCATCATCCGCAACGAATTCGGCGACGTCTACGTGCAGCCCGACATCTGCAACGGCTGCGGCTACTGCGTCATCGCCTGCCCCTTCGGCGTGATCACCATTGACGAGCAGGACGGCCGCGCCTGGAAGTGTACGCTCTGCTACGACCGCCAGCGTGAGGGGCTGGAGCCGGCCTGCGCCAAGGTCTGCCCGACGCAATCAATCCAGTTTGGCGACGTGGACGAGCTGCGCGAGCGGGCATACGACCGCGTGGGGATGTTGCACGAGCGCGGCGTGACCGGCGCCTATCTTTACGGCGCCGACGAGCAGACCAGCGTGGGCAATCTCAACGCGTTCTTCTTGCTGGTGGACGAGCCGCGCGTCTACAACCTGCCGGAGCGGCCGCACGTGCCCCAGGCGCAGACGCTGCCGGCATATCTGGCAACCGCGGCGGCCGGCATCGCGCTGGGTGCGGCGGCGCTGGCGGCGTTTGCGCTTGGCGGCGGAAGGGGGCGCGCATGAGCGGCGAGATGGGTGCCGGTGGCGACATGCCCGGCTACGTGACACGCCTCGAACAAGGTCTCGTAGGGGCGTCCGGTGGACGCCCGCTGCCGCCTGGGTCCGGTGGACGCCCGCTCGCCGCGCCCGGCCAGCGCCCCTCGCCCGGTCGGTACGACCGGCCGCGGGCGCAGGTGCTGCTGCCCTCGAAGGAGGCCGCGGCGATGGTGGATGTGGCGCCGGAGACCTACTATGGGCAGCCGATGGTCAAGCGGCCGCACTGGCGCTGGTACGTCCCGGTCTACATGTTCCTTGGCGGCCTGGCCGGCGGCACGGCGTTGATCGGCACGGCAGCGCAGCTCGTGGGCGGTGGCCGCTACCGCACGACAGTGCGCCACGCGCGCTACCTCAGCGTCGTCCTCGCCGCCATCTGCCCGATCCTGCTGATCCTCGATCTGGGCCGGCCGCGCCGCTTCCTGCACATGCTGCGGGTGATCAAAATCAGCTCGCCGCTCAATCTCGGCACCTGGATCCTGACCGCCTTTGGGCTGACCTCTGGCGCGCTAGCGGCGCGGCAGGCGGCGGAGGATGGCTTCGTGCTGCGGCGTGAGAGCGCGCTGGGCAAGCTGGCGCGGGCGGTGCCGGAGGGTCCGCTGGCGGTGCTGCACGCGCTCCTGGGCATTGCGCTGGGCGGCTACACCGGCACCGTGCTTGCCGCGACGGCGATCCCCCTGTGGGCCGCGGCCGGTGTGCTGCTGGGGCCGCTCTTCCTGGCAACCTCGGTGGCTTCCGGCGCGGCGGCGCTGACCCTGCTCAATATCTTCGCCGGCGGCCGGCCAGCACCCGGGGCCAAGGTTCGTAGGGGCGTCCGGTGGACGCCCGCTGTCGCGTCGGGGCCCGCCTCGCCCTCCTCGGCGAACGAGCGCGACACGCTGGCGGCGGTGGAGACGGCGGCGGGGATGGCGCAGCTCGGCCTGGTGGTGGCGCGCGGGGCGCTGGTGCCAAAGCGCATCGATCGGCCGCTTCGCAGCGGACTGTGGGGTGGCGTGTTCCGCTACGGTTCGGTGGCGGCGGGGATGGCTGGTCCGCTGGGCATCCGGCTGGGAGCGCGGCTGGCCGGCAGGCGCGGCAGCACGGCGCTCGCGGCGACCGGCGCGACACTGACGCTGCTCGGCGCGCTGGGGGAGCGCGTGGCGCTGGTCGAGGCGGGCAAGCGCTCGGCAGACGATCCGCTCGCGTATCAGGTGCTGACGGCCGGCGCGCCGGGCGAGGCACGCGCGCTGCCCGCGGAGCAGGCGCGAAGGGCGCGCCGTGTGGCAGGTCCGCGGCGGCTGGGCATCGCGGCGCGCGACACCACGCCGCACGTGCGCTAAGCGGGAATGAGCCGCACACCACCTCTTCTCATCTCACCTCAGGAGACTGGCCGCAGATTGGCACAGCGTGTGCTGCGGCCTCTGGGTCCAGGTCCCGTCTACCGGGGCGACGGGTGCTGGCGCCGCTTCGAAGGAGGTATCATCGCGGCGCATCAGATGCGGGAGGCGGGAGGCGGGAGCCGACACGGGTAACAACCGGGCGGATGCGTTGACGGAGAGATTACAAGCGCTGTGAAGCGGCGGCGAAGTGGGCGAGGGAGCACGCACAACCACAATGCATCACCAACCACAAGGAAACGCGACATGAAGGCCATTCGCATCGGCGCATTTGGCGGTCCTGAAGTCCTCGGGGGCACCGAGATGCCTGTCCCCGCGCCAGGCGCGCAGGACGTGGTCGTACGTGTAGCCGCCATTGGCGTGAGTTTCGACGACATCCTCGACCGCACTGGCGAGACGGAGCGCTTGCTCCCCTTCATCCCAGGCTCGGAGGCGGCAGGGACCATCGTCGCACTGGGGAGCCAGGTCGCCGACCGGCGTATCGGGGAGCGCGTAGCGTGCCTGGCGCCCGCAGCCTATGCCGAGCAGCTCGTCGCGCCACAGGAACATGTCGTGCCGATCCCCGATCGCCTGGACGACGTCCAGGCGGCGGCAGCGGTGCGTGATGGCGTCTTCGCGCACGCGCTGATCACACGTGCCCATGCCGTGCGCGCAGGCGAGGTGGTGCTGGTGCGGCCCGCCATGTACGGACCAGGGCTTTGCCTGCTCCAACTGGCCAAGCAGCGCGGCGCGCGCGTCATCGCCGCCATCGGGGCGTCCGAGTCGGAGGAGATCGTCCGACGCTTGGGCGCCGACGCGGTCCTCGTCTGGCGGCCGGCAGAGGTGGTCGTAGAGATGAGACGCCTGACTGGTGGGAAGGGGGTCGACGTCGTGTTCGACGGCATGGGCAACGCCCCTGACGAGACCGCCGTCGAGCGGGAGCTGGATAGCCTGCGCCCACGCGGCCACCTCGTCCTGTTCGGTCGGGCCCCGTATTCGGTGGGGTTCGTCAATTTCGACCGCCTCTCCGGCGCCTCGCTCACCGTGACCTCGGCGGTCGCCCCCGACTACTTTCTGGAGCCAGGCGAGTTCGCGCGTGTCGCCGGCCTCGTCCTGGATCAGGTAGCCAGCGGAACGTTGGAGGTGCCCATCGCTGGGACGTTTCCCTTGGGAGAGGCGGCCCGCGCGCATCACATGGAGGAAAGCCGTGGCACCAGCGGCAAGGTCATCTTGCTGCCGTGACGGTGCTGTCGCCGTATGGAGTGGGCGAGCGGCGCGGGGGACAAACTGCTCAGGTGCCATTACGGCCGTTTCTCTTCGTGACCTGTCCCGCGAAGAGCGGTGCATCGCGAACGTCCGTCGTTGCGTAGTGAGTACGCCTGGGTAAGATAAGCATGGATGTCCTGGAAACCAGGACGGAAGGAAGGATGGCGACGATGGCGACCTTGCCAAACATGGTGTTGGTCCACGGCGCGTGGGCAGACGGCTCCAGTTGGAGCGCGGTGGTGGAGCGCTTGCAGGCCGACGGCTACACCGTGACCGCCCCCCAGTTTCCTTTAACCTCGCTGGCGGATAACGTCGCTCGGCTGCGCGAAGTCCTCGCACGCCAGCATGGCCCGACCCTCGTCGCCGGCCACTCGTACGGGGGCCAGATCATCACTGCGCTCGGCACCGACGCGCCGAATGTCGTCGGCCTGGTCTACATCGCGGGCTTCGGGCTTGACGAGGGGGAGTCAATTGGCGCGCTGCTGGCGCAGGGACCGCCGACTCCTGCCATCGCACATCTCGACATCGACAAACAGGGCTTCGCCTGGCTTCCCGAAGAAGACTTCGTGGGCCACTTCGCGGCTGACGTGGATCCGGTGAAGGCCAGGGTCATGTTCGCCGTGCAGCAGCCGCTGTCCACCTCCGCGCTCAGCGAGGTGATGGGCGTCCCTGCCTGGAAGTCGCTGCCAACCTGGTTCATGGTGGCCGACGGCGACCAGACGATCCCGCCCGATGCCGAGCGGCAGTTTGCCAAGCGCATGGGGGCGACCACCGTCGAAGTCGCCTCGAACCATGTGGCGATGGTTTCCCACCCGGACGAGGTGTTGCAGCTTATTGAGACGGCAGCCCAGGCCGTGCGGGCCTCTGCCAAGCCCTAGCATCACCCAAGCGTCCGCGTGTCAGCACCAGGCTTATAGTGTTTGGTGACCTGAGCTTGGTGCTCTTCGCCGCCCGCCAGGTCGCGCTCGAAGGATGGCCACTTCGAGCGCTTTCCTGTTCCTGTCGGCCTGCGCGCAGACCCAACGGCGTGCGGGAGCCAGCCTCCCGCAACACCTGCAAAGGAGTTCACCATGCGGATCGTCGTGCTCGGCGGGAGTGGGCTTATCGGCTCGAAGCTCGTCACGCTGCTCCGTCAGGAGGGTCAAGACGTGGTGTCAGCCTCACACACGTCCGGCCTGAATACCGTCACCGGAGAGGGCTTAGATGATGCGCTGGCGGGCGCCCAGGTGGTTGTCGACGTGACCAACTCGCCGTCATTTGAGGACAAGGCGGTTTTGGAATTCTTTGAAACGTCGGGGCGTCATATCGTTGCTGCTGAAGTCAAGGCTGGCGTCGCCCATCACGTCGCGTTGTCGGTTGTTGGCACCGACCGTCTCCAGGAAAGCGGCTATCTCCGTGCGAAACTGGCGCAGGAACACCTGATTGAGGCATCGCCTATCCCCTACACGATTCTTCGGTCAACCCAGTTTTTCGAGTTTTTGGGCAGCATTGCCCAGGAAGGCACGATCGGACAAACCGTGCATATGTCGCCGGCACTGGTCCAGCCAATTGCCGCCGATGACGTGGCGGCGACCCTGGCGAGCATTGCCGTGAGTCCTCCGGTGAACGGCATCATCGAAGTTGCCGGCCCTGAGCGCGTCAGCCTCGCTGAGCTAGTGAAACGGCTCCTGATCAAAACAGGCGACTCCCGCCAGGTTGTGGCGGATAGGACTGCGCGCTATTATGGCGTCGTGCTGAACGATCACTCGCTCACTCCCGGGGCGAATCCACGCATTGGCTCTACCACCTTCGACGAGTGGTTCAGCACATCCAAGCGGAAACCATAAGATGTCGTGTGGTGTGAGTGGGTGACACCGCCATTCGTCCTAGCACGTCTGTCACCTCGCGTCTCGGCCAGGTGGCGTCTAGGACATATTTTCGGATTGACGCTTAGACAAGGGCTGGGTATACTTGCCCTGACGGCCATCGGATGAGAATGCAATCACGTCCGTTGGTCGGGCCACTGCGAACGCTTGACGGTTGGTGTCCCTCGTAGGTTCGTCGCGCAATACGTCTCCCTGGCAATTCGGCGCTCGAAGGAGCTGGTGTCGTCCATTCGCGGGACTCGATGGCCCGGACCAGGCGTGCAGGCAGTGGATGTAGGGGGCGGAGGGCGCAGCGGCGCGCATCGCGCTGCTACATGCTCGCGCCCTCTTTTGATCCCTTGCGCCTGCCCGCCCCTGGCCGTCGCCCGCCGCCTCCGCGGCGGTTTCCCCGCAAAGATGTCGCCCCCGCGCCCCTGGTATCGCCCGTGGCCGCTGACGGCGCGCCGAGCTGCCTGCCGCTCGTCTCTGCCGCCCATGCCGCGCGTATCCGTGTGCGTGCCGGCGTGTGCATCGAGCCGGCGCCACACCCTACGGATGACACCCGCTGATTCGGCCGGTAGCCGCTGCCGATCACCGCTCTGCCGCCTGTCTATGTCCCGGAGGACAGCGCCGTCCCCAGGAAGCCCGCGCGCGGTGCGAGCCTGCCCCCGATCGTGACGACTTTCCGACCGATGGCGAGCGCGTGGAACCGCTTCCGCCGCACCCACGGGCGGCGCGTGCCGCCGAGCCGGCGCCTATGCCAGCCACGAGCCGCGCACTATCGCCCGGCGCGCCCGCGACGCGCGTCACCCCACAGCAGTGACCGATCTTCGCTTTCTGTCCGTGTGTCCCGCATTGGTGTGCCGTGTCTTGCAGTCTGCGGCCTCGCTCGTCCGTCGTCGTTTAGTTGTACCCGTCCGGGCATTCGCGCACCCTCGAAAAGCAAAGGTCCCGCCATTCGCCCGTGTGAGCGCATCACACTGTTTGGGGGCAAGCATGCAGTCCGAAGAGCCGATCCAACCGTCCGCTGATGCTGCTGTGGCCGCCGATGGGGCGGTCGAGTCTACGTCTGAAGACCCAATCGAGGCCGAGGGCGGCAATGGTGCCGTGCATGATGACGCCTCGACCGAGAACATAGATACCGCGATTCCCGCCGCGGCTGAGAGCGCATCCGAGCCGGCCGCGGATGCGGATGCGGCGCCGGAGGCCGAAAGCGCGGCGGAGCCAGCCGCGGACTCCTCACCGTCGGACCTGGAGCGCCTGGTGTCATCCCTCAAGGGTGCCTGGGACCAGGTGATGGGACATATCGAGTCGCTGATCTCCTCGTCGCGCGGTGGCAGCGCGTCCGCCCCCGCCGCCGAGGACACCGCCAGCGCCGACGGCGAGGCGCAACCGGTTGCTGAGGTCGCCGCCGATGCCGAGCCGCAGGCCGAAGCTGAGGCTGGGGCTGAGGCCGAGGCCGTCACCGCCGATGTCACCGAGGAGCCGTCGGCGGAGGAGGCGGCTGCCGCCGAGCCAGCGGCCGAGGAGCAACCGGCGGAGGTAGCCGCCGAGGCAACCGCCGAGGAGCCAGCCGCCGAGGAAGCGACTGAGGTGACGGCGGAGGAGACCTCCGAAGCGCCGGCCGCCGAAGCACCCGCCGAGGTCGAGGCCGCCGCTACGGAGGAAGCGCCCGCCGCCGAGGAGACCGCTGCCGAGCCGGTCGCCGAGGAACCTGTGGCGGTCGCCGCGATGCAAGAGACCGACGTCGAGCAGCAGGAGGAAGCACCGGCCGCGCTGGAAGCCGAGGAGCAGCCAGTCGAGGCCGCCGAGGGGCCGGTCGCCGAAGAGGCCGCTGAGGAGGAGCAGCCGGCGGCAATCGAAGCGGAGCAGTCTGACGCCGAGCCAGAGGCCGTGGAGGCTGTGGAAGTGGAATCGGTGGAGGCCGTGGAGACCGCCGAGCCGGTGGAGGCGGTCGAAGCCTCTGGGCCTGCTGCTGAGGCCGAGACGATGGAGGAGCTGGCCCAGGTCAGCGACGAGCAGCCGGCCGAGATTGCCGACGAGCAGCCGGCTGAGGTCGAAGCCACGGCGCCGGTGATCGCGGAAGGCGGCGGCGAGGCCGGCGAGTAGCGTGCCATGGTGCGAGCGCGAGCGCGTTCCGCGCCGGGGGCCGCACCTCCGGCGGGGGCGAGAGGTGGAGGCGTCGTCGCGGGGCGTCGCTCGCGCAAT
>DASVAA010000109.1:0-5790 GCA_036376595.1 Ktedonobacterales bacterium | reverse complement strand
AACCACGATTCCGTTGTCAAGGTGCCTCCAGAAGCATTCTCACACAAGCAGACAAAACCGGCAACAGTCCTAGTCGAAAGGAGAGGGGCCATTCCTCCCCAGCCCTGAAGGGCGGGGTCTCCTGGCCCCAAATCAGATGAGGGACGTTGACGACTCGGCGCCGCAAGCCGCCAACGCTCAGGCATCTAGCAGGCGCTCTGTCGTCTTTGCGGCGATGACCTGGCTGATCTGGCTGCTATACATGGTGCCGGTGACGGCCTCGCTCTTCGCGTCGCATCCATCGCCGCTGCGCTTGGTTGGCACGCTCGCCGGGGCAGCGATATTCATCGCGATCTACGCCTGGACAGCATGGCACAACGCAAAGAAGGTCATGGGTTTCTCATCGCCCGCGGCCAGGGAATCCTCGCTGGCGCTGTGGCTTCCAATCCTGGCCATGCTGGCGCTGAGCCTCGTACTGACTGCGGTAAGCGGGGCGGCATGGGGAGCGCTCTTCATTTACACCTGCGCGGCCGCGGCAGGTCGGCTGTCGGCGCGGCAGGCGCTGGAGCTGCTTGCTCTCGTGCTGCTGCTCACTCTGATTTACGGATGGCGAACGGACCTTCCTGCCTCGATTACGCTGTCGGATCTGTCTACTATCATATTCGCCGGCATTACGACGATTGCGATGGTCTTCGCGGTCACCACGAGCCGGCGCTGGCGCGAAGAGCGCGCGGAATTGGCGCGCTTCGCCTCGGTGACGGAGGAGCGGCTGCGCATCGCGCGCGACCTGCACGACCTGCTCGGCCACAGCCTCTCGCTGATCGCGCTCAAGAGCGACCTGGCGCAGCAGCTCCTGCCCATTGCGCCAGAGCGTGCGGCGACCGAGGTCGCTGACATCGAGCGCGCCGCCCGCGAGGCGCTGCACGAGGTACGTGAGGCGGTAGCGGGCTACCGCCGGCCCACGCTGGCCGCCGAGCTGCACGAGGCGCGCAGGTCCCTCGCCGCCGCCAGCATCGCCTTCTCAACGAGGATTGACGAGCACACCATCGAGACACTTCCGCGAGCGACGGAGACGGCGCTCTCATGGGCGGTGCGCGAGGGCGTGACCAACGTGATCCGCCACAGCCACGCGCGGCACTGCGAAGTTCGGCTAGCTCCACTCGGCGGTGAAGAGCTGCTGGAGATTGACGACGATGGCGAGGGCAGTGGTGGGCAGGCCGCCGCCGGCGGCGCTACGCATGGCAACGGGCTGCGCGGCCTGGCCGAGCGCGTGACGGCGGCCGGTGGCCGGTGCTCCGCAGGCCCGCGCCCCGAGGGCGGCTTCAGCCTGAGAGTCTGGATGCCCGCGACGGTGGACGAGTCTACCGGGCCGCAAGCGGTTGAAGCCAGCCAAGACAGCGCGAGCGCATCAGAACCAGATCGTGGGCCGAGTGCGCGGGCTTCGGGTGCGGCAGGCGAGATCGCACAGGTGACACCACGCGAGCGAGGTGAGCGCGTATGATTCGCGTGCTGCTGGCCGAAGATCAGGCGATGGTGCGTGGGGCGCTCGCCGCGCTGCTCTCGCTGCAACCGGATATTGAGGTGGTGGCCGAGGTCAGCCGCGGCGACGCGGTGGTGCCGGCGGCGCTGGATGCCCAGCCCGATATCGCCCTGCTCGACATCGAGATGCCCGGCTGCGACGGGTTGGAGGCCGGCAGGGCGCTCCGCGAGCAGCTCCCGGCCTGTCGCGTCCTGATGCTGACGACATTTGGACGTCCAGGCTATCTGCGCCGAGCCATGGAGGGCGGCGCCAGCGGTTTTCTGCTGAAAGATGCGCCGGCCGCGGAGCTGGCGGGAGCGATCCGCCGGGTGATGGCCGGCGAGCGTGTGGTGGACCCGGCACTGGCAACCGAGGCGCTCACCGCGGGGCAGAATCCACTGACGGAGCGCGAGCGCGACGTGCTGGCGGCCGCGGCGCACGGGGCAAGCATCGCCGATATCGCCGCCACGCTGTACCTGTCGGAGGGGACGGTGCGCAACTACCTCTCGATTGCAATCCAGAAGCTGGGGGTGCATAACCGCGTCGAGGCGGCACATCTGGCGGAGGAGAAGGGCTGGCTCTGAGTGCCCCGCCCTCTCAACATCCCTGCATCCAGCCGCGCAGGCGGACTTTGCGGCCGCCAGGCCCTCCTGGTGCGGTTGCAACCGCTGGCCGAGTCGAGCTGGCGGAGGAGGTGGGATTCGAACCCACGGTGCCGTTTCCGACACACGCGCTTTCCAGGCGCGCCCACTAGGCCTCTATGGGACTCCTCCGGGTGGTCCGACGACCGGCTGCCGACAGACGAATGGCGAGCGGGCGGGAAGCCTGCTCGCCATGTGCCTCGGACCGCTGCGAACCCTGGGCGGAAGGGGCGGGATTCGAACCCGCGGTGCCCTATTCAGGCACACCGCTTTTCGAGAGCGGCACCATAAACCACTCGGACACCCTTCCGCCCGGCAGTATAGCATGTTTCCGCGCCAGTGGCAACCGCCTCAGAGGCCGCTCAGGCGTTCACATCGATCACCACGCGCCCCCGGACGCCACCGCCCTCGACGATCTGGCGGCCAAGCGCCGGCGCCTCGCCCAGCGGCGCCACGCGCGCCGTGATGCGCTCCAGCGCGTCCTGTGGCAGCGCCTGCTCGATGCGCGCCCAGATCGCTTTGCGCCGCTCGGCGGGCACGGGCAGCGAATCCACGCCGAACAGGCTCACGCCGCGCAGGATAAAGGGCAAGATGGTGGTGGTGAACGGGATGCCGCCCGCGTTGCCGCAGGCCGCCACGCTCGCGCCATAAGCCAGCGTGCGCAGCACGCCGGCAAGCGTCTCGCCGCCGACGGTATCCACCGCGCCCCCCCAGCGCGCCGAGCCAAGCGGACCGCCTGGCGCAGTCAGCGTCGCGCGGTCCACGATCTCGGCGGCGCCCAACGCGCGCAGGTAGTCGTGCGCCTCGACGCGGCCGGTGGAGGCGGCAACGTCATATCCCAGGCTGGCGAGCAGCGCGACGGCGAAACTGCCCACCCCGCCTGAGGCGCCGGTGACGAGCACTGGCTGATCGCCGCCTGGTTTGAGTCCTTGCCGCTCCAGGATATCGATCGCCAGCATGGCGGTCACGCCCGCCGTACCGATCGCCGCCGCCTCTTGCAGGCTGAAGCGCGCTGGAATCGGCACCAGCCACTCGGATTTGACGCGCGCGAGCTGGCTGAAGCCACCCCAGTGCCGCTCGCCCATACCCCAGCCCGTCAGCACCACACGGTCGCCCGGCTTGAACTGTGGCGAGGACGACTCCTCGACGGTGCCGGCAAGGTCAATGCCGGGGATCATCGGGAAGCTGCGTACGACCTTGTTCTTGTTGCCGCTCAGCGCCAGACCATCCTTGTAGTTGAGGTCGGAGTACGCCACACGCACCAGCACGTCGCCCTCCGGCAGCGATGCGCGTGGCAGCGTTTGCAGCGTGGCCGTCACCTGGCCGTCGCGCTCCTCGATCACAATCGCCTTGAAGGTGTCGGAAGTGGTATCAGAGGTATCTGGCATCTGGGGGCTCCATTTCACAGTGGCCTGCGCAGGCGCAAGAGATGACTCCGCATCTGATTCTAGCAGCGCACAGAGCAGCGCGGGACCATCCACGCGCGCTACAACCCCGCGACCAGGCGCGCCACGTCCTCGGCGCAGCCCCACGAGAGCGTCACCCCCGCTCCGCCGTGCCCATAGTTGTGGATCACGGGCCGCCCCCCGGCGTGCACCACCTCCAGGCGCACCGTCTCGCGGATCGGCCGCAGCCCCACGCCGATGCTCGCAATCTCCGCCGGCGTGACACCAGCCGCCGCGTTCTCCGGTTCCAGCAGGGCGCGCAGACTGGCCGCGAAGGCCGGATCGAAGAACTCGGCCAGCGCGGCGCAGCGGCGCAGGATGTCGTCGCTCTGCGCGGGATCGGGATCCAGTTGCTCGCTCGGCTGGTTGAAACCGCCGAGCACGATATCGTGGATGCGCGGGATGATATAGGTCGGGCGCTGGGGATCGTCGTCGTCCGAGAGGCCGCGCGCGAAGCCGCCGTTGCGCCAGCGCACGCGCACTACCTGCCCGCGTCCCGCATGCACGCCGAGGCCGTCCGCGGTGCGCGCCGCGTCGTCGGGCGCCAGCTTATGCGCGCCCAGTCCGGCGCAGTTCACCGCCGCCTCATACTCCGCCGGCAGCGCGTTGAGGCTGGCGATCTCTCCCTGTCGCACCGCGCCACCCAGGCGCTCGACCTCGCGCCGCAGCCAGTCGAGGTAGATGGACGTGTCGATCACCGGCGCGGGGAACACGTAACCCGTCACACGGCCAGGAGGAAGCTCATGCGCGCTGGCCAGGCGGAATCCCGGCACCGCCGCGGCCCATACGGGTGGTTCCGCTGCCTC
The DNA here is from genome assembly GCA_036376595.1 of Ktedonobacterales bacterium. Classification (GTDB taxonomy): domain Bacteria; phylum Chloroflexota; class Ktedonobacteria; order Ktedonobacterales; family JADMIN01; genus SMAG-U1939. The sequence continues at coordinate 1,400 of DASVAA010000109.1, read as the reverse complement.
GCGGTGCAGGTCGAGCACTTCGCGCCAAATCACGCCGGCCTCGGGCACCCCCGCCAGCGACGTAAAGCGTTCGAGCGAGGCGCGTCCCCAGCGCTCGACGTCGCCGGCCTCCGCCCCCTGTACTGAGTAGGGCAGCCACACGGCCGCGGCGGCATTCGAGGTGGTGCGCGGTGGCAGCTCGCGTCCCAGTACCGTCACAGTGTGGCCCGCGCGCAGCAGCTCGTGGGCGCTGCTCAGCCCCGAAACGCCAGCCCCAATTACCAGAATCCGCACGCTCTCCGCCCTTCTCCGTGGTCACACGCGCTCACATCTCCCTCACGCTTCGTGCGGCTACATAAGATCGCCGGCGGCTAAGCGAGATGGATGACTGGACGCGCCCACCCCCACATGGTACACTATCGGGGACCACAATGGGAAAGCATTCGTGCGACGGCCCCTGGCTGCTAAAGGAGGGACGCGATATGCGAGTGCAACGCGCCGGGGACACATCCGGGAGCGCGCCCGTCGCGCGCAACGTGTGGAGATGTTGGGCACCGTGAGGAGTATCCTCCGGTGCCTTTGTGTTTGTGCGGCCAGCCGGTCGTTTCCATCCACCACGACGGTGGACGAGCGGCCGGGGAGAGGAAAGCGGGGAACGCCAATGCACTCCAGCATGATCGGAAAGATCGCCAAGGCCAAGCAGTATGCCCAGGAGCCCGAACGCATTCAATTCCAGAGCTTCAGCGCGACTTTCCGAGGCGAGAATGACTCGCATGTTACGAGCTTTGAGGCAGGGAAGTGGCACTGCGACTGCAACTTCTTCAACGATTGGGGCACCTGCTGCCATACGATGGCCGTCGAGCGCGTGCTCGGCGTGACGATTCCAACTGAGCAGCGCCAGGGCGAGCCGCTGCGGTCTTCGGCACACTAAACTGAATCGCCTGTGCGGGAATTGGCCGGCGCGAGGATGCGCCGGGTCCTCCACGTCGCCCCGGGGCCGGGCGGCGCAGGGGAGCCACGATTCGCCGCCCCGCGGCCTCGTCGGCGGGCACGATCCCAGTAGCGCATGCCTGCCATCGGCCACATGTGCCTACCACAGCTCGGCGTGGAGTCCAGCAATCCGCGTGAAGTGCGCGTCGCGTCTGGCGAGCGTGAGACCGTACTGCACCGCCGTCGCGGCAATCCAGGTGTCGTTGTCGGGGATCAACAGGCCGCGCGCGGCAAGATCGTGGCGCATGTCGCCATAGAGGTCGGCGGTTGTGCTATCGAGCAGTACCTCGTTGACCACTCCCCATAGCTCAAGCTAGGGGATTCCTACTTCGTCGTGGCGTGCCTCACAGTGGGTCTTACAGCCACTCCATAGGCGTTACGTTCCCGTCGGCCCGGCGGTACGTTCTCAGTCTGTTGTGGTTCAGGTGCTT
>DASVAA010000108.1:0-10298 GCA_036376595.1 Ktedonobacterales bacterium | reverse complement strand
CCCGCGGGGCCGGGGGATGAGGATTCGGGCGACTACCGCGATACGCTGTTCGCGGCCCAGGAGCGCTGGGACCTGATCAAGCAGGTCTGCAAACAGAAGAGCCGCAGTGTCGCCGCGCTGCTGCACTCCGCGCGGCCGGTGCTTGTCGAGCCGGGTGAGGTGCCGGTGCTTGTCCTCCAGGCCGATCACCGCTTCCATCTGGAGAAGCTACGTTCGCCGGCCAGCCGCGAGGCAGTCGAGTGGGCGCTGGAGCAAGTGCTCGAGACGCGCGTGCGTGTGCGCCTGGCGCCCAGCGCTGGCAACGGCGGTGAGGCCACTGGCGGTGGGGGCACGAATGGGTCCGGTGGGAACGGCGGCAGCGGTGTCAGGCCATCAGGTGGCGGGCCGAGCACGGGCGGCCCGCCGCGCTCCGCATCGCCCGCTCCCAATGGCACACATCCCGCGCCCGCCGGTGCTGGCCGTGGGCCGGCGGCACGCAATGGCACAAACGGGGGCGCACTACGCGATGCCAGCGAGGGGTACGTCCCGGCGAACGTGACGCCAATCCGCGCGATGGTCTCGCCGGCCGCGCAGGCAACCGCGGTCGCGGCCGCGGGCGCCAATGGGCGCGCCTCGCGCCCGCTCGACGACGAGGTGCGCGCCGATGCGGTCATCCAGGCGCTGATGCACACCTACGGCGCCGAGCTGGCCGACGTGCGCCCGCTCGACAGCGAGGACGGCGACGGATGACCGCGCCAGGCGCGCTACTGGCGTCGCTCCGCGACGGAGGTGAGGGTGCCGAGGTGGCGCGCGGGCAGCTCGCCTATCAGCCTGGCGCTCCCAATGCCGGGGAGCGGGCGGCGCTGCGCGCGGAGGTCGCGCGCGAGCTTGCCGCTTCGCTGCATCCCGGCGACCGTCCCCTCGCGCGCTGGCTGCTGGAGCAGGAGATCGCCGCCCACGAGACCGCCGGTCGCGGCGCCTCCGAGGCGCTCTATACACTGATCGCCGCCGTGGCGCGCTACGCCGATCCCGACGACGTCCTGCTGCTGTGGCGCGCTCGCAACGCGACGCCCGAGACACGCGCCGGAGTAGATGTGGAGCAAGCGGCGAGAGCCGGCGTCGAGCGGGTGCGGCGGCGGTTGCGGGCGCTCGTCGGCCGGGGCGGGCCTCGCGCGCGTGATGCTGCCGAAGCACTGGAGTGGCTGGAGCAGGGCCTTGCCGCCGGCGCCGGAGAGGATCTGCCGGGCTACTTCGCCTGGGCCGACGAGCGCTTCGGCGTGCGGGTCTGCGGCCCAACGTGACGCCTTGCCGGGCCGCCGCGTGCCGGCGAGCAGGAACCCCCACACAATTGAAATAGGGTCAGCGTGGACCGTGAGATTCAGAGAGTGCTGGACGTATGCCATATGGCCTAGCGTCGCTACGCCACGGCCCTGTCGCCTCGAGCCAGTATCGGCGAGCAAGCATCGGCGAGCAAGCGGTGGCATGGCGGCGCTCGCGCGCTGGATGGGCTGGTGTTAGAGATGAGGTACGATGGGCGTCATACACTCGGCCCGCTCGTGGGCATCGTGTTCCTGGGAGCTCGACTAATGGATTTTGCTCGCTCACTCGTCGCGCGCCGGCTCGTCCGCGCCGCGGTCCTCGCACTTGCGGTCGCGCTATTGGCGCTGCTGGCCGCCTGCGGCGCGCCCGGCAGCCCAGCCTCCGAGCAGGCCACGTTCGCCGCTGGCCCCCCGAAGGCGCCCACCGCGACGAACACGCCGTCTGGGACGCCGACGCCCGATATCGATCCCTTCCAGATCGTCTTCAGCGACAGCTATACCGAGATCAATTGTCCCCAGGGCGAGGACCCCGGCTCGTACTGTGCCGACCTCGCCGGCTCCGGCACGGCGCTGGGCAGCTACAGCAGCTACGGCAAGCTGAGCCTCGCGCGCACCGCCAATCTCGCCTCGCCGTACGCCCTCAACGGCTGCGTGCCGACCTCGACCTACGGCACGCTGACGCTGGGCGCAAGCGGAGGAGTCACCTTCAAGGGCGAGGGTACGCACTGCGGCTCCGACGGTAGCGCCACCTACACCTACGACATCACTGGCGGCACCGGCACGCTGACCGGCGCGACCGGCCACGGCGTCATCGTCGCCACGGCGATCACCAACAACAGCGGCAGCGAGCGCTGGAGCGGCACGCTGATCCTGCCCAAGTGAGCGAGGGGAGGCAGCGCGAGTGACCCTGACGACAGGAGATGCAGCAGGCACGCCGCAAGTGGTCGGCATCGAGGATGTGCGCGCCGCCGCGCGGCGTCTGGAGGGCGTCGCCCATCGCACGCCGGTCCACACCGCCCGCAGCCTGGATGAGGCGGCGGGCCAGCAGGTGTGGCTCAAGTGCGAGCAGTTCCAGTGCGGCGGTGCGTTCAAGTTCCGCGGCGCCTACACCATGATCGCCTCGCTGCCCGAGGAGCAGCGCGCCCGCGGCGTGATCGCGTTCTCGTCGGGCAACCACGCGCAGGCGGTGGCGCTCTGCGCCCGGCTCTTCGGCGTGCTGGCGGTGATCTGCATGCCCACCGACGCGCCGCAGGTGAAGGTGGAGGCGACGCGCGGCTACGGCGCCGAGATCGTGCGCTACGACCGGCTGACCGAGGACCGTGAGGCGCTGGCGCGGCGGCTGGCCGATGAGCGCGGCCTCACGCTGGTCCCGCCCTATAACGATCCGCGCATCGTCGCCGGAGCCGGCACGGCGGCGCTGGAGCTGCTGGCGGATGTGCCCGAGCTGGACGTGATCGCAGCACCGGTAGGTGGCGGCGGGCTGATTTCGGGGACGGCGATTGTGGCGCGCGCGCTGCGGCCAGGGATGCGCGTGGTGGGGGTCGAGACCGAGGCCGCCAACCACGCCTACCTCGCCAAAGTGCGTGACGAGCGCGTCACCATCCCTCCGCCCGACACGATCGCCGACGGCATCCGCACGGCGGCGCTGGGGACGCTCACGTGGCCCATCGTACGCGGGCTGGTGGACGAGGTGGTGCTGGTGAGCGAGGACGAGGTGCGCGCGGCGATGCGCTTCTTGGCGCTGCGCCTCAAGCTGGTGGTCGAGCCGACGGGCGCGGTGCCGGTCGCGGCGGCGCTGAGCGGCAAGCTGCGGCGCTTCGGCCAGCGTGCGGGCACCATCGTCTCCGGCGGCAACGTCGCGCCCGATGTGCTGGCGGCGGTGCTGACCGAATCCTAGCCCTATGTCCAGGGCAATCATATGGCTTGCCGGCTACGATTCTTCGGGCCGGACGGTGATCGATGTCTGTCGCTCAAACGTCCACCACCGCCGCATAAGGAGGTATCTGCCTTCATGCCATCAAGCGAGCTCAGCTTCGGCGTCAAGACCGCGCCGCAGCACACCACCTACGAGGCCATGCAGGCCGTGTGGCGCGCCGCCGACGCGGCCCCAGAATTCGACCACGCCTGGCTCTTCGACCACTTCATCCCGCTCGGCCCCGACCCCACCGGCCCGCAGCTCGAAGGCTGGACGCTGCTGGGTGCGTTCGCCGCGCAGACGGAGCGCATCCGCCTGGGGCTGATGGTCACTGGCAACACCTACCGCCATCCGGCAGTGCTCGCCAACATCGGCGCGACGGTGGACGTGATCTCGCACGGCCGCCTGGAGATGGGCATCGGCGCCGGCTGGAATGAAGTTGAGCACAACATGTACGGCATGACGCTGCCGTCGCCGGGCGAGCGCATCCGCCGGCTGGGCGAGGCCTGCGAGGTGATCAAGCTGCTGTGGACCGAGCCGGTCGCCAACTTCGAGGGCCGCTACTACCAGCTCCACGACGCGCGCTGCGAGCCAAAGCCGGTGCAGAAACCCTACCCGCCGTTCGTGATCGGCGGCAGTGGCGAGCAGCTTACGCTGCGGGTGGTCGCGCGCTACGCCCAGGTCTGGAACTTCGCCGGCGGTCCCGTCGAGACGTTTGCCCACAAGAGCGCGGTGCTCGACGGCTACTGCGCGGAGATTGGCCGCGACCCGGCGGCGATCGCGCGCTCGATCCAGCAGCGGGTGATCTACGACGATCTCGCCTCCACGCGCGAGGCGATCCGCCCCTACATCGCCGCAGGCGCCAGCCACATCATTCTCAACCTGACGTATCCCTATCCTGAGGGCATCGTGCAGCGCCTCGCCGCCGAGGTGGTGCGCCCGCTGGTGGCCGAGGGATAACAACAATCATCACCGCGAGTCTGGAGATTCAGCACAAGAAGCGCAGGACCACACCGATGTCGCTGGAGCCATATCCTGTGCTCCGGCCGGGCAGCAAGCCTCATGATGACAACGCCAGGTTAGCCCGATCACGTTCGAACTACCCGCGGTGAAGGCATCTGGCAGGTCCGACAGGCCAACGGCTCGACCGCCCTTCGTTGCGCTTGGACCTCATCTCACCCGTAGCAGCCCTTGGGCAGAATGGGCGGGTTTGCCGATCGCGACTGCATGTAGACGGCGATAGAGTCAACACCGATGTCCGGCATTCCCAGCGCGCGTAGGCCCTGCGCGGAATCGAAGCCAACCGCGCTCAGGAACTTCCTCAGGCTGACGGGATCATCTCCGTTCACACAGCCGCAGGGATTGGCCGGCGACGTATCCCAATCAGAGTGGTACTGCTCCACCGTCCAGCCGCGGTATGGCTGCGGATGCCTACCCAGGCATGGGTCACCGATCTCTTCGAATGACCCATCGCGATCGACGAACTGCTCGACGAGCTCGTGGCTGATCTTGGGACCCAGGTTGTCCACGAAGGTTTGCACGGCATTGATGGTGCTGATGGGGCCAACGTCATTCGCTTTCACGATGGCCCAATAGCATGATGGAAGCCCACTGCGTACCCGACCCTCGTTGTGCCATGCCTGCACGCCATTTCCAATACGGTCTTTCTCGCTTTTATAGTAGAGAAGCGTCGTTACAGGTGGGGGAATGATGAGGTACAACTGATTGACGTCGCCTTGCGCAACTGGCGGCACCACACCCGCATCGATCCAACTCATCAAATGCGGCGTGATCTCGTCCACGAAATTGTTGTTGGCGTCCGTCCAGACAAGCGTGTTCGGCGGATGCAGGTCGTCGATCACGATGGGTGCGTTGACCGTTCCGCGCCGCACGCCATACTGTGCCAGATTGTTCATAAACGGGCCCGTGACGAGGGCCACCACCAGTTTATGCAACGCGGAGGTCACGTTACGGTGTGTGTCGTAGTCGCTTCCCCAGTAAATGGGAATGACAAACGGCTGAGGCATGATGTGATCAATGTTGGCCATGGGTGTGCTCTCTCCCCGGTGCTGGCGTCGCGCAGTGTGACGAGGCATGCCGGTGCGGCGGCGCGGGCAGCGTATCGGGCAGCGCGACGCCTGCTGGACTGCCCGATATGGACTCGTTGACGCTATTGCAGTGCGACGAGCACAGGAATCATCCCGCGCCCCTCCGGTAGCGCGCGCAGCGCCTTCCCGATGACGGCGCCAAATGCTTGGGTCGGGTCGCCGGCCTTCATCGCATGGCCGGGGGTGGGCGACGTCGTGAGCATGTCGCCGATGGCGATGGGAGCGTACTCGGCGTTTACCTTGCAGTAGACCTTGCCCACCAGTGCTACCGGCTGGCGGCGCCCATCGCCAGTCTGCCGGTCCAGGATGATCGCCGGACGGTACTCTCCGGCACCCGAGACGATGCCTGCGACGCGCCGGTCGTAGGGTTGCGCGCTCGGCGTGAGGCAACCCATCTCATCAATCACCACCACCGTTCCGGGGTCGATCTCCGCGCCATCCTGTACGTCGAACTCCTCGGCGCAGTCGCCGTTGACGAACTTCACGTCGCCGGTCACCTCGGCATCCCCTTCGACGTGTAGGGCCATTCCATGGGCGCTTTCTGCCCACACGCCTGGGCCGCCATCGGAGCTGTGGTTATAGCCACCGACCCCCGCATAGCCGGAGTGGCTCAAGCCATGGACCCCCTCGCCGCTTGTAGCGGCCTCGCCCCAAACGCCGTGTTGGGTGGCGCTCTGCCCCACGACCCCAGCGCCTGTCGGGCCCTGATTAGGTGCCAAGGCGGCATTGTTATGTCCGATCACCCCGGCTGAATTGGCATTCGTCGTTGTGCCGGTCAGCCCTTGTGGCCCTTGAGGGCCAAACAGTGTCTCGAATACGGGAATTTTTGGTTTGGTGCCGACGATCTTCTGCCACCAGGACATGGGACCCTCCTCGTCGCCCTCGGGCGCTTTCGGTCCCCTCGCATGCCAGGCGCCTCGCCGCGCAACCCGACTCACAAGGGGAGAACCTCTGTTGGCCTCAGCGTACCTGCAATGACCTTTACACTACCACCCACAATCACACATTCACCCGCAGAGTTGCCCACATAATCCCGGAGTGACCTCCTGAGACCGAACCACGCGCGAACGTTACCCACCGAGTCGACGTGCTAAAGACTGACGGCACCAGATGAAGGGGGCGGGGCACATGCAGGGCCGAGCCTTCGACCGCGAGTGCGAGGTGGATGTTTGCAGAGCTGTTCCAGCCGGCGAGCTACCGCCGCGACGCCTACGCGAGCGACGATGTGGTGGAGAAACACGCCGTTAGCACAGGCGATCATGAACTAGTAGAGACCTGATCGCGCGCTCGTGCGTGGGCCTTCGCCCTCAGGTCGGCACGGCTCTTCGGAGGCCTGTGGGTCTCCAACGCAGCCAGCAACCGCTGAGAGGTGGCGGCGATCTCGTCAACGGCAGCCTGGAAGGCCGCTTCGTTGGCCTTCGAAGGCTTCGTGGTGCCGCTGATCTTGCGCACGAATTGCAGCGCGGCCTCGTAGATCTCGTCCTCGGTGACGGGCGGCTCGATGTTGTAGAGGATCTTGATGCTGCGGCACATCCGCATGCTCCTTCTTGGGCCGAATGCTGTTGCATCGTGTTCTAGACTAGGGAGTTGGGGACGCCTCACAGGACCATGTGCCGCGTGCCCAATGCTCCCCTCCCCATCCGCGGAGACTACCGATACAGTACGTCTATGGTACATCGCCGCCAGTGCCAGCGGTACCCCGAGCAGGTCGATCACCGACGGCATCCAGCACCGCATGGAACGGAACTTGCGCCCCGCATCCGGTGCTGGAACAGCGGAGTAAAGCCCGAAATCATGCGGCCTGGAGCACGCTCGCGGGCGGCTCGTGGACGCTGTACGTTGTGAGGAAGTGTGGCGCAGATGGCAAACGAGAATCGCACCAGACAGCAGCCGCCAGGCGAGCCGGAAGAGGCTGGCGTGGGTGGTATGCTCGGCGCCGCCGGCACCGAGCCGCTGCCTGGGCTGCCAGAGGAGACCAGCCCGATCGGTGTGCCCGCCGAATCGCCCTTCCCTGGTCCCGGTGTGCCGCCTACGGCGGTTGGCTCGCCCTCAACCGTCAAGGGCACCGAGGTGCTGGGCACGCCGGGGGATGTCGGCCGCGCCCGCATCAGCGACGCCGAGCCGGGCACGCCGGGCGTGCCGGGGACGCCGACGCCTGGGCCGACTGGCTTCGAGCCGAACACGATCGATACCTATACAACCGGCCAGGAGGAGGGCGACGCGCCCGCCGAGCTAGCGAACGCCCAGCGTGTGCTGCACAGCGAAGGCGGTGGCGACGCCGACGCGGTACGCGGCCGTGAGGGCGGCTTGACCGGCGGCAGCCCTCAGGCCGGCGTGGGCGGCGGCGGGCATCTGGTGGGCGGCACGGCGCCGGGCGGCGCGAGCGACGACCGCTTCGGCACGCAGGTGAACCACGGCGGCTGGGTCTATCCGCCGCAGCCCCCCGCCGACCCCGGCACCGTGCGCGACATCGCGCGGGAAGCGCGTGCAGCCGGAGACAGGGAGCCGGAGGGTGGCGACGCTGAGGCGCACGAGCTGCTCGACAACGCCGCCAACGCCACCACCGGGCACCGCCGCATGCGCAGCACCGAGACCGCCGACGGCAAGGCGCTGGGCCAGGTGGACGTGCCCGGCGGCACCGGCTCCGACCGGCCCGAGCCGCAGGACTTCAACCTGCCGGGGACCGTCAATCCCTACCCGGATCAACCGTAGTCCTCCCTTTGCAGAGCATCTTGTCACCTGCTCCTCTCTCCTTCGCACTTGGGGGCGCGCACAGGTGGCAAGGACCCTCACGAGACGCCCATCGCGCAAGGAAGCCGTTCGGGCGACTGGCATGTCTTGTGCTGCTTCCAGAAACCGCCTGACGACGAGCGCGAATCGCCTCCTGTGCAATGGCGCGACAAGGCAGCGGCGTGGGGTTCGGAGATTAGCGTGTGCTGTGTGGTGAGACGAGCCTGGGCGAAGATGCGCCCAGCGGATGCTATCAGTGAAGCATGAAGAAGGAGGCTGCATGCGTATCGCGCAGGTCGCGCCGTTGCAGGTCGCGGTACCGCCCAGGAGGTATGGCGGCACCGAGCGGGTGATCTACAACCTGACTGAGGCGCTGGTCCAGCGGGGCCACGAGGTGACGCTGTACGCCAGTGGCGATTCATCTACCAGCGCGCGGCTGGTGCCGTTCATCGAGCGCGCGTTCAACTTCGATCCGGCGGTGAATCCGATCCCGCACTACCTCGCCGAGCTGACGGATGTCTACCGGCATGCCGGCGACTACGACATTATTCACTCGCACCTGGATCACCTGACGCTGCCCTTCGCTGTGCATTCCGAAACGCCCACCGTCATCACGCTGCATGGACCGTTGAGCATCCCCGATGAGCAGCGCATCCTGCGGGCGTACGCTGGCCTCACCTACATCTCGATCAGCAACAGCCAACGCTGCCCGCTGCCCGAGCTGCGCTGGGCGGCGACGATCCACCACGGCGTGGATGTGGCGTCCTTCCCCTATTCTGCCGAGCCGGGCGGCTATCTGGCCTTCGTGGGCCGCATCTCGCCCGAAAAGGACCCCGTGAGCGCCATCGAGATCGCCCGCATGGCCGGTGTGCCGCTCAAGATCGCCGCCAAGGTCGATCCGATGGACCGCACCTACTTCAAAGAGTGCGTCAAGCCGCTGCTGGAGGACCCGCTGATCGAGTTCCTGGGTCCCCTGGACGAGCGGCGCAAGCGCGAGCTGATGCGCAATGCGCTGGGGCTGCTGGCGCCGATTGACTGGCCGGAGCCATTCGGCATGGTCTACATCGAGGCGCTGGCCTGCGGTACGCCCGTGCTCTCGCGGCTCAAAGGCTCGGCGTCTGAGGTGCTGCGCGACGGCCTGACGGGCTTCGTGCGCGACTCCAACGAGGAGCTGGCCACCGCCGTGCGCGAGCTGCCGGGCCTCTCGCGCGCGCGCTGCCGCCAATACTGTGCTGAGCGCTTCGACCGCCAGCGCATGGCACGTGACTACGAGCGCATCTATCGCAGCCTGCTCGACCACTCCAGCTCCGCGCCGGCTGATCTCGCGCTTGACAATCCCCAGGCCGATGCCATCTCCTTGTTCGAGATGAGCAATTGACGCCGCCCATCCAGGGGAGGTGGTGCGATGGCGACGGCGCGGCGGCGACTCTCAATCACCATGCCGCGTGGACCGCTTGTGCGGGCCGGGATGATCGCCGTGCTGGTGCTGGTTCTCATCGCGGTGGTGGTGCTGGCGCTCAAGTGGCGCTCGATCTCGTCGCGCCTGTTTGGCTCCAATTTCGTGGGCGGACAGGCCGGGAGCGCCCAGCTTCATCTGCCGCCGGGCTTCAGTGCCTCGGTCTACGCGGCGGGGCTGCACGCACCGCGCTTCATGGTGTTCGGCCCCGACGGCGCGCTCTACGTCGCCGACTCTGACGCGGGCGACATCGTGCGCCTGACCTCTTCCGGCTCTGGCCAGCCGGCGCCCGCGACGGTGGTGGTGAGCGACCTCGACAACCCCACCAGCCTCGCCTTCGGCCCCGACGGCGAGCTCTACATTGGCGAGCAGTCGCGCGTCACGCTGGTGCGCTTCGATGCGCACGGCGGCGTCGCCTCGCGCACGGCGATCATCCCCCTGCCTTCCGGCGGCAACCACATCACGCGCACCGTGCTGCTCGGCCTCGACGATCGCCTCTACGTCTCGATCGGCTCGACCTGCAACAACTGCGTCGAGACCGATCCGCACCGTGCCGCCGTGTGGGTCTACGCGCCCGACGGCAGCGGCGGCCGGCGCTTCGTCTCTGGGATGCGAAACGCCGTGGGCATGGCGATCAACCCCTGGAATGGGCAGATCTGGGTGACGGATATGGGCCGTGACTATCTGGGCGACAACACCCCGCCCGATACGATCGACGCGCTGCGGGACGGCGGCAACTACGGCTGGCCGGTCTGCCAGGCGGGCACGATCGTCGATCCTGATCTGGGCCA
>DASVAA010000107.1:0-27620 GCA_036376595.1 Ktedonobacterales bacterium | reverse complement strand
AGCAGGGAATCGTCAGGGCGTCAAGCTTCACCCAGACCATCCTGACGGTGCTGGTGCTCGGAGCGGGGACTGATTACGGCTTGTTTCTGACGCTGCGCATGCGTGAGGAGCTGGAGCGCGGGCTGTCACCGCGCGACGCGGTGAGGCGCGCGGTGGAGCGCGTGGGCGAGTCCATCACCTTCTCGGCCGGCACGGTCATCGTGGCGCTGCTGAGTCTGACGTTCGCGACCTTCGCGGTGTATGCCGGACTGGGACCGAGCCTGGCGATTGGCGTCGCGCTAATGCTGCTCGCGGCGCTGACGCTGCTGCCGGCGCTGCTAGCGACCCTGGGGCGGGCCGTCTTCTGGCCGCTGAAGCTGACTCTCCCCACGGCGGCGACTGGGCGCCGGGAGGCGCGAAGCGGCGCGCCGCGGGGGTCGTGGGGCACCATCGCGGTCCAGGTCGTGCGGCGGCCGGCGCTGACGCTACTGCTGGGCATGGTGCTCTTTGGCGCGCTCTCGCTTGCCGTGCTCGCCTATGCACCGGCGGGGTTCGGCGGGACGACGACGGGTCCCACCGGCAGTGACTCCGCGAACGGCACGGCGGCGATCGCGGCCCACTTTCCGGCTGCGGTGGCGCAGCCCACGACGATTGTGCTGCGCTTTCCCTACTCGGTCTGGACGCATCTGAGCGGGGTGCAGCAGGCCGAGGGCCAGTTGGCGGCGGCGCACGAGTTCGCGTCGGTGAGCGGGCCGCTCAACCCCAACGGCACAGCCATCGATCCGCGCCTGATCGAGATGGCCTACGCGCGGTTTGGGCCGCCGCAAGCGCTACCCGCCACGCCGCCGGCCGCGATCGCGGCGAACATACCGGCCTCGACGTACCAGGCGTACCGCGCACTGGGGCAGTTCATCAGCGCTGACGGACGGACCGTGCAGTTTTACACGACGCTGGAGGCCGGTGTCCCCACGAGCAGCCAGGCGCTGCACGCAATTCCAGACATTCGGGCGGCGACGCAGCGTATCGCGCAGAATGCGGGCGCGACGGAGAGCGGAGTGGTCGGACAGGCGGCGGCGTCGTACGACGTGAGCAACGCATCCGATGCCGACCTGGCGCACATTGTGCCGGTGGTGCTGGCGCTGATCGCGCTGTTGCTGGCGGTGGTCATGCGCAGCCTCGTCACGCCGCTGTATCTCGTGGCGAGCGTGGCGCTCTCCTTCTTCGCGTCCCTGGGGCTGGCGGTGCTGATCTTCATGCGGGCGGGTGGGCAGGCCGGTCTGAACTTCGTGCTGCCGTTCCTGATGTTCATCTTTTTGATGGCGCTCGGCGAGGACTACAACATCCTGGTCATGAGCCGCATCCGCGAGGAGGCGCAGCATCGCCGGCTGTCCGATGCGATTGCGCACGCGCTCGGCGCGACGGGCACGACAGTGACCTCGGCGGGGCTGATTCTGGCGGCAACCTTCGCGGTAGCCGGTTTCGCGTACTCGTCGGACCAGATTCGCCAGCTCACGATCTCCATCGCACTGGGTGTGCTGCTCGACACGTTCCTGGTGCGGACGCTGCTCGTGCCCTCGGTGGTGGCGCTGCTGGGGCGCTGGAATTGGTGGCCGTCGTCGCTGTCGCGGCGACAGCGCCAGCAGGGGCAGCCGGCACCGGCTTCGGCCAGCGAGGATGTAGTGGCCGTGTGAGGGAGAGGGGAAGAGAGCGTCAAGCGGCTTGCCTACGCCATTCCTGCGCAGGCATCGTGGGCGCTTCTTGAAGCCCGCCACTCAGACGTTGGAGCGCGGCACCCATCGCCCGCCTCGGCGAGCGCGGGCAAGCGAGCTAGGTGATCACGCCGTCTGAAATCGTCACCACGCGGTCCGCAATCGCCACCACGGCCGCATCGTGTGTCGCGACCAGCATGCCGATGCCCTGCTCATGGGCGATCCCGCGCAGCAGCGCCGCGATCTCGCGCCCTGTCATCGAGTCGAGATTGCCGGTTGGCTCGTCGGCTACCACGAGGCGCGGCTGGTGTGCCAACGCGCGGGCCAGCGCTACGCGCTGCTGCTCGCCGCCGGAGAGTTCCAGCCCACGATGGTGTGTGCGCGGCCCCAGACCGACCATCTCTAGCGCCGCCAGCGCCTGGTCGTGGCGCCGCCTGGGATCGGCACGCGCCAGCCGCAGCGGAATCTCGACGTTCTCCTGGGCGGTCAGCAGCGGGAAGAGATGCGCGTTCTGGAACAGCATGCCCACCTGCTCGCGCCGCAAGATGGCGCGTGCCGTCTCATTCAAGCGCGCCAGATCGCGTCCTAGAATGCTGACGCGGCCCTGCGTCGGATGATCGATGCCCGTCAGAATGTTGAGCAGCGTCGTCTTGCCGGAGCCGGAGCGTCCGCGCAGCGCCACGCACTCGCCCGGCTCCAGCCGGATGTCTATGCCGCGCAGCGCATGCACCACGCCGCCGCCGGCCGTGAAGTCGCGCGTAATGCCGTAGCCCTCCGCAATAGGCTGCGGCCGCGAGACACTCTGCTCCATCCTACGCCTCCTCTTGTGCTTGTGCTGGCGTTCGTGTTCGCGCCGGCGTCGCGCGGCTCGGCACGATCTCCTCGCCAGCCTCGGCCCCGTTCCCGGCTCTGTCCACTTCTCGCACGCCTCCTCCTCCGGCGCTGGCTCCAGTGCCCGCGCCTTCTGCCGGCCAGATCTCCACGTGGTCGTCCAGAATGCGCACGTCCGCGCGCCCGTTGAAGGCAATCCGCACGATCGCCTCGTGCGGTAACTGCAAGCGCCCAACGCGATCGATCAGCACCGACTCGCGATGCGTCTCGCTGGGCAGCCCAATCACCGCACTGGCGCCTCCACTGACGCCCGCCTGAGCTGGCCCCCGCAGCCGCGCCTCGATCGGCGTCTGAACCGCCTGGGGCTGCTCGCGGCGCACCGTCTCGGTGCTCGTGCGGCCGTCGCGGATGGCAATCGTGCGGTCAGCGACCGCGGCGACGTTCACGTCATGCGTGACGATCAGGATGGTGAGGCCCAGCTCGCGATTCAGCTCGCGCAGCAGCGCCAGAATCTCGTCCGCCGTCGTGGAATCCAGTTCGCCGGTTGGCTCGTCGGCCAGCAACAGCACCGGCGCATTCGCCAGCGCCACGCAGATCGCCGCGCGCTGCTGCTCGCCGCCGGAGATCTGCTGCGGCTTCTTGCGCGCCAGGTGGGCAATGCCTGTGCGCTCCAGCAACTCGCGGGTGCGCTTGGCGCGCGCCTTGCCGCTGGCACCCCCCAGCATCTGCGGCAGGATGATGTTCTCGGCGACGGTCAGCTCGGGTAGCAGATTGCGGCCCGCCTGTTGCCAGACGTGCCCAGCGGTGAAGGCGCGGTAGTTGGTGCGCTGCGCCTCGCCCAGGCGCGTGAGGTCCTGGCCGGCGACGAGACAACGGCCGGCGCTGGGCTGGTCGAGCGCGCCCAGTACGTTGAGCAGCGTCGTCTTGCCGGAGCCGGAGGCGCCCACCAGCGCCACCAGCTCGCCCGGCGCGACCTCCAAATCGAGCCCTTGCAGCGCCACCACCTCCAGGTCGGCCACTTTGTAGATCTTGACCAGGTTCTCACAGGTCACCAGCGCGTTGGCGTTGTCCATCGTGATGATCCTTCCCGCAGCCGCACAATCAGTCTTCGTTGAGCCGCAGCGTCTGCCCCAGCGAGAGCCGCGCGAGGGCACCCATCGTGAGGACGAGCGCCAGGACACAGATCGCGATGAGTACACCCAGCGCCAGCGCCAGCGTACTTCCTGGCACCACCACACGCGCGAGCGGAACGTTGGGGGTGTTCTGGAAGGTTCCCCGCGTCGCCAGCTCGACGAAGATCAGCAGCGGCAGCGCGATGAGCGAGAGGACCCAGCCCAACACGATGCCCAGCGCCAGCCCGGCGACGTAGACGATCACCTGCTCCCACACCAGCATGAAACGCAGTTGGCGCGGGGTCGTGCCGAGCGCGCGCAGCACCGCGAAGTTGACGAGGCGGCCGCGGGCGCTCAGCCACGAGCCGACCCAGATGCCGATTAGCGCCAGCAGCAGCGCCGTGGCCGCGCCGATCAACAGCGTGTTCGCCAGGTCGATCTGCAGCGGATTGGCGCGCTGGTCGTCGATCAACTGGCGGCGGTCTTGCAGCGCGCCGAGCGCCAGATTGCCCTGGCTCAGCGCCTTGCGCACGCTCGAAAGCGACGCCGCGTCGTCGTGCGTGTTGATCCAGGCGGTGTTGGCGGCCGGCGCGTCGCTCCCTAGATCGTGGCGATAGACCGTTGCATACGTCTGGTAGTCTGCCAGCACGCCCCCGATGCCGCTGAAGCCGCCGCCCTGGTAGCTATTGTAGACGGTGGGGATGTGGAGCACCTGCGCCACCGCGACGAAGCGCATGGTCTCACTCTGTGCCTGGTAGCCCGGCGGCTCCAGCGTGAACTGCGCTCCTGGCGTCAGATGCAGCGCCTGCCAGGTCGCGGCGTCGAGGATCGCGGGCACGCTATCGGCGGTGGCGGCGCCGCCGCGCGCCGCGCGCAGCCGCGCCATCAGATCGCCGAGCGGCTGGGTGCTCTCCTGGTCGGTCCAGCGGGCGCTCTGAGCGTAGGTATCGGCGTCCACCGCGAAGAGCTGGAGCGGAATGCCCGCCGACACCCCGTTGGGACCGACGCTCGCGGTATAGCCCAGCGCGGCGCCGGTGACGCCGGGAATCGCCCGGTAGCGCGCCGTGAGGTTTGCCGTACTCGCCTGGGCGGAGACGCTTGCGGGGACCGTGCCGGTGAAATCGGCGCCGGTCTGATACGTGGCGATATCCACCAGCCGCTGCGCCTGCGACGCGCTGTAGACCAGCGTGAACAGCGTGAAGCCGGTCGCCAGGGCCAGCAGCAGCGTCATGCGGATCGGCTGCTTGGGCGCGCGGGCCATCTGGGTCAGCGCGAGCATGGACGACGCACCACGGCCGCGACTGCTGAGCCGCGAGCCGAGGGCGAGCAGCAGCGGCAGCAGGCGCAGGAAGAGCAGCGCGGCGGCCACCAGCATCGCCAGCGCCGCGAGCAGCGAAAGCGGCGAGAGCACGAGCTGCACGCGCGGGTCCACCTGGCGCACGGCCAGCGTGTACGCCACGTAGCCGATCAGCGAGAGACCGCCGAAAATCAGATCGAGATTCAGCCGCTGCCAGAACGGCTTGGCCGTCGTGCGGGCATTCTCGCGGCGCAGGGTGAGAATGTTGTTGCCCGCCGCCCGGTTCGTCGCCAGGATCATCGCCAGGCCGGCGACGACCACCGTCACCAGCACATACCAGCGCAGGCCCCACGCGACCGCCAGCGGGTTGCCGGCGATCGCCGCCACGGCGCTCTGGCTCGCGGGCGGCAGCGAGCGCAGACTGAGCACGCGCACCAGCGGGATAGCGACCAACGGGCCGACGACGAGGGCCAGCAGACACAGGCCGAGATTGTGCAGCGTGAAGGCGTTGAAGACCTGGCGCCTGGTCGCGCCACGGCTGCGCAGCGTCGCCACGGCGTCGGCCTGCCGATCGACCAGCATCCCCGCCATCATGCGCACGAAGAGCAGCACCAGCGCGATGACTTGCAGCAGCAGCAGAAAGAGCGGAATCTGCAGCAGCAGAATCTGGAGGCGAAAGTTTCCCAGCGCTTGCACGGCGCCGGAATCGAGGAAGATGCCTTGCAGCCCATGCGTGCCGTTGAGCTGGCCCGGCACATCCGTCTGTACCCGGCCGAGCCGGTCGAGCACGTCATTGAGCGCGTCCGCGCTCACGCGCGAGGTGTCGAGCTGGTAGGCCCACGCCAGCACCGGCGGCGGCCCATACTGCGGCTGGCCGTCGGCTGCGCCACCTGCCGTCAGGCCGCTGGCGGCCAGCGCCGCGAAGATCGCCTGGTTGGAGGCCAGCACCGAATAGAAGTTTGGGCCGCCGAATCCCCCGTACATACGCCCAGGTCCGAAGACGGGTCCATTGATGAGGCCCTGGCTGGCGGAGGGGCCGGATGTCGCGGGCGGCAGGAAGATGCCGACGACGTGCAGCGCCAGCGTGGGCACCTGCGCCTGCTGCTGCTGCGGCCCCGGGATCTGGGCGTGCAGCACGGTGCCGACTGTCGCGTTGAGCGCGGCGGCGTCGGATTGGGTCAGCGCGATCTCCAGGTCGGCACTCGACGCTCCCGGCAAGCGCCCGGAGACGATCGTGTATTGCTGGGCGGCCTGCGTCATGTCGGCGCCGTATACCTGCAACTGGGCCGCGCCTGAGCCGTTCCCATTGGCGCCCGGCCCCTGCCCTGGTCCGGGCACGAGCACCAGATCGGGCAGCGAAACGGAGAACAGCGGCTCGCTGGGCTTCGCGTACGACCCCATGTCGCTGGCGACGATGTGGTCGAGCTGCTGCTGAATCGCGGCAGCGTCTTGGGCTGTCGGCGCGGTATCGATGGCTTCGACGACGATCTGGCTGGCGTCGGACGAGCCGGTGAGCACGCCTTGCAGCCCGGCGCTCAGCGCCACCTGCGTGAACAGCGGCACGATGCAAACGAGCAGCACCGCGGCGATGTTGCCCAGTCCGGCGATGAGCAGCAGCCGCCAGGTCTGGCGCAGCCGCCACGCCGCGAGTGTGAATGACGAAGGAATGAGTCGGGCACGCCTGCGGCGAGTCGCCGCACGTGTCCGCGCTCTCTCCGTCTTGGTCTCGGTCGCGGGCGAATGCGTCATCGAGCGTCTCCGTGAGAATGGGTGGTGTGGGACGGTGAAGCGGTGCCTCATGCATAATTGACGCATCCGCTGCCGCGCCTATTGCAGCATGCATTCGCTTCTCTGTCAACGGCAGAGTCTCGTACGTGTAGGGGACAGACTGCCTTCGGCTTCCTCGGGGCCTTTGCCTTGGCGACGCTCTTCCTCGCCCCTGGGGGCAGGATTCGTGCTGAAGGTCTGCGAGGTCCACGAGATCCCGCAATGCATAGCCCCGACCGGGCGCGACACATTTGCCAGCGCCTGACAGGAATCCGGGGCATGCCTCACCGAGCTTGACTGGAGTTGCACGATGGAAAGTCCTCCGTCCCGGCCCATCACGCCATCCCCCACGCCCACGCCATCTGCGGAGGGGGCGCCGCGCCATGGGGAGCGCCCACCGGGCGAGGACGGCCAGAGCAGGCGGAACGACGACAGACTTTCCGCCGCGCACGCGCGGTTGGCCGCGCGACGACGCCTGCACTTCCGCATCCACGGGGCACCCATTCGTGTGTTGGGCGCGGGCCAAAGTGCGGGCACGGGCGCTCCGGCGCTGGACGCGGCGCCAGCGGCGGAGGTGCCCCTCGCCGGCACCATCGAGCGGGCGGCCCGCGCGGCCTTCATCAATCGCGACTTCGCCCTGCTGTGGTGGGGGCAAGCGATCTCCAGCATCGGCGATTACGCCTGGGACACCGCGCTGCTGCTGTGGGTCGCCACCTCACTCGCCAATGGCCAATCCTGGGCACCGGCTGCCGTGGCTGTCCTCATTCTCTCCGCGGCGATCCCCCAGATTGTGGTTGGCCCCATCGCCGGGGTCTTCGTCGACCGCTGGGATAAGCGCCGCACAATGGTCGTGGCGACGGCGATCCAGACGGCGCTCGCCGCGCTGCTGGTGATCCCCGTCACCGGCGTCGCGCTAGCCGGTATCGGCCACCCGCACCTGCCGATCGGCGCGCTCTTCGCGGTCACCTGTGTTGACGTGTTTCTGCTCACGAGCTGCTCGCAGTTCTTCCTGCCGGCACAACTGGCCCTGATTAAGGACATCGTGGAGCCAAGCAAGCAGGACCAGGCGATTGAGATGACGCAGGCCATCCAGGCGCTGGCCGTCGTCATCGGCCCACCCGTGGCCGCCGTGCTCGTCTTCGGCCTCGGCGTCGAGTGGGCGCTGCTGCTGGATGCGGTGACGTTCGCGCTCTGCTTCGGGGCGACGCTGGCCATCGCCGCCCCGCCGTCGGCCAGCAGCCTTGCGCCGGGCGAGGCCGGTCACTTCTCACGCGAGTTCGCCGCCGGCGTGGGCTATGTGCTGCGTCACACCGTGCTGCGCACGATCCTGATCGCCGAGCTGCTGACGTGGCTGGGCTTCGGCGCGCTGCAGAGCCTGGGCTACTTCTTCATCACCGAGGACCTGCACGCCCCGCCCAGCAGCTACGGCTGGTTCGGCGCGGTCTTCGGCCTCGGCGCCATCGCCGGCGGCATACTCGTCACCCTGTTCGGCCGGCGCCTGGGGCTGGCGCGCGTCCTATGGGTCGCGCTCGTCAGCGCCGGCATCTTCGTCACGCTGATGTCGCATCTAACGAGCTTCGAGCTGGCGCTCGGCGCGGCGTTCCTCTTCGGCGTGGCCGCCACCGCGATCCTCATCGCCTCCGGGCCGCTGGCGATTGACGCGACGGCGAAAGACTTCGTCGGGCGTGTGACGGCGGTGCTCAACCCGGTGGGCCGCCTGGCGGCGCTGGTCTCGGTCATCCTGGCGGGCGCGCTCGTCAGCACGGTGCTCTACGGGTTTCACGCTACCATTCTGGGCCTGCGCCTCGACGCGGTGAACGTGATATTTACTGGCACGGGGCTGCTGGCGGTCGCTGGCGGTCTTTACACGCGCAGCCACCTGGGGCGCTGATCACGCGCGGCAGTCACGCGATGTCACGAGCTGCGCGTGTCGCGTATGCCGCCGCCGCGCCCCACACCTTGCCAGGTAACGGCGCCCTCATTCCGCGACGTGGGGCATCACCGCTTCGGCGAACAAGCGCAGACCCTCCTGATCGTCCAGGTCGAGCCATTGCAGCATGAGCTCGTCCACGCCTGCCCCGGCGAAGGCCCGAATATGCACCGCCACCTGCTCCGGCGTCCCGACGAGAGAACCACGCTCGGCCCACAGCGCCGCGGCGATCGCGCCGGCCGACTTGCCGGCGAATGCGGGCCGCTGCCGGAGCGCGTCCAGCTTCCGATCCAGATCGGCGGCGTCGCGGGCCAGGGTCAGATTCGTCATCAGCGTGCGCCGCACGGCGTTGCGCGGCCTGCCCGCCTGGTCGAGCAGCGCGTCGAGGCGGCTGCTGAGCGCGCGGAACTCCTCCGGCGGCAGCATCATGCCGTTCCACACGTCGGCGTAGCGCGCGGCGAGCGGCAGCGTGCGCCGCGCGCCGTTGCCTCCGATGAGGATCGGCGGGCCGTCGGGCCGCTGTGGTCGTGGCAGTAGCGTCGCACCGCGCAGGTGGAAGAAGCGGCCCTCGTAGGTCACCGGCTCGTCGTCGGGGCTGCGCAGCAGCCGCGTGATGACCTCCAGCCCCTCCGCGAAGCGCGCCATGCGGGTGGCCATGTCGCCCAGCTCGTGGCCGAACAGCGTATGTTCGCGCTCGCTCCAGCCCGCGCCCAGGCCCAGGATCATGCGCCCGCCGCTCAGGTCGTCCAGCGCCGCCGCCTGCCGCGCCAGCATGGTCGGCTCGCGGAAGGAGAGCGGAGCCACCAGCGGGCCGAAGTGGATGTGGCTGCTGTGGTCTGGGTCGGCGGCGTAGGCCAGCGAGACGACCATCTCCAGCGAGGCCTTGTCCGGCGGGCCGGCGTTGGTGTAGTGGTCGGAGCGGAACAGCCCGGCGAAGCCCAGCGCCTCCGCGTCGGCGACGAGGCGCTTCCAGCGCGGCCACGTCAGCCCGTTCTGCCCTTCAATCATCAGTGAGAGCGCGACCATGTCGTCAACACTTCCTCTCTTGTTGCTCCGCCTGCTACGATGCGGGACTACGGGCTGTGCGCAGCAGGCGACGATCTTGACCTGTCATACCACGCGCATCCGTACCACGCAATCGTACGCTGCTGAGGGAGTCGTGAGCTTGAGGAGATCGTTGTGATGAAGTACGTCTTGTTCTACGAGTCCGCCGCCGACGTTCGCGCGAAAGCGCCGCTGCACATCGCCGCGCACCAGGCACGCTGGCACGAGTTCCAGTCCCGCGGGGTGCTGCTCCTGATCGGCCCCTTCGCCAATCCCGAAGAAGGTGCCATGGGCGTCTTCACCACGCGCGAGGCAGCCGAAGAGTTCGCTCGTGGTGACCCGTTCGTGCTGGGCGGAGTCGTCCGTGCGTGGTCCATCCGCGAATGGAACGAGGCCATCGGAGATCCCTGATGGGAGGGTCCGGCCCAGCGGGAACCGGCTACCCGCGGGGCCAACCGGTGTTCCCTTCCGCCAAGAGTCTTGACACACCCCGATCCCCGCTCTATACTTTGGGTGCCATGAACAAACTCAGCAGTCTGTTGACGGTCAAGCACACAGCAGCCCACCAGTTCTATTACTATTGGTGGCTTTGCCCTCCGACTTAGCGGCGGGACGGGTAGTCATGGCACGAAATGCGGACCCGCGGCGCGTCGGAGGGATGGCAGAGGAAGAGTCCTCTGCCTTCTTTATTGCCCGCGACGAGCCACCGCATCGAACGAGCCGGCGCCGCGGGGAACAGACCCCCTCCGATGGCGCAGCGGCCATCCGCGCTCGAGCCACGCGGCGGCCGGGCGCATCGCGCACGCCCTCCGCAAGGCAGCAGAGCATGGTGTCTCAGAGCGCGCCGCTACCCGGCGCGCACCGGCTGGACATGATGAGGGGGTCGGCGATGGTGGTCGTGTTACGCGACGGCGCCTCCGTGCAGGAGCGCGCGGCGATCGAACAGGTGCTCACGGATCTTGGCGCGGCAGATGGTGCGGAGTGCGTGCGCTCCGCGGCGGGCGATGTCTACGCCGCCGGCGTGCGGCTGAGCGGCGACGATTACACGCGGCTCGCGGCGCTGCCGGCAGTCGCTCGCGTGGTGCCGGTCGCCACGCCCTACGTGCTCGCCAGCCGCGCCTACCATCCCGAGCCGACCATCGTGCGCGTGGGCACGGCGCTGATCGGCGCCGCTGAGCCGGTGATGATCGCCGGCCCCTGCTCGGTCGAGAGCGAGGCGCAGATCCTCGAAGCCGCCCGCGCCGCGCGCGATGCCGGCGCTCAGGTGTTGCGCGGCGGTGCCTTCAAGCCGCGAACCTCACCCTATAGCTTCCAGGGATTGGGCCTGCGCGGAGTGGAGTTGCTGGCGCGAGCTGGCGCGGAGGTCGGCCTGCCGACCGTCACTGAGGTGATGGAGCCGGGGCTGGTGCCAGCGGTGGCGGCGCTAGCTGACGTGCTGCAGATCGGCAGCCGCAATATGCAGAACTTCCCGCTGCTGCGTGCCGCCGGCCGCTCCGGCCGTCCGATTTTGCTCAAGCGCGGCTTCGCGGCGACCATCGAGGAGTGGCTGCTGGCGGCGGAGTACGTGCTGGCCGAGGGCAACCCCAATGTGATCCTCTGCGAGCGCGGCATCCGCGGCTTCGACACGCAGACGCGCAACGTGCTGGACCTGGCCTGCGTGCCGCTGCTGCGCGAGCTGACGCACCTGCCGGTGATTGTGGATCCCAGCCACGCGACGGGGCGACGCGAGCTGGTGGCGCCGCTGGGGCTGGCAGCGGTGGCGGCGGGCGCCGACGGGCTGATCGTCGAGATGCATCCCGACCCGGACGCCGCGCTCTCCGACGCCGCACAGACGATTGACCCCGCCACGCTGCAGGGCCTGGTCGAGAGGTCGCGGGCGGTGCGCGCGGCGATAGGGTGAGATTGCCGCTGGATGATGCTCACTCTGTCGTCATGAGAGCCGGCGCAGCGCCGCCGGCAAATCCGTCACGCGCGAGAGCACGATGTCGGCCCCGCGCCGCTGGTAGACGCCGGCTGTGTCGCCGCGCGCGACCATCACTGCCAGCACCAGCGGCAGCGCGGGATCGTGCGCTTGCAGCTCGCGACGGTAGCGCAGCACCACGTCGAGATCGTCAGCGGTGTCGCCCACGTAGATCGCTTCCTTCGCGTTCAACTCGTCCAGCGCGGCCCACAACGCACGGGGATCGGGCTTGGCATAAACCGTCGCCGGGATGACGCTAGCGAACGGCGAGCGGCCGTAGGCGCCGTCGTGCCACGGCTGACTTGCCGCGTCCTCAGGGCCGAGGGTCTGCGCCAGCATGCGCACCGCGAAATCCACCTCCGGCCCCAGCCGCCCGGTGATCAGCCCTAGCCGTGTGATGCCCAGCGCCGCTAACGCCGGCAGCAGCTCCACGTCGAGCAGCATCTCCTCGTTGTGGACGAAGCCCGTCGCCTCTGGCGCGTAGAGCGGCTCGTGGCCGAACAGCTCGCGCACGAGCGCCGCGCCCCAGTAGAACTCATCGTGTGCCCAGCGCGCCGCCTCGTCGCTGGGGATGGCCGTCGCGGGGAAGGTCGCGCGCACCCACTCGACGCCGCCGCGGCCCGCGCGCGCCGCCTCCGCCGCGCGCGCCGCCCACTCCGCGGTCGTGGCCTGCGCCTCTGGCTGGTCGCGCCACTCACGCAGCCGCGCCGTCCACAGCGCCGCGAAGAGCTGCGTGCCGTCCCAATCGCTGTTGAAGCCGCCGGCCAGCTTGAACGCCGCCACGTCATCCTGGCTGACCATTGGTGCGGGCGGTTCCAGTCCCGTCGCGCGCACCAGCCCCTCGGAGCCGTGCATCACCGCCAGCCGGTACGAGCGCCGGGTATCGATCAGCACGCCGTCTATATCAAAGAGCGCTGTATCCAGCCGCCCCGGGAGCGTGAGTCCTGGCCGTATCCAGATGGTGCCTTCCCTCGCCGTCGCGCTCGTCTCCTCGCCCGTCTCTTCGCCTGTCTCCTCGTGCCGCTCGCCCGTGCCGCTCGTCATGTCAACCTTCCTGAACGCTCATGCCGTCGCCGCGTATGCGCGCCCGCCGAAGCACGGGCCGCGCACGCGCCTAGAGTATAGCACGGCGACACGCCGACGCATGAGCCGGCGCACACCGCGGCGGCCCGCGACGCGGCAGGCGCCTCTACCGCCTCAACGTCCGCCCCCGGCGTCCGGGCGACGCCGCGGTGCAGCAGGAAGACGCCGACGGCCAGCAGCGCGAGATGCGCGACGGAGTAGAGCGCCATCGGCAGGCGCGCGGTGTGAGCCAGCTCATAGCGCGGAGCGGGTGGGCCGTGGCAAGAAGATTGCGAGCATCGTTTTGTGGCCACGCGGCGCGGTCACCTGAGTGGGAGGCATGCGGGGGGAGACATGGACACCCAATCTCCACCGCCATCGCCACACGTCCTGAGTTGACACGCCGCCTCGCGGCCGGTACGATGGGTGCGGCGGACCGCGAACGGGGCGAGCCATCGCTCGATGGCCCCGCTGCGACGGGCCGCCATACGCGCGCCGGGCCAAGGGCGTCCCGGAGTTTGCGCGGCGAGCCGGCGCAAGGGTGCTCCGGTGCGAGAGAGTCGTCTCGTAGCAAGTCTGTGTAGTGTGTCGCGATTGATGTAGCGCACGGCCTGGGGCGGTAGGAGGGGCGCCAGGTGACGCGGTGGAGGCTCAGCGAATCGTCAGCGGGTGGCCTCCAGGGCAGGCGACGCCACGGCCCTATCAAGGTGCGCGGGGAAAACCGACGGGCGACCGCCGGGACAAGACGCGGCCGGTGGCGGATCCATAGAAGAGGAGATGCGCACACCTATGTGCGGCATCGTGGGCTATGTTGGCCCTCAAAACGCGACCCCCATCCTGATTGACGGCCTCGCTCGACTCGAATACCGCGGCTACGACTCTGCGGGAATCGCCGTCATTTCCCCCACCGGCGAGCTGCACGTGCGCAAAGCCGCCGGCAAGCTGCAGAACCTGCGCTCGGCGATCGCCGTCGCCGAGCCGGAGGGGCAGACTGGTATCGGCCACACGCGCTGGGCCACGCACGGCCGCCCCAGCGACGACAACGCGCACCCGCACGGCGACTGCACCGGCGCTCTCACGGTGGTGCATAACGGCATCATCGAGAACTACGCCGGCCTGCGTGACGAGCTGGCGGCGCGCGGCCACACTTTTCGCTCGGAGACCGACACTGAAGTGCTGGCGCACCTGATCGAGGACGAGCTGACCGCCGAGAGCGCGACCCTGGGTGACGCGGTACGCGCGGCGCTGCGGCGCGTGACCGGCTCGTACGCCATCGCGGTGGTTAGCCGCGATCATCCAGGGCAGCTCGTCGGTGCGCGTCTCAATGGGCCGCTGATCGTCGGCCTGGGTGACGGCGAGAACTTCCTCGCCTCCGACATCCCGGCGATCCTGCGCCACACACGCGAGATCGTGATCCTCGAAGAGGGCGAGGTGGCCGAGGTAACGCCCACCTCCGTCACCGTCACCGATCTCGCCGGGGCGCCCATCACGCGCGCGGCCACGCATGTGGATTGGGACCTCGAAGCGGCGGAGAAGGGCGGCTTTCCGCACTACTTCGTCAAGGAGATCCACGAGCAGCCACATGCTGTTGCCCGTGCGCTGCTGGGCCGCGTGGTCGAGGGCCAGAGGGGCGTCATCGATGCGGTCGGTCGCACCGCGCTGCGCCTGCCAGAGATGGATCGCCTGGCGGCCTCTGGCGCGCTCGAAGCGGTGCGGCGCGTGACGATCCTCGGCTGCGGCACCTCGGTGCATGCCGGGCTGCTCGGCAAGTACGCCATCGAGCGCTGGGCGCGGCTGCCGGTCGAGGTGTCGGTCGCCTCCGAGTACCGCTATGCCGATCCGATCGTTGGACCCGACACACTGGTGATCGCCATCAGCCAGTCGGGCGAGACCGCCGACACGCTCGCCGCGACCCGCCTGGCCCGCGAGCACGGCGCGCCGATCGTGGCCGTTTCGAACATCGTCGGCAGCGCCATCACACGCGTGGGCGATGCTGTGCTCTACCTGCAA
Organism: Ktedonobacterales bacterium; assembly: GCA_036376595.1. Classification (GTDB taxonomy): domain Bacteria; phylum Chloroflexota; class Ktedonobacteria; order Ktedonobacterales; family JADMIN01; genus SMAG-U1939. Next base: position 12,919 of record DASVAA010000107.1, on the reverse strand, counting down.
GCCGGCCCTGAGATCAGCGTCACGGCGACCAAGACGTTCGTCACCACGACGACGGTGCTCTATCTGCTGGCGCTGTGGCTGGGAGAGCATGGTGTGGGGCAGCCGGTGGGCAGCCCGCCTGTGTTGCCGGAGCCAGAGCGCGAGGCGGCGCTGTCGGCGCTGCGCGAGCTGCCGGCGCAGATGCGGCGCACACTCGACACCGTGGCGCTGGAGGGCGAGACTGAGCGCGCGGTGGCGGAGCTGCTCGGCGCGAGCCAGAGCGCGATGTTCATCGGGCGCGGTGCCGGCTACCCGCTGGCACTGGAGGCGGCACTGAAGCTGAAGGAGATCTCGTACGTCCATGCCGAGGCGTACCCCGCAGGCGAGCTGAAGCACGGCCCCATCGCGCTGCTGGATCCGACGGTGCCACTGGTGGCGATGGCGCTCGCCAGCCGCACCTACAACAAAGTGATCAGCAACGTGCAAGAGGTGCGTGCCCGCGACGCGCGCGTGGTGGCTGTCGCCACCGAAGGTGACATGGAGATCGGCCGCCACGCCGACGCCGTGCTCACCGTGCCGGCGGCGCCGGAGCTGCTCGCGCCACTGCTGGCAATCATCCCACTGCAGCTCCTCGCCTACCAGGTGGCGCTGGCCCGCGGCTGCAACATCGATCAGCCGCGCAACCTGGCGAAGTCGGTTACGGTCGAGTAAGGTAGTTTCAGCAGTTTCGCGCCGCTCCTCGCAGCGCGTCCTGAGATCGCCGGCGTTGGCTCACGGGTCAGCGCCGGCGACCGCTTTTCCCCCACGTCTCCATCTTGGCGCACCGCTTGCGGCGTGTCGGCAAGGAGGGTCGCATGCTGCCAGCCGATCGCTCACACGTCACCGTCGCTTATGCCCAGACGCTGGATGGGCGCCTCGCCACGCGCACGGGCAGCTCACAGTGGATCAGTGGGCCGGAGTCGCTGCGGCTGGCGCACGCGCTGCGCGCGCGCCACGATGCCGTGATGGTCGGCGTTGGCACCGTGCTCGCCGACGATCCGCGGCTGACGGCGCGCTTGGTCTCTGGTCGCAATCCGCTGCGCGTGGTAGTGGACTCAACGCTGCGCATACCTCCCACCGCCGCCGTGCTTGCTGGTGGCGCCGCGCCGGGTACCCTGCTTGCAGTCACCGCGGGCGCTGATCCAATGCGAGTGCACGCGATGCGCGCGCTGGGCGCGACGGTGCTGTGCGTTGCGACGGATGGCGATGGGCGAGTGGATTTGCCGGCGCTGCTGGCGGCGCTACGCGGGCGCGGCATCGCATCGCTGCTCGCCGAGGGCGGCGCGCGGCTGATCACCGGCCTGCTGCGCGCGCACCTGGTGGATCGCCTGGTGGTAACGGTCGCGCCCAAGCTGCTCGGCGCCGGTATCGAGGCGGTTGGCGAGCTCGGCATCACGGCGCTCTCGAATGCCATCCGGCTCGACCCCGTCACCATAGAGCGCTACGGGGCGGACCTCGTGCTCGACGGGCGCGTGATCTACGCGGAGGCTGCGCATGAGCATGGGAACGCCAGCTAATGGCGAGACGCTCGCCGCGCGGGCGCTGTGGCTCACGGCTCCGCGGCGCGCCGAGCTGCGTGACGAGGCAGTCCCTCCGCCAGCCGTGGGCGAGGTGCGCGTGCGCGCGCTGGCTTCGGGCATCAGCCAGGGGACGGAGCTGCTGGTCTACCGCGGCCAGGTGCCGCCCGATCTGCCACTCGACCTGCCCACCCTCGCCGGCTCGTTCGCCTTCCCCATCAAGTACGGCTATGCCTCGGTCGGCCGTGTGCTGGACGTGGGACCGGGCGTCACCGCGCTCGCGCCGGGTGACCTGGTCTTCACGCACCATCCGCATCAGAGCGCGTATGTGGTGCCCGAGGCGCTGCCGGTGCGCCTGCCGCCGAGCCTTGAGCGCGACCCGGCGCTGGGTGACTTCTTCGCCAACGTCGAGACGGCGCTGAACGTCCTGCTGGACACCCCCCTGCGCCTGGGTGAGTCGGCGGTGGTCTTCGGCGCGGGCACCGTCGGCCTGCTGATCGCGCAGCTCCTGCGACGCGCGGGTGCTGGGCACGTCGCGGTCGTGGACCCGCTGCTGGCGCGGCGCGAGCGGGCGCTGGCTGTCGGCGCGGATGCCGCGCTCGCGCCAGGCGATGATCTGGCGGAGCGGCTCGCGGGGCATACGGGAGGTCGCATGCCCGACGTCGTCATCGAGGCGAGTGGCGCGCCAAACGCGCTCCAGGCGGCGATTGACGTGGTCGCCGACGAGGGCACCGTCGTCGCCGTCTCGTGGTATGGCACCAAGCCGGTCACGCTGGCGCTCGGCGGGCACTTCCATCGCGGGCGGGTGCGGCTGCGCTCGTCGCAGGTTGGCCAGCTCGATCCGGCGCTCGCCCCTCGCTGGGACCGCGCGCGGCGCGCCGAGGTGGCCCTCGGCCTGCTGCCGCGCCTGCGCCTGGAGCCGCTGATCTCGCACCGCATCCCCTTCGCGCGCGCCGCCGAAGCCTACAGGCTGCTCGACGAGCGCCCCTCAGAAGCGGGGCAGGTGGTGCTGATGTATGACGACGAGGGCCGCGAAGGCTAGCGAAACGGCAAAGGAGCGATAGATATATGTACGCGATCGGCGTGTCGGCGCAGTTTGAGGCGGCGCACCAGCTCTCGGCGGAGTTCGGTCCCGCCGCGCGACTCCACGGCCACACCTACACGCTCGAAGTCGTCGTGCGCGGAGCGGCCCTCCAGGCCAACGGCACGCTCTACGACGTCGGCGACCTGCGCGCGATGGTCAACGACCTAGCCGCCGCGCTGCACTATCGCGTGCTGAGCGAGGTTCCCGCGCTGGCGCAGGCAAACACGACTGCCGAGGCGGTGGCGAGCTACTGTTGGGAAACGCTCGCCGCCAGGCTGCGCGGCAAGTCGCTCGACTCGCTGCTGGTGCGCGTGTGGGAGAATCCGCAGGTCTTCGCCGCGCGCGACGACGCACTGTGATGGGAATACGATGAACGCGGAGGGCACGGAGGGTTCGCGGAGGACGCAGAGGACGCAGAGGAGGAACGAGAAGGCGCTACCAAATCTGGAAAAGGCAGGTACACTTGGGCGTGAATAGGGTGTGAAGGACGTGCTCGTGGGGTAACGGGTAGAGGCGCTGGCTCGCGCCGAGCGGCCGTGGATCGTGGGCAGAGCGCGCTCGAAGGGCGATGAGGGCAGGGCATGGACACCGAGCACGAGGACCACCCACCCGACGTGGCGGAAGTGGAGCTGAGTGACCTGCCGGAACACACGCCCCTCCGTGCGGACAAAGACAGGCGCGTGCGCGGGGCGAGATTGCTGCGGCGGAGCACGGTTTTCGCAGCGCTCGCGCTGGTCGTGGTGACGCTGATCTATACCTTGTGGCATGCGATTCCCTCGCTGCCGCAGGGGCAGGCGACCCCCACGGCCAGTGCCGTCGCGCGGTTCCTGCCGCCGGCGGGCCTCGGCTGTGTGCTGGGCGCGGCGTGGGACCCGACCAGCACCTACATCGCGCTCGTCGGGACGCCGGACAACTTCTGCGGCAACGGCGGCTACGCGCCCAATGTTGTCAACATCTATCGCGCGCGCACGGCCTCGCTCGTGCGCCAGCTCCGCCCCGATGCCGCGGTCTTCGCCGCGCTGAGCATGCGCCAGCCAGCCCCAGTGACGCCGACTCCCCAACAAGGACCGCCGCCCGGCTCTCCTCAGCTCACGTATCAGACGCTGCGCTGGTCGCCCGATGGAAAACTCCTGGCGCTCAGCTTCGCCCAGTCGTTCAGCTACGATCCGACGCGCGAGTACCACGTCGTCAACGGACTGGTGTTGATCGATCCCGATGGGAGCCATGAGCGTGTGCTGGTGGACCGCTCCGGCGTCTCGCTACAGCCAGCGTACACCGTGTGGGACCTGCATGCAGGCACGGCCGCCGCGGTAGGAGGTCCCCCAATTGCAGCCAACCCGCCGTCCACGATGCCCAACAGCCTACCTCTGGCGCTCTCCTACACCTGGAATGCGGACGGTTCGCTGGTGGCCTCTGGCGCGCCGCTCGCCAGCGGCACGCAGTCGCCTCCGCTGGCGCTCGACCTCGTCGGCAACCCTATCGGCGGGCGCAGCTTCGGCCTCTGGCAGCCGGGCCAAATGACCGTCTTGGCCGTACCCATCGTCGCACAGCAGGCTCCCACCTATCTCTATTTGTTCCAATCCACATTTGCCGCGTGGTCACCCGACGGCCGCTACTTCGTCGATCAGCTCAACATGGATGGGCTGCTGATCCCCGCCGGCCAGCCAGCGCCCAGTCAGGCGGTGCTACGGGCGGTGCAGCTCGATCAGGCACCGCAGCTGCCCGTGCGCGACGCGGCCTTGCAGCAGGCGCTGGAGCACGACCTCCCACTGCCGGTCAGCCTCGTCAACAATCCACCACCCGATACCGTGCCGCTCGCCTGGCGGCCTGACGGCAAGGTGCTGGCGATCCTCACTGAGGGCAACGGCTACATCCTGCGCGCTGCGGCCACCGGCCAAGTCCTGTCCTCGGTGCGCTTCATCCAGTTGCCGCCGTCGGACCTGTCGCCCCCTGGTGCGTTTGGTACGCAAAGTGCCCCGCTGTGGTCGCCGGATGGCACCCATCTGCTGCTGCCGTCGCTCGCGCTGGTAGATGTCGGCAAACTCGCCGTCTAACTACTGCTTCTCCGCGCGAGACACGACCTCGCCCAGCGTGGCGAAGAACGCAGTCGCGCTGTCGTCCCAGGTCGGCCAGGCGGCGGCCCGCTCGCGCGCCGCGATGCCCATCCGTTCGCGTAGAGTATCGTCGCCTGCCAGCCGCTCCAGCGCGCCGGCCAGCTCCGCCACATCGCCCGCGGCGGCCAGCAGCCCCTCGCGGCCATGCTCAACGAGGTGCGGCAGGTTGCCCGCGCGCCAGCCAACGACAGGCACGCCCAGCGCCATAGCCTCGCCGTAGACCGTGCCGTACGTCTCCTTGTAGCTCGGCAGCACGAAGACATCCGCCCCGGCGTAGAGCGCGGCGACCTCCTCGGGCGGGAGCGCGCCATACCGCACCACGCGCCCTGCCAGATCGACCCGCTCTACGCGCTCACGCACCCGCGCGCCAAACTGCGGGTCCGCCTGCTCGTTGCCAGCGAGATGCAGCGTCACGAGCGCGCCGGGCAGTCTGGCGAGCGCTTCCAGCAAATCGAGGATGCCCTTGTGCGGCAGCCAGCTCGCCACGCAGAGCGCGGCGATATGCCGGCCCGCGCGCATCTCGCGCCGACTGAGCGCCATGTCAGCGGGCACCGCGATCACGTCGCGGCCTGGACGCACTACCAAGATGTGCCCAGCCTCCCAACCACTATCGATCAGCCGCTCGCGCAGCGTGTCGCTGGCGGCGATCAGCCATGCGGCACGGCGATAGGCGAGCTGGTCGAGGGCGCGCTGGACGGCACGCCGCGGCCGGCCACCCTCCAGGCCGCCGGGCGGCTGGTGGAGCAGCCCCACCACCGGCAGCTTTGGCCGCCGCAGCGCGAGCCACGGTCCCAAGTAGGCGGCGGCGAGGCTGTCAAGTACGACGACCCGCGCGCCCATCGCCCGCGCCTGGCGCAGCATCCGCGGCGCGTCGAGTGCGGCCAGCGGGAAGCGCCGCTCAGGAAAGCACACGACGACCACCCGCGCGCCGTGGGCCGGAGCCAGCGCGGCGATCCGCCGCTGATAGAGGAAACCCCCCGTCAGCCGATCTGGATCGCCGACCGTCACCAGCGCCACCACGAGCGGGTGGTCGTCTTCAGTCTCGCGCGCTGGGGAGATCAGTGGACGTCACCGCGCAGCCGTTGGTTCAACACGTCGTAGAGCTGCTGCGGGGAGCTGGGGAACGAATGGCCCGACCGCTCCATGTCGTGTGTGATCCTCAGCATGTCTTCGACGAGGTTGTTCGAGATGCCCTCGGCCTTGCCCTGGCGGCTCTCCAGATTCTGATGCAAGCCGGACCAGTCGTGTGGCGCCGAGTTCCACAACTCTTCGATGTCTCCCTGGGTGACGTGTGCCATCTACGTGTCCTTCCGTGCGCGGCGGCCCGCGCTTTGTTGCCGCCGCTCATTGCTCCCGGTGTCGCGAGCTGCCTCGCGGCACAGCACTCTGTGCAGCGCTACGCTGCCCCATGAAGGAACCGGCACATGCCGTGCCATGCCACTGCCCGGCCCGTCGCGGCATGCCACGCCATTGCGCTGGAGAGGGCGCCGGAACGCACGCCTACATGCCGCGTGCGTCCTCTCCATCGCGCGCGACACCCTCCCGCGATGCCGCCCGCACCACCGGCAGCGGCAGCAGATGGCCCATCTTCTGGCGCTTGGTGCGCAGGTAGCGCAGATTGGTGGGATTGGGTGGGATCAACAGCGGCACCCGCTCGACCACCGTGATGCCATGGCGCCGGAGGCCTGCCACCTTGAGGGGATTGTTCGTCAGCACGCGAGCCTGCCGCACACCCAGGTCGCGCAGCATCGCCGCCGCCTCACCGTAATCGCGCTGGTCCGCGGGCAAGCCGAGCGCCAGATTGGCCTCCACGGTGTCGTAGCCGCGATCCTGGTAGGCGTAGGCGAGGATTTTGTTGGTCAGCCCGATGCCGCGGCCCTCCTGGCGCAGGTAGAGCAGCGCGCCGCGCCCATCGTCTTGCAGCAGGCGCAGGCTGGCCGCGAGCTGCTCGCCGCAGTCGCAGCGGCGCGAGCCGAACACGTCGCCGGTCAGGCACTCGGAGTGCGGGCGCACCAGCACCGGGTCGCCGCCCGCAATGTCACCAACCGTGAGCGCGACGTGCTCCACGCCGGAGGCAGCGGCATACACGATGAGGCGAAACTCGCCGTAGCGCGTGGGGAGGATGGTCTGAGCGACGGCGTGTACTGCTGGGGCTGATGGCATGGCGAGGGTAATCCTTCTCAGATGGCGCGCTCACCGCACGCCGCGGGCTTGCGCGCCATCGCGGCATTGTTGCTCGTCGCAAGAGCGGTGCCGCGTGACGGCCTACGAGGGCAGCCGGCGGTTGCAACCGCGCTTGGAGGGCCTGCGGGCGTCCACCGGACGCCCCTACGCGGCCGCGAAGTCCGCCGCCGCGGACTGGGATCACAGCGATCTGCGCGATCTGTGATCGGTATGTGAGATGCGCCGGAAGCGGGGCATGGTAGAATGGGAGGCACCGTGTCGCCTGGCCCCTTGTGCGCGCTGTATGTCGCCGGGGTTCACACAACAGAGCACGCGGGCACATAGCCGGCAACACAAGATAGGGCGAGGATGCGGACGTATGGCAGACCGGGCAGATAGGGTGGATTCGGTGGATACGGCGGAGCGAGTCGGCGCGGCGGAACGCGACCTGCACCTGCTGGAGCGGGTGTGTCCAGAGGGCGTGCGCGGCCGGCGCATCCACTTCATCGGCGTCGGCGGCAGCGGCATCTCGTCGGCACTGTGGCTGGCGGGCGAGCACGGCGCGGTGGTTTCGGGCTGCGACATCGCCGCCACGTCGAGCTTCAAGCTGCTGGCAAGCCGCGGCATGGAGGTGACGCTGGGCCACGCGGCGGAGCACCTCGAGGGCGCGGACCTCGTCGCCGTCTCGCCGTTCCTCACCTACCGCCATCCCGATCTGCCGGAGCTGGTGGCGGCGCGCGAGCGCGGCATCCCGATCGCCAAGTGGCAGGCGCTGCTGGGCTTCCTGATGCGCGGGCGGGCAGTGGTCTCGGTCGCGGGGGTCCACGGCAAAGGCTCGACCACGGCGCTGATCGGCAGCCTGGCGGCGCGCGCCGGGCTGGACCCCACCGTCGAGGTGGGCGCGACGTCCATCGAGTGGGGCCTCAACAGCCGATTGGGTCACAGCGACTTCTTCATCAACGAGGCTGACGAGTGGGACCACAACTTCCTGCACTACCATCCGCGCGTCGCCGTGCTGACGGCGGTGGAGTACGATCACCCTGAGTATTACCGCTCGTACGACGAGATCCGCGACGCCTTCGTGGCCTTCCTGCGCGGCATGGACTTCGACGCGCGGGCAGGCGGGCGTCCACCGGACGCCCCTACGCAATCGTCCGCCGGCGGGCATCCGCTGGATGCTCCTACGCCGACCCTCGTGATCAATGCCGATAGCGAGGGCTGCCGCGACGTGCTGGCGCGCGTGCGCGATCTGCCGCTGGCGGTGACGACCTTTGGGTTGGAGCGCGACGATGCCGACGTGCGCGGCGAGGAGGTGGTCGTCGGCGCTGAGACGAGTTTTGTGCTACGCCTGCGCGGCGTGCGCTTGGGCCACGTCACGCTCAGCACGCCCGGCCGGACCAGCGTCTACAACGCCGTGGCTGCCGCTGCCGCAGCCAGTGCGCTCGGCGTGCCGGCGGAGCAGCTCGTGGCGGGGCTGGGCGCCTGGCCGGGGCTGCGGCGGCGCTTCGAGATCGTCCCCGACGGCGACGTGACGTTTGTGGACGACTACGCGCACCATCCCCACGCCGTCGCGCTGGCGCTGGAGACGGCCCGTGCGCGCTTCCCCGGCCGGCGCATCGTGGCGGTCTTCCAGCCGACGCTCTTTACGCGCCTGCACCGCTTCCTGACGCCGTTCTCTGAGGCCTTCGACGCCGCCGATCAGGTGGTGATCGTCGAGATTCAACCCTCGCGCGAGGCGGATACCGGCCTGATCCACGGCAGCGCGCTCTCCGACGCCATCGCCGCCCGCCCGCACTTCGCCGCTCGCCCCGGCTCATCGGTCTACGGCGGCGACTTCACGGATACCGCCGCGCTCCTGCGCAAGTTGCGACGCCCAGGCGACGTGATCGTGGTGATGGGCAGCGGCCCGGTGAACCAGGTGATCGCGGGCGTACGGGAGAGCTAGTTCAACTTCGCGCGTACCTCGTGGATGGCGTCGAGGCGCTTGCGCAGGCGGCGCTGCTCGGGGGCCTGGGGCGCGCGCGCGCCGTAGGCGACGAGGTCCGCCGCCGCCAGCAGCACTTCGCCCAGTGCCAGCCGCAGTAGGCCGCGGTCGCGCAGCTCTTCGGGCAGATCGGGCCGCAATTGTACTAGACGATCCACCACCGCGAGGGCGTGCGTCGTGTCGCCGGTCTGCAAATACACCTGCTTGAGATTGTTGAGCATGCGGGTGATGATCGCCCGCGTGCTGGTCGGCGCGAACCAGCGCGCATCTATGGCTGGTGGGGCGCCGTTGGTGACGAGCGCGCGGACCACCAGGCGGCGGCACTCGCCCTGGTCCAGCACGGCGCCGCGGAAGGCATCCACGAAGAGGTCGCCGCCCTCGGCCAGCGACAGCGGCCACTTGGCGACGAAGTGCGCCGGCAGCCCAACCCCCACCAGCGGCGCTCCTAGACGCCGCGCGACCTCGATGTATACCACGCTGAGCGTGATCGGCAGCCCCGTGCGCTGGTCGAGCACGTCGGGCAGGAAGCTGTTGCGCGGCTCGTAGTAGTCGTCTTGGTTGCCGTGGAAGCCCTCGCGGCCGGCGAGCACGTCGCGCAGCGCGGCGAGCGTGCGCGCGGCCACCTCGCGCTGGCTCACCGCGTCGGCGGGGAGTGTAGCGCCCGCGGCCATCCCTAGCTCGGCACGGACCGCGGCGGCCAGCGCATCGAGACGCCGCAGCACGCGCGCGTGGACCAGATCGGGATAGGCGATCTCGGCAATCAGCAGCGTACCCTCGTCCAGGCGCAGGCGGTCGTCCGGCTGCGCGGCAAACGCGCTGAAGCGCAGCGCCGGCTCAAGCGCGGTCGCGTTCACGCCCTGGCCCTCCCCGCGCGCGACATCCGCGCGCCACCTGATTCCGCGCCGCGCCGCGCATACCCATCACTGGGGTCATTGTACGCCAGCGGTCGCCGTGACTGCATACAAGCGGCAATAACTTATGTTACCCTCCGGCAGCAGTGCGCAAAGAATAGATCAGTGGACGGAACGGACGTGACGGCACGGCAATGACCGGCCCACGACCGCCGCCAAACCGGCTTGGTGACCGGATTCGAGCGCAGCGTGTTGAGGTGCGCATCCCGCTCGATGTCTACATAATGTGGTATACTGAGAACGCACGTTCTATGCTCCGCGAGCGCGTGAAAGCAGCGCGGGAGCAGCGCGCCGAGGAGGCGACCAAGATGTTTCAATTCACCCAGTCGGTGCAGTTGATGCCCGATCCCGGCGAGCGGGTCGAAGACCTGCTGCCGGCGCATGTCCCCAACCAGAAGATCGCCGAGGTGCTCTTCAACATCGCGACGATCCTTGAGATGCAGCAGGCCAACCCCTATCGCATCCAGGCGTACCGCAACGCGGCGCGCGGCATCCTGGCGATGCCCGAGCCGGTCAGCCCCTACTTCTCGCGCGGTGCGATGCCGCCGGTGCCGGGGCTGGGCGAGCGGCTGCGGCGCAAGATCACCGAGCTGGTGATGACCGGCCACATGACGTTCTACGACGACCTGTGCGAAGAGTCGCTACCGGAGGACGTGCGTGAGCTGATGCGTGTGCCGCATATCGGGCCGCGCACGGCGCTACGCCTGGCCGGCCAGCTCGACATCCACAGCGTGCTGGCGCTGCTCGATGCCGCCGAGCGCCAGCGGCTGCGCCCGCATTACGGCTTCGGCCCGCGTAGCGAGCGCCGGCTGGCCGAGGGTGCGCAGTCGGTGCTGGCCGAGTCTTCCGAGGTGGAGGAGCAGCGCGCAGACACAGACGAGATCGAACCGCGTGAGCCAGCTACGACTCCTGCCGACACGCAGGATGAGCCGGAGCGTGAGCCGCACGCCGCGTAGCCAGCGCGTGCAAACGCCGTCTCCCCGAAACCTGACAGGTGCCGCCGGCCCCTTGTGGTTGACACCCGGCGACGTGGGCGATACTGTCATAGAGGGGAAGACCCGCGCGCGAAACGAGCATCGCACCATGACCCACGCCACCGATACCGGCATGCACGCCAGCGCGCTGCACGCGCCGCCAGCGTCCAGCGCGCATGCTGTGCTGCGCCCGGAGACCTCATCGTCGCGGCCGCGTGCACGCCCGCAAGCCGACGACCGCCCAGCGGTGGCGGTAGACGTGGCGATCCTCACGGTGCGCGAGCGGCGGCTCGAGGTGTTGCTGGTGCGGCGCGATCACGAGCCATACGCTGGGCAGTGGGCGCTGCCCGGCGCGATGGTGCGTGCCGACGAATCGCTGGAAGACGCGGCGCGGCGCAAGCTGGTGGAGGTGACCGGCGCGCGCAGTGGCGACGTGTATCTCGAACAGCTCTACACCTTCGGTGAGCCGGAGCGCGACCCGCGCATGCGTGTGGTCACGGTCGTGTACTACGCACTAGTCCCGACCGACGCCCTGACGCTGGACGAGACGCTCGGCGCGCGACTGTGGCGTGTCAGTGACCTGCCGCCATTGGCCTTCGACCACAACGACATCATCGCCTATACGCTCCAGCGGCTGCGCGGCAAGCTGGAATACACAACCATCGGCTTCCAGTTGCTCGCGCCGCGGTTCACTCTCAGCGAACTGCAAGAGGTGTACGAGGCGATCCTCGATAAGCCGCTGGACAAGCGCAACTTCCGCAAGAAGCTGTTGCTGATGCGCATCGTAGAGCCGACCCACGCCACCAAGATGACCGGCCAGCACCGGCCGGCGCAGCTCTACCGCTTCAACCCACGCGCAACGGCGTGACGGTGCCGTCCAGTGCGACAGAGAAACAGCTGGCGCACGGCTGCGGCAACCGCGTTCGATGGCGCGTGATACGCGGCGGAACCGTGCGCCGACGCGGCGCGTCCACTCGAACGGGACGGTGCGCCCCTGTCGGGGCGTGAGCGGCAACGACGCTGGGTGGCGGATCGCCCGTAGGGATTGGTGGCCGATGCGCGAGAGGCGGCGCAGCTCCCGTTGGATGGCGATCGCGGCGGTTCTCGTGCTCGCCGCGGCGGTCATAGCGGTCGGAGCAGTGATCTTCGTCGCGCGCGCCAAGAGCGCCGCGATGTCGTCGCTGCGCGTGAGCGCCGTCCGCATCGTGCGCACCAGCGACTTTCCACAGAACGGCATCCTCCCATTCAACACGACCGTCCGCGACGCGGCGCAGGCGCGGCGGCTCTACGCTGCGCTGATCGCGCTGCCGGAGATGCCGTCCGGCACCTACAACTGCGGGGAGGATCTTGGGGTCGCCTACCACTTCACGTTCTATCAGGGCGCGACGGCGGTGGCGACGGCGATGGTCAAGCCGGACGGCTGCCAGGGTGCGACCCTGCCCGATGGGAGCTACCGCTGGGCCGCCACCGACCAGACCTTCTGGCAGATATTTGAGGAGCTGACGGGCATCCCGGCGTCGAATCTGATCGGCCTGCCGGCGTGCTCGGTGCCGACGACGGCATGCTCGCCCGCGCCAACGGGCACGGCACCCCCAGTGACGTCTGGACGACCCGCTGACCAGCGTGCCGGACACGCGCACGGTATGATCCCGATGGAGCGTGTGGCGTAGGATTGCGCCGCGCGACGGGCGCACGTGGAGGTGACGACCATGTCCGATGCCCTGCTGATCGTAGACGTGCAGAACGACTTCTGCCCCGGCGGCGCGCTCGCCGTGCCAGAGGGCGACGCCGTGGTGCCGGTGCTCAACGAGTACATCGCCCGCGCCCAGGCGGCGAGTATGCCGATCTTCGCCAGCCGCGACTGGCACCCCGCGAACACGCGCCACTTCGCCCAGTATGGCGGACCGTGGCCGGTGCATTGCGTGCAAGAGACGCCTGGCGCCGCCTTTCATCCCGACCTCAAGCTGCCGGGGGGGACGCCGATCGTCACCAAGGGCACCAGCACCGAGGATGCCGGCTATTCGATGTTCGACGGCACACTGCCCGATGGCACGCCGCTGCTCGACGCGTTGCGCGCGCGTGGTATCACGCGGCTGCACGTCGGCGGTCTGGCGACCGACTACTGCGTGCGCGCGACGGTGCTCGACGGCCTCA
>DASVAA010000106.1:0-12488 GCA_036376595.1 Ktedonobacterales bacterium | reverse complement strand
CTCGATCAGCGCGGGCATGATGCCGGCGCAGCTGCGAGCGGTGTTGCCGCCGACGGCCCACACGTCTTTGGATGAGACGGCGGAGATGCCGTTGATGCCGAAGGCGTCCAGGCTGCTGCCGTTGATCGCCGTGGGGCTGGGGACGATGCTCCAGGCGCTGCCGGTCCAGTGCTCCAGCAGGGGGGTGCCGGCCACGCCGCCGGCCCACACGTCGCCCGATGAGATGGCTGCCGCGGCGCGCAGCTCGGCACCGCCGGGCGAGGTGACCGCTGGGCCAGGAGCCACTGTCCAGCTCGCGCCGTTCCAATGCTCGGCCAGCGGCTGGGTGTACGTCTGACTATCCCACGCGGCGCCGACGGCCCACACGTCGCTGGAGGAGGCTGCTGCCACCGCGTTGAGCCGGTTATCCACGGCCGTCGCGTTGGCGCTGGGAATTACGCTCCAGCCGGCGCCGTTCCAATGCTCGGTCAGCGCGCCGTTGGCGGAGCTGCCCACCGCCCAGGCATCGTTGGGGGTGATCGCCGCGACGCCCGCCAGCCGGTTGCTCAGCGTGCCGGGGCTGGCGCTGGGCACCAGCGACCACACGCCGCCGGTCTCCTGCGCGATCAGCGATGCCGCCGGGCCGTTGCGCCCCTCGTGCTGGCCCACCGTCCAGGCCGTGCCACCGGCGGCTGCCACGCCCACCAGTCCCTCAGAGGTAACATCGGCGGGCGCCTGGGCCGCTGTCCAGCTCGTGCCGTCCCAATGCAGGATCACTGGGGTGTACGCGCCGCTCAGAGGGGAGAAATACGCGCCGACGCTGCCGACCGCCCAGACGTCGTGCGCCGAGGCGGCGGCGACGCTCGCCAGCGAGTAGGGCACGCCGGTGCCGCCGCTGATCGTGGGCGCCGTGACATCTGACCAGCGCGTGCCGTTCCAGTGCTCGATCACCGCGCCGGCCGCGATGCCGCATCCCCCACCCTGGCGCACCGGGCCGGGACCTGTGCCCACAGCCCACACGTCGCCGGAGCTTGCGGCCGCAATGCCGGTGAGCGCGCCGCCGTTGACCGCCGTGGGCGCCGTGACGATCTTCCACGCTTTGCCGTCCCAATGCTCGATCAGCGAGGTGTTCGCACCGCTATCGGAGCCGACGGCCCACACGTCGTTGGTGGCCACGGCGGTGACAGCGGTCAGCGGCTCGAAGCTGCCGGTGGAAGGGCTGGGTACGGCGGCTGGCTGCCACTGTGAGCCGTTCCAGTGCAGCACGAGCGGCTGCTGCGTGCTGGGCGCGCTCTGGCCTCCCGCCGTGTAGGAGTAGCCGACGACCCACACGTCGCCTGGCGCGATGGCCGCGACGCCGGTCAGCTCGCCGCCGAGAGCGTCCACGCCGGGGAGCGTGGCGACGCTCCACGCGCTGCCGTTCCAGTGCTCGACCAGTGGCTGGGTGACGCCCGCCGCGGAGGTCTGCGCGCCCGCGGCCCACACGTCACTCGCCGAATCGGCCGCGACGCCCTGCAAGACGTTATCTTCGGCGCCAGGGCTGGGGCTGTTGACGTAGGCCCACTGGCTGCCGTTCCAATGCTCGACCAGCGTGCGCCGCAGGCTGTCTACGCCCTGGTACTGTCCCACCGCCCAGGCGTCGCTCGCCGCGCGCGCGGCGACCGCGAGCAGCCGTCCCTCCTGGCCGACGGCAGGACTGGCGACCAATCCCCAGCCGTCGGGGAGTGGCGTGGCCGTGGGTGAGGCCGGCGTGGTTGGGCGGGCTGTCGCCGTGCCCTTCGCTTTGGGTGCCGAGCTGCCACAGGCCGCCAGCACGACGATCAGCGCCAGCCCCAGCGCGAGAACGGCGTAGCGCGCCGCGCGCGAACGAGAGAAGAGGACACTATGCCGCATTGGCTAATTCCTCCCATGCGCGCGCCCATCCGCCTACACACCACGCGGCGGCAGGACATCGCTTGCCTATTATGACGAACGAAACGCCAATTCGGCAGTGCGCTGCATCACACCTCGACACGCTCGATCGGCATCGGACTTGCGTAGCCACCGGACGGCACCCCAAACACCGTTCGCGCAGTGTCGTACTCGGCCTCGGGAATCACATCAACGAGAGGGAGGACCCGCATGATCGGTCACTTGCTCATGAGCCTGTTTCACGCATTCTTCAAGATCGTGCTGAGCCTGATCGTCTGCGCCGCGATTGGCGGCATCGGAACGCTGGTGGTCTCGTACGTGGTGCTGCGGCAGTGGCCGCCCACGCGGCTGGCGGAGGTCGCGGCGATCGCCATCGCGGTGCTGGCGGCGTACGCGGGGGCGGTGACGGCGCTGATGAGCGAGGCGGTGCGCGGATTGCTGGCGGCGGCGCGCGTGGCGGAGCACGAGGCGCTGAGCACGGGCAACATCGTGGAGCACAGCGTCAAAGCCATCGAGCACGTGGCGGAGAAGTAGTCGGCGCGAGACACACTATTGTGACATAGGGTGCCGGCTTCGCGCGGCGTACAGCACCACGATGCAGCCGAGCGCGACGCCATGCCTCCTCATCTCCCGCCTCGAGGCCGACACAGAAGATGGAGCGCCCGGCTCATGTCGCGCGGCTCGCACCCTCGTCGGCGCGGCGGTAGCGCACGGCGCCGCCGGTGTCGGTTGTGCGCTCGGCGCGGTCAATCACCGCCAGGCGCTCCAGCAGCGCCACCGCCTCGGCCATCGCCAGCAGGCGCGAGTCGGGCACGCGCATGCGCTGCGGCATCTGCGCCAGTGCCAGCGCGTAGGCCGTCAATCCGTCGGGCGCGCCGGCCAGCAGTTGCGCTGTCGCCGAAAGCTCGCGCGCATACAGGCCCCGCAGCTCGCCCGCCCGCCCCGCGAGGTCCGCGAAGGGACGGCCGTGCCCTGGCAGCACCAGTCGCACCCCCGGCAGCCCCGCCAGCAGGTCGAGCGTGGCGAGCTGGTCGCCCAGCGGGTCGGGGCGCGCCCACGGATACCACCCGACCGAGGGGACGAGCGACGGCAGCACCGCGTCGCCAGCGATCAACAGCCCGTCGTCGCGCAGCAGGCCGAGCTGCCCATCGGCGTGGCCCGGCAGCCACTCGACGTGATACGTTCCCCCCGCAAGCTGCACGCGCCGGCCGTGCGCCAGGTGTTGTGGATGCGCCGGCAGGTCGAGCACGCCGCGGATCTGCACGGCGCGCGTCACCAACGCCTGCGCCTCGTCGGGCGGCATGCCGTGTGCCACGAGCGTGCGCGCCGCCTCCAGAAAGGTGCTGTTCTCCACGTCGGCCCACAGCGGTGCGAAATCGTGCGCCGCGTTGGCAAGTAAATAGACGGGCGCGCCAGCGCGCCGCTGCCACGCACCCGCCGCGCCCAGGTGGTCGGGGTGCGCGTGGGTGAGGACAATGGCGCTGATGTCGCCGGCCGTGATGCCGATGCGCTCAAGGGCGCTCGCCAGCGCCGCCTCGGCACGCGAGGTCGCGATCGGCGCGTCTATCAGCAGCCAGCCTTGCCCGGCTGCCGGACCTGAGATGAGATAGAGGTTGACGGAGCGCGCGCCAAACGGAACGGGCGCCGGCACGCGCCACACCCCCGGCTCGACCTCGCCTGGCGCTGGGCGTCCACCGGACGCCCCTGCGTGCGGTTCCAACTCCAGGTCGGCGGCTTCCAGCGGCAGAGCGTCTTGCATGCCTGGCTCTCCGTTCCATTGTGATCGGCGGTCGAGCGGCCAAGCGAGCCAGCCCCAATTCATCCCCATTATGCGCCCAAACGCACAGAACCTGCCAGGTGGGGGCGTCCGGCGAATCCCGCGTCCGGGCGGGTATTTTGGGGCGATGTGTGACGCAGCTCACAACACGCGGCCCGCTCGCAGGCGTCAGAGTGAGTGCAGAGCACGCGCGGACGGCGACGGCACAAGCGATAGGCAGCCAGACATGCGAGCGTAGTTCATCTATGCCGGCAGTGTACGTCTGTGTTCTCAGGGAGATCGCGCGCAGCGGGTGCCAGCGTGCTGGCTTGGTCAGGCGTTTTGAGACGAGCGGACGGGCAGATGTGTGGGTAGGGGAGTGGAGAGGACAACCAGCAGTGGCTCATGGGGATGTCGCTCGCAAGAAGAAGGCGACGCGCCGGCTGCCGCGCCGGGAACGAGGCTGGGGGAGAGGCGCGCGCGGGCGCGTGGCGCTCTCAGTGCTGCTGGCGCTGGGACTGATGTTGCTGGCAGCCAGCGGCGCGGCATACGCCTCCGCCGACAGCACGCTGACGTCGCTCGGCATGGCGCCGTGGAGCGGTCCCGGCACGCCAAGCGCATTGAGCGGCCCGCGTGGCATCGGCACCCCCTTGCCGACCGCCACCCAAACGCCCGCACCAACGGCAACGCCGCGCCCGCCGGCAACCAACCGCCGGCAGAACGACATGATGGGCTGCCACTCCGCAGCGCCCGCCCCACTGCCCGCCGTGGTCTACAGCGGCGGCTACGCGAACGGCCGCGCTCCGGCCGAGGTCGCGCTCACCTTCGACGACGGCCCCGCGCCATCCAGCACGGTCCCTATCCTGGATTATCTGGAGCGCACCCGCACGCCCGCGACCTTCATGGTGATCGGCAATCAGGTCGCGGCGAATCCTGACCTGGTGCGCCGCGAGTGGCGCGACGGCTTTGCCGTCGGCGTCCACACCTGGGACCACCCCGACATGGCGAAGCTCAACGCCAAGCAGGTGCAGAACGAGCTGAACAGCACGCTAAACGCCCTCCACAACGCGCTCGGCGCCGATGCCTGCATCTGGTTCTGGCGCCCGCCCTACGGCTCGTACACCGCCGCAACCGTCCAGACGGCAGCGCAGCTCGGCCTCAGCACGATCATGTGGAACGACGACCCGGCCGACTGGAGCCGTCC
Organism: Ktedonobacterales bacterium; assembly: GCA_036376595.1. Classification (GTDB taxonomy): domain Bacteria; phylum Chloroflexota; class Ktedonobacteria; order Ktedonobacterales; family JADMIN01; genus SMAG-U1939. Next base: position 7,638 of record DASVAA010000106.1, on the reverse strand, counting down.
CGGCACGCAGGTGATCGTCCAGCGCGTGCTGAGCGAGGTCCACCCCGGCAGCATCATCCTGATGCACGACGGCCCGGCCCAGCGCGAGCAAACCCTCGCCGCGCTGCCCGCGATCCTCGACGGGCTGCGCGCCCGCGGGCTGCGCCCTGTGACACTGCCGCAATTGCTCACCGACGGCGGCTGGCCCGGCGTCCATTCGCTCGACAACCACTCGGTGGCAGTGGTGCTCGGCGGCAACGGCGGACTCAGTCTCGACGGCCGTCCGCCCAAGCAGCTCGCGCCGTAGCGGCGCCCCCTGCGTCCGACCTCTCTCTATCCTGGATTATTCATGGAGCCGTTGCGGGAGGCGCGCGTGAGTCTGGGACAGGCTGGCGGTCTGAAGCACCGCGGGTAATCCCTCGCCATCACGCCGGCTGGCACTGCGATGGCCCGGCCTGGATGAATACCCTGGGCTATCCTGTTCTCTGCGTCCTCCGCGGCTTCTCCGCCTTGTATCTTTGAACTAGGAGAAGTCAGAGAAGGACGCGGTAGGCCGATCCGCCTCAGGTCCCCCCAAGACCGCGAGAGTGCGCTGGTCGCCGCGTCCACCGCGCCAGGGAGCCCGAACAGTTGCTAGGGCCGCGTGCGTCGCGCCTGCGCGTCGACGGGGGCGAGTCCGTATGAGACAAGGCCGGGCGGTCTGGGGCAGACCGCCACGGGGGACTGCGTCCCCGCAATGGAGTCCAGCATGGAAACCACCGGCGCGTGCTCTGTGGGGATCGATGTTGCCAAGGCCAAGCTCGACATTGCCGTGCGGCCGAGCGGCGGTCAGGGCGGCGAGCAGGGGGTTGCGACCAACGACGAGACCGGCATCGAGGCGCTGCGGGGCCGCTTGCAAGCCCTGCAGCCGCGGCCGACGTGGGTGGTCTTGGAGGCGACCGGTGGCCGCGAGATCGCCGTCGCCGCCGCGCTGGCAGCCGCCAGGATCGCGGTCGCGGTGGTCAACCCGCGTCAGGTGCGCGCGTTTGCCCACGCGGTCGGCCAGCTCGCCAAGACCGATGCGCTCGACGCGGCGCTGCTGGCGCACTTCGCCGAGGCGGTCCACCCCGCGCCCCGGCCGCTGCCCGACGCCGCCGCGCAGGAGGGCGCCGCCCTGCTGGCCCGGCGGCGCCAACTCGTGGGCATGCAGACTGCCGAGCGCCAGCGCCTCGCTACGGCGCTGCTGGCCCGGCGGCCCCACATTGAGCGCCATCTCGCCTGGCTGGCCCAGGAGCTGGACGACCTGGACCGCACCCTGCGCGACCGCGTCCAAGCCAGCCCCCTCTGGCGTGAGCGCGACGATTTGTTGCGCAGCGTGCCCGGTATTGGCCCGACCACCGCCTTCACGCTGCTGGCCAACCTGCCCGAACTGGGCAGCCTCGACCGCAAGGCGCTCGCGGCCCTGGTCGGTGTCGCCCCCCTCAACCGCGACTCCGGCACCCTGCGCGCCCAGCGCGGCGTGTGGGGCGGCAGAGCCCGCGTGCGCAGTGCGCTCTACATGGCGACCCTCGTCGCCACCCGCCACCATCCGCTCATCCGTGCCTTCTACCAGCGCTTGTGCGCCGCTGGCAAGCCCAAGCAGCTGGCCTTGACCGCCTGCATGCATAAGCTGCTCACCATCCTCAACGCTATCCTGCGGCATGGCACTCTCTGGCTGGCCCCTCCGGAGGTTGAGTCACCGCGGCGACGCCCGCCTGATGGCTTGACATTCAAGACAATTGCTCTCTCCTCTCTCCTCTCTCCGCCCTCCGTTGCCTCCGTTTCCTCTGTGGTAAATCCCTCTCCTTACTTCGCGCCCTCTGCGTCCTCTGCGTCCTCCGCGGTTTCTTCCTAATTCTGCCTCCGCGTCCTCCGCTCACCTCTGCGATCTCCGCGTTCTCCGTTACCCCTCCAGGTCGCTCAGGTGCGCGGTGGCGTTGAAGGCGCGCAAGATGCCGGCGCCATCGGGGCGCCAGTCCACCACCGAGTAGCTGGCAGGGTCGAGCCACATGCGAAACGCGCCGGAGGGCGGCAGGCCGAGCGCGGCGCAGATCAGCGCCTTGATCGGGCCGACGTGGCTCGCCAGCACGATCGTCGCGCCGGGGTGACGCGCCGCAAGGGTATTGGCGCAGGCCACGACGCGCTCGCGCAGCGCATAGGGCGCCTCGCCGTCCTCCGGCGCTGTGTCGGCACCGCCTTCCCATGCCGCCAGCCGAGTGCGATCGCGCGCCAGCACCTCGGCGCGCGTCAGGTTCTCCCAGGCGCCGAAGTCCTGCTCGCGGAGCGCCCTATCGGTTGCGACGCCAAGTCCCAGCTCGGCGCCAATCGCCTCGGCGGTGTCGTGCGCGCGCCGCAGAGGACTGCTGTAGATCGCCGCCGCCGGGATGCCGCTGAGCGCCGTGGCGAGCAGTCGCGCCTGGGCCTCGCCGCGTGGGGTGAGGGGCGCATCGGTGCGGCCGAGGTAGCGCAGCTCGCGATTGCCCAGCGCCTCGCCGTGGCGCGCCAGCACCAGCCGCACCGCCGGCTGCTTCGGCGGTGTCGCGAACATCCCGCCCGCGCTCATGGCAAGCGCCCCACACTCTCTACCGATGCGCTACGTGGGATGCGCCGCCGTCCGCTGCCGAGCGTCCATGAGCCGGTGTCGCCGTCGCGCAGCCGCTGCCAGCCCAGCAGCGCCGCCGCCACCTCCGGCGGCCGGCGCAGCGTGCGCACCTCGGCCTGTGGCGCGACCGCATGCACCGCTGCTGCGAACGGCTCTGTCACCCAGGGTGCGCTGCTGAAGACACTACCCGCCGTCCCGACGGGGAACGCTTCGCCCTCCATCTCCAGGGTGCGCACGATAGCCGTCACCTGGCTCCCCAACTCACACCCGGCCTGCGCCAGGATCTCACGTGCCGCCGCGTCACCGGCGTCCGCCGCCCGGCTGACGTGGACCGCGAAGGAGGCGATCTCCAGCTTGCCAAAGGGGCCGCGATCCACCAGGCGGCGCATCTCCTCGGCATCCCCGATGCCGAAGCGTGCCCCCAGCTCGCGCGCCAGCAGCGTCGACGCGTGGCGCCCATCCAATGCCTTCATCGCCGTCTGGATGCCAGCCTGCCCGATGGCGTAGCCGCTGCCGGCGTCACCCAGCAGGTAGTCCCAGCCGTCGGTGCGCCACAACTTGCCGCGCGCGTTCATGCCCAGCGCTGTCGAGCCGGTGCCGGCGATGGCGACGATGCCCGGCGCGCCTTCGGTCGCGGCAGCCCATGCACCGACCACGTCGTTCTCGAGGATCGCCGGCCCGTCGTAGCCCAGCCGCTCCAGCGCCAGTCGCGGCGCCGGCAGGTCGAGCTCGGTATCGAGCCCCGCCAGACACGCACAGATGCCGGCGAGGTCGGCGAGCGTGGCGACGGCAGCCGTCAGCGCGTCGCGCACGGCGCTGGCGATGTTCTCCGCCGCCGGATCGGTTCCTCGCGAGCGTGGGTTGGCGGGACCGCGTGAGCCGGTGCCGGCGATGCGCCCCGTCTCGTCTACCAGCGCGACGGAGGTCTTGGTGCCGCCGCCATCAATCCCGGCGAAGTAGCGCATACGCATGCGTTGTGTGCCCTCGCAGTATCGTCATCTTCACTGCCATGGTCATCGTCACGCCACGCCGAAGGCGTCAGCTACCGCGTGCTCAATGGCGCTGTCATCCGCCAGCGCCGCGGCCGACTCCCCCTCGCCGGACTCAGGCGGCAGCACCGCCAGCCACAGCAGGTATTCGTGATTGCCCTCGCGCCCCGCGATTGGCGAGGCGATTACCCCACGCGGCGCCAGTAGGGGCGTCCGGTGGACGCCCTCCGTCCGGTGGACGCCCGGCGGACCAGCGGTCGTGGCGTCGTAGGCCGCGATCCAGTCGAGCAGCTCGCGCAGCACACGGCCATGTACCGCGCGATCCGAGATCACGCCCGCGCCGCGGTCAGCCTCGGCGCGCCCCGCCTCGAACTGCGGCTTGACCAGCGCGACGATCCATGGAGGGGCATTCGGCGAACGCCCATCACCGGGCGCGAGTAGCTCGGCCACGCGCGGCAGCACCAGCCGCAGCGAGATGAACGAGACGTCAATTACCGCGCACGCCAGCACCTCCGGCGGTTCTCCGGCGGGCGTTGCGGGCAGCGCCGTGAGGTGGCGGATGTTGGTGCGGTCCATCACCACCACGCGCGGATCCTGCCGCAGCGCCCAGGCGAGCTGGCCGCGCCCCACGTCCACCGCGTAGACCCGCGCCGCGCCGCGCCGCAATAGGACGTCGGTGAAGCCGCCGGTGGAGGCGCCCACGTCGAGTGCGACACAGCCGGCGGGATTGAGGCCGAAGACGTCGAGCGCACGCTCCAGCTTGAGGCCGCCGCGGCTGACGTAGCGCAGCTCGGCGGCGGGTCCGGCGAGCGCGACCTCGGCATCGCGCGGCACCAGCGTGCCGGCTTTGTCCACCATGCGGCCGTCTACGCGCACCTCGCGTGCCATGATCAGCGCCCGCGCCCGCTCGCGGGAGGGTGCCAGCCCGCGCGCCACCAGCAGCAGATCGAGCCGCTCGCGGTCCTCTTTGGCTTTCCTGACCCTGCGCGGGCGCTCCGTCGCTGGCGTCCCGTCGCCCATCGTCGCGTCACTCCCGGTGTCCCGCTGTCTGGTCTGTCTCGGCTATCTCACACGCAGTGTATCACGCGCCCTCCGTCCGCGCCGCCTCTCGGCGACTGGCGGTAGACTGTGACCGTTGGCGCCACGTGCTCGCCGCGCGCCACGCTCAGGCACCCATCGTCAATCACGGCGTAGCAGGCGCCCGCCTGGCTGCCGGAGAACACGTACTGCAATACCGCGTGCTTCCCGCGGGCGCGCTCCGGCAGGAAGGTCTTTTCCATCGAGCACAGGTAGTCATCAATTGTGATCACCGCCGCTCTCCTCTCCCTGCTTCCCCAGCTCCTCCTCCACGTCCAGGCCCTGTTCCAGCCGCAGCAGATCGTCGAGCGTCTCGCGGCGGCGCACCAGTCGTGCCTGCCCCTCGCGCACGAAGACGACCGCCGGCCGCGGCACGGCATTGTAGTTGGATGCCATCGCCAGGTGGTAGGCGCCGCTCACCGGAATCGCCACGATCTCGCCGGGTGCGACGAGCGGCAGCACGACCTCGCGCGCCAGCACATCGCCCGACTCGCAGTAGCGCCCCACCACCGTCACGCGCTCCTGCTCCCCTTGTTCCCCTTGTTCCCCTTGTTCCCCCTGCTCCTCTTCTCCCGCCGGCCGCATGCGCTCCGGCAGCGCGGCGGTGTAGCGCGCCTCGTAGAGCGCCGGGCGCGGGTTATCGCCCATGCCGCCATCCACCGCCAGGTAGGTGGGGCCGCCGGGGACCACTTTGCGCGGGCCAGCGGCATAGAGCGCGATCCCTGCCCGCGCGACGATGGCCCGCCCCGGCTCGACCACCAGTCGTGGTGCCCAATTCGTAGGGGCGTCCGGTGGACGCCCATGCCGCTCGACTCCAGCGCACAGCGCATCAGCTACTGTCCGTGCGTAGCGCTCCACCTCCAGGCTGCTATCGCCGGGCGCGTAGGCGACCCCCAGGCCGCCGCCGGGGCTTAGCTCGCGGACCACCGCGCCGGTACGCTCGCGCAGGCGCGCCGCGAAGTCGCAGAGGAAGGTGGTGACACGCGCGGGGGCCGCGGGGTCGAGCAATTGCGAGCCGGCGTGCGCGTGCAGCCCGGCGAGGTCCAACCACTCCGACGAGATCGCTCGCCGTGCCGCCTCATCGGCAGCCCCACTGGCCTCGTCAAGCCCGAACTTCGAGGCCGCATGGCCGGTCTGGATCGCGGCATGCGTCTCGGTTGCCACGTCAGGGCAGAGCCGCAGCCAGATTGCCACGCACCGGCCCTGCTCGCGCGCCAGCGATTCGACCTGGTCAAGCTCGTCGAGGCTATCTACTACCACACGGTCCACGCCCAGCTCCAGGGCGACGGACAGCTCGGCGCGGGGCTTGAAGTTGCCGTGCAGGTGAATGCGGTCCGCGGGGAATCCCGCGGCGAGCGCGAGGCGCAGTTCGCCCAGCGAGACGGCGTCGAGCGCCAGGCCCTCCGCGAGCAGGATGCGGCACAAGGCGAGCGAGAGGTAGGCTTTGCCTGCGTAGGCGACCGTGGTGTCGGGCCAGTGGGCAGCAAAGGCGGAGCGCAAGGCCCGGCACTGGGCGCGGATCGTCGCCTCGTCGTAGACATAGAGCGGCGTGCCGTAACGGTGGGCCAGTTCGGCAACGTCGAGATCGCCCACACGCAGCCGCCCTCCGGCGTCTACTGCGGCCGTATCGGGCCAGAGCTGCGGATTTGGCACGCCGCTCGCGACAGAGCCGCGCAGGTCACCGCCGTCATCGCCAATTGCCGACACAGGGTATCGCCTCCTCCTCCTCATAGGCACGCGGGGCATGATACCATCATAGTGGGCATGGGAGGATGTGCGGGCGAGTGGAGAGCCGCGTAGAGAGTGTGTGCATGGTGCGTGCAGGCAGGTCGCCAAAGCTGCCCGCACGAAGCGCATGAGACGAACCAGAAAGCGTGCGATGCGATGGCCGCGCAAGGGCGGCGCGAGCGAACAGCAGTGCGGGCAGTGCGGAAGGTAGGACGTGATTGTGTCGGTGTGAATGAGGGGAGACGAGCACATGGAGACGCGAGCCGAGCGTTGGAGGACCAGCATGGTAAGCAGGGGATCTCTGTTGCAAGGGTATCGCGTGCGACTCCGCCCCTTCGAGCCGGACGAGGCGGCGAGCCACTATCCGTGGGACCAGGGCGGCGAGCTGGCGCAACGGGGCGACGCGCCATGGCTCCCTGGCATGGCCGCCCGTATGCCGCGCTGGACGGGAGCGCCGGCACGAGTGGCGCGCGAGGGCGATGCCGTTCAGTTCGTGATCGAGACCCATGAAGGCGAGCCGGCCGGCATCATCGGCACGCACGATTGCGACCGGCGCAACGGCACTTTCAGCTACGGCATTGCCATCCGCGAGACCCACCAGCGGCAGGGCTTCGGTGCCGAGTCGGTCCTGCTGGTGTGCCGCTACTACTTCGAGGAGCTGCGCTACCAGAAGGTCAGCACGGGAGTGTATAGCTACAATGAGCCGTCACTGCGGCTGCACGAGCGCCTGGGCTTCGAGTGCGAGGGCTGCCTGCGGCGCATGGTCCACGCTGGCGGCCATTACTACGACCGCGTGCTCTTCGGCCTGACCGCCGAGGAGTTCGCCCAGCGGCACGCGGCCTCGCTGCCGCAGGCCGATCAATGAGGGCCGATGCCGATCGCGCGGCGCCACATGGGCCGAGCGGCGCGACCGCGGCGCAAGGAGGAACAAGGAGACAAGGAGGGCCAGATGTGGCACCGGAGCCGGAGACAGAGCGGGATCGCTCGCTGATGCTGCGCACCGACGGCGCCGCGCGCGGCAACCCTGGCCCGGCGGCGGCCGGAGTGGTGATCGAACGCCTGGACGGATCGCCGCTGGTGCGTGAGGCCATCTATCTCGGCGAGCTGACCAACAATCAGGCCGAGTATCGGGCGCTGATCCTGGGGCTGCGGGCCGTCGCTCGGTACAATCCGGCGGCGGTGCGCGTCTTCATGGATAGCGAATTGGTCGTGCGGCACATGACCGGGGAGTACCACGTCAACAAC
>DASVAA010000105.1:0-5965 GCA_036376595.1 Ktedonobacterales bacterium | reverse complement strand
GCGCAAGGTCTGGCAGCAGGCGCTCACCGCGCAGAACAACTACGGCAGCCCCTCCGTCTATGGCAGCGTCGTCTACGTCAGCGAGGACTTCTATATCTATGCCCTCAAGACCAGCGATGGCTCGAAGATCTGGCGCGCCGCAATACCGTCGGGCGACAACGGCAACATCATCACGTCACCGCTGCTGGCGGGCGGGCTGCTCTACGTGCTGACGGATAGCGGCAATCTCTACGCCTTCAACAGTAAAGATGGCTCGGTGGCCTGGAACACGCCCGTCAGCCCACACGTCGGCGCGCTGGCGACGCATTCGTCGAGTCCGGTGGTGGATGGAAGGGGCGTCTACATTGGCTCGCTGGACCACACTTTCTATGCCTTCGACGCCCACTCCGGCTCGCCGCTGTGGAAGGTGACGACGCGCGGCAAGATCATCTCGTCGCCCGCGGTGGCAAACGGTGTCGTCTATTTCGGCTCTGGCGACAACTACGTCTATGCCCTGCACGGGCACGATGGCTCAGTCAAATGGAAGTACCTGACCGGCGACGACGTCCAGTCCTCGCCAGCGGTGGCCGACGGCGTCGTCTACGTGGCGTCCAACGATGGCTACCTCTACACGCTCAACGCCGAGACCGGCAAGCCCTACTGGCGTGCGCCGATCGGCGACTACGACGCGACTTCTAACACCGTCCAAAACGGCGGCCCGGTGCAGTGCCAGCCGGCGATCACGGGCGATGCCGTCTGTGTGGTGGACACGTTCAACTGGGTCGTGCGCAGCTACAACCGGCATGACGGCTCGCCGCGCTGGGCGCACAAGTCTGCCGACAGCTACGAGAATGCCGATCCCATCGCCGCGAACGGGCTGATCGTCTTCGGCTCCGGCGACCAGACGATCTACGCCTGGGGCGCGTAGGGTCCTCACCCCCGTTCCCTCTCTTCGCGGGGTGAGGGAAGGGCAGATCACGTTGGGCGCCGATTGGTAGCGGCGAGGCCCGCCTCGCCCCGCACGCGGCGATTGGTCGGTCTGTAGCGGCGAGGCCCGCCTCGCCCACTGAGAGTGGAGAGAGGATGCCATGCGCGGCAACGGCAAGGTCTTCATCAGTCACACCCACGCGGACAACGCGCTCTGCCAGCCCCTGCTGGCGGCGCTCGACGCCTGGGGTGTGGATTACTGGTTCGATACCCAGCAGCTCGAACCCGGCCAGCACCTCTCCGAGCGGCTGCAACAGGCGATCCGCGACCGTGACATCTTCATCCGCATCTGCACCGCCCACACCGCGGACTCCTACTGGATGACACTGGAGCTGAGCGCCTTTCGCAGCTTGCAGCTCGCCGATCAGCGTGTAGGAGCGTCCGGCGGGCGCCCGCACAAGGCGCCGCGTGTCACCGTCAACCTGGTGCTCGATACGCAGTTCGACCCCGGCCCCGCCGACAATGCCGACTACGCCATCGAGGCGTACCGGCAGCCGCAGGCGCAGACGCTGGCGCAATTGCGCACGATCCTCGATCTGCCGCGGGCGCGGGGCGCAGCAGGGATCTCACGCCGCGCGGCAATCGGGCTGGGCGCCGCGGGAGTGGCGACGCTCGGCGCGCTGGGCGGCGCGGGGGCGCTGCTGGTGGACAAAAGCCGCTCGGCCACGCCGCCGCCCTACCCCAAGCCGCGGATGATCGCCTTCACCAACCCGCAGACGCTCGACCCGCGCATCCGCTGGTACTTCAAGGCGGGCGACGGCGACGACGCGCCCAACGTCGCGCTGGCCGGCGGCGTGCTCTACGTTGCCTCGATGGACGGCCTCTTCGCGCTCAAGGCCGCGGACGGCTCGCTGCTGTGGGAGAATCCCGGCGTGCTTGCCAGCATTGACGAGGTGCCGGTGGTCGTCGGCAACATCCTCTACATCAACACGGCGGGATTGGGCAACCTCTATGCGTTCAAGACGAGCGACGGCTCGCAGGTCTGGGTCACCCCGGCGGGCGACCTGCTCAGCGGCCGGCAGTTCACAGTGGCCGGCGGCGTACTCTACGAGCTGACCGCCGACGGCGCGATCCACGCCTTCAACGCGGCAACCGGCGCCGCGCTGTGGAGCGGTGGCAGCGCCGGCAAGCCGGCGAACATCAATCTTGGTCCGACGGTCGCCAACGGCATCATCTACACCGGCGGGGAGAAGGGCCTCTTCTCGGCGCTCAGCGCCACCGACGGCAGCACGCTGTGGACCTTCCAGGCCGGCGACGAGATTGACGCTCGTCCGGTGGTCGCGGGCGGGCTGGTCTACTTCGGCTCCAACGATCAGACGCTCTACGCGCTGGATGCCACCACCGGCGCGCTGGTCTGGCGCTACAACAGCGATGCCCAGGTCAGCGTGGCGCCGGTGATCGTCGGCTCGACCGCCTATATCGGCATCAACACGACGATCTACGCCTTCGACGCGGGCAGCGGCAAGCTGCTGTGGAAAGCGCCCGCGGGCATCGTAGACTCCTCCGGCAATGTTGAGAACTCGTTCGATCAGATGTACGGTCAGCCGGCGATTGCGGGCAACACGCTGTACTTCGTGCGCAGCGAGAACACCTACGCGATGGACCTTGCCAAGCACACGATCCTCTGGCGCTTCGCGTCGGGGGCCTCAGGGTTCGGCGGCCTGGGCAGCAGCGCGACGCCCATCATTGGCGATGGCGTCGTCTACTTCGCCTGCGACAATCACACGCTCTACGCGCTGAGCGCGTCGTAAGCCTGCGGGAAGGTAGGGAGGGGTCTGGTGAAGGTCTTCATCAGCCACGATCGCGACGACACCAAAGCCTGCGCGCCGCTGCTGCGCGCGCTCGACGCCTGGGGTGTCACGTACTACTTCGACTTCGCCGAGGACGTGTTCGGCCAGCAGCTCTCAGACCGCGCGCAGGCGGAGCTGGCCGAAAGCCAGGTGCTGCTGCGCGTCTGCACCGGCGCCACCTCGCGCTCGTACTGGATGAGCATCGAGAGCGGGGCGTTCATGGGGCTGCTGGCCGATGACCACCGGCTGGGGCGAGGCGACCGCCGCATCATCAGCCTGATTCTCGATCCGGCCTACGCGCGCGAGCCGTTTGACGTGACGACCACGGTGATTGACGCCACCGACACCGCGCACCCGCAGTGGGTGAACGCCTTCCGCGCGGCGCTGGGACTGCCGCCGCTGCACGATCTGGCCGAGGTCGCGCGGGCGATCTACTCGCCGCCGCCGGCCCCGCGCATCAGCCGGCGCGCGGCGATCGGGCTGGGCGCCGCGGGGGTCGTCGCACTGGCCGCGGCCGGTACGGGCGGCCTCGTGCTCTTCGAGCGCGGCAAAGGATCGCTGACGACCATCGGCAACAGCACGCCCACGCCGCCGACCAGCGATCCAGCAATCAAATGGGCGACATTCCCGGGCGACCCGAAGAACCTGACCAGCGCCGCGATCACCGCGACGCCGGTGCTCGACAACGGCATCCTCTATTTCGGGACGCACCAGGGCAAATTCTTCGCGATGCGCGCCGAGGACCACCAGGTGTTGTGGGAGTATCCCCACTCTTCACTGCCATTGGCCGAGATCACACGGTCCGCAGCGGTGACGAATGGCGTCGCCTATTTCTGCTCCTTCAATACGGGACTCTTCGCGGTGTCGGCGCTGAATGGCACCAAGCTGTGGGAGCAGGATAACAGCTTCGTATTTGCTTCCTCGGAGCCTGTCCTGGCGAACGGCCAGATCTATGTCAATAGCATCGGAACGATAGGAGTTGCCTTTGTGGGAGTGGGGGATCTCAAAGGCAATCAGGTCGCAGCACTGAGTCCAAGCAACGGCAACGCCGTTGGCACTTCGGCGCCCCTCGTCGTGGGCGACCGGGTGTACGTGGGTGGCAACGATGGCTATCTGTACGCGCTCGATGCCACGAAGACGGGACCGGAGATCTGGCGGGCAGACACCGGCGCGACCAAAGCCCAGCAGCTCAAAAAGTCGGACACCTACTATGTGAGCGCGACCCCAACCATCGCAAGCAGCGTCATCTACGTAGGATCGCAAGACAACTTCGTCTACGCTCTGGACGCTGGCACCGGCGCCAGGCTGTGGAGCTTTCCGACGAACGGTCCAATCACGTACTCGTCGCCGGTGATCGCCAACGGCGTGCTCTACGTCGGCTCGAACGACAACAACCTCTACGCGCTCAATGCGCGTTCGGGTCGGCTCGTCTGGCAGTACGCCACCGGCGGCCAGATCAACGGCACACCCACGCTGGCGAGCGGCGTCGTCTACGCCGGCTCGTATGATCAATACGTGCATGCGGTGGATGCCACGTCCGGCAAGCTGATCCGCAAGTATAACGCTGGCGGCCAGGTCTTCGCCCAGCCGGTCGTCGCGGAGGGTGTGCTCTACGTCGTGACGGGCAACGGCTGGGTGCTGGCGTTCCACCTGTAGCGGCGAGACCTGTCTCGCCCGTCACTGGCGTTTGCGGGCGCGCGTTCAGGATGGGCTGATTCCCACGAAACGAGAGGTAGGATTATGAACCCGGCGCATATCTCCGTCATTATCCCCACGCTGCGACGGCCACGGCGACTGTGGCGCGCGCTGGAGAGCGTCGCGGCGCAGGATTATCCCGCGCTCGACGTCGTGGTGGTCAATGACGGCGGTTTGCCGGTCGAGGGCGTGGTCGCGCGCGCCCGCGAGGAGCTGGGCCTGACCGCGGCCTACGTTGCGCTGCCCGAGAACCATGGTCCGGCTGGCGCGGTCAACCGCGGCATTGCGGCGTCCGCGGGTGCGCTGATCGCGCCGCTTGGCGACGACGACCGCTACCTGCCAGGCCACCTCGCGCGCCTGGCCGCCGCGCTCGATGCGCATCCCGGCGCCGTATTGGCCTACGACGAAGCGCTGATCCAGCTCGAAGACGGCGGCGAGGACGACCCCACGCCGCACGTCATCGCAACCGCGCGCCTGGGCCAGCCCTACGACGCCGCGCACTTCGAGTGCAGTTACGACATCATCACCAGTGCGCTGCTGCTGCGTCGGGCAGCGGTCGAGGCGGTGGGCGGACTGGACGAGAGCCTGCGCGTGCTGGAGGACTGGGACTTGCTCTTGCGGCTGCGAGCAAAGGGCAGCTTACATTTCGCGCCGGGGCTAGGGGTAGAATACAGCCTGCGCGCGCCCGGTGGCGGCAACGTCAGCACAGTCTACGATGCTCGGCGCCGTGCGGCGCTCGATACTCTCAGCGCGCGCTACAATCTCCCCCCATTGGAGCCGAAGACGTTCCTGGACGTGGCGCGCGAGCTGAAGGCGCGGCCGCCGGCAGCCAGGTGAGAGCCGCGGAGGGAGGGAGCGCGATGGCACGGTCCGCCCAGCAGCCGACGCCGCCAGAAACCGCACGGCTGAGCGTACCTCTCACTTGGCGACTGTGGGGGATCGTGCTGCTCACGCATCCCTTGCCCACCCTGATGTACGTCGCGGCCACCATCACGCTGTCGTTCCTGGCGGCGGCAGCGCGCCACGCGGCGGTGGATGGCTTCGCGCTCGTCCGCGTGGCCGTCGCCGTGGCCTGCGCCGAAGCGTCAATCGGCGCCCTCAACGACTATCGCGACCGCGAGCTGGATGCCGCGCGGCCCGATAAGCCGCTCGCGCGCCGCTGGGTCACGCCGCGCGACGCGCTGATCCTGGCGGTCGCCGCGGGCGTCCTCGCCATGGTTCTGTTCGCCTCGCTCGGCCCCATCGCGCTCGCGGTCGGCGTGCCGATTCTGGGCCTCGGTCTCGCCTATGACCTGGGCCTCAAAGCGACGCCCCTGAGCGCCGTGCTCTTCGCGGTCTATTTCCCCTTGTTTCCGCTGCTAGCGTGGGCCGTCTTCGGCCGCTGGCAGCCGTTCCTGCCGTGGCTGGTGCCGCTGGGCGCGGCGCTTGGTCTGGCGCTTAACGTCGCCAACGCCCTGCCCGACCTGGAGGACGACGCGGCGGCGGGCATCCGCGGGCTGCCGCATCTGCTGGGC
>DASVAA010000104.1:0-3503 GCA_036376595.1 Ktedonobacterales bacterium | reverse complement strand
GGCGTCTTGCAGCGAGGTGGGATCGAGCTTGGCGAGCACCTGGCCCGCTTTGACGTGCTGGCCGATCGCGACGTCAATCTGGGCGATGATGCCGCTGCCCGAGAAGTTCACGTCGTAGAGGCCGCTCTGCAGCGGTCCCGTCGCCGAGACAGTGATGATCAGGTTGCCGCTGCGCACCGCGGCGGTCGAATAGGTGACGCGCGGGCTGCGCATGCGCGCGATGGCGAGCGGCGTGGCGATCAGCAGCGCGATCAGCACGACGACGATCACGGCGATCCACCTGCCCCGCCGCCACCAGGGACGCTTGCGCGGCGCGGCCTCCTCGTCGCCGAGAGCGTCGGTGTCGTCGTCAAAGAAGCCAGGGAGATCGAGGGCGCTGAATGGGGCGTCCTGGCGCTCGGTGCCGGTGCGCACCGTCGGGCCGGACTGCGGAGATTCGAGCATAGTGGGCGTACCTCTCGCTGAGGACTACAGCGGATGCTGGACACACGGGCGCATCTTAGAGTACGGTGGAGCGGGCGCGAACAAAACCCCTGGCTGTAAAGTCTGCGCAAAGTTTCGCGGGCGAGCCGTATCCGCATCCGGTGCAGATCGGCCGGCGGATAAATCCGCACCTGGAGGGCCTGCGGCCGCAAAGTCCGCCTGCGCGGGCTGGGAGCAGAGCAGACCGGTGAATGACGCTGGGGAAGGAGCGTTGCGGTGCTGCTGCCGGAGCTGCGCGCCGAGGTGGCGCGCTACGCCAGGAAGATGGCCGCCAGCGGGCTGGTGCAGGCGACGCAGGGCAACCTCAGCGCGCGTGACCCCGCCTCCGGCCGCATCTTCATCACGCCCAGCGGCGCCGACTACGACATGCTGACAGCCGACGACATCGTGGTGGTGGACGCCGAGGGCACGGTGGTCGAGGGCCGCTGGAAGCCGAGCCTGGAGACGCCGGTCCACTGCTACCTGCTGCGCCAGCGCGCCGATATCAACTGTGTGATGCACACCCACTCGCCCTACGCGACGGCCTACGGCGTGGTCTACCAGCCGATCCCGATGGTGCTCAACGAGTCGGCGGCTTGCCTGGGCGGTCCGGTGCCCATCGCGCCATACCATGAGTCGGGCAGCGTGGAGTTCGCCGAACTGGTGGCCGAGCACCTGGGCCAGGGCACGGCGGTGATCTGGGGCAACCACGGCGCACTGGCGGTCGGCCCGACGCTGCCGCTGACCTATTCCATCGCCCACGCCCTCGAAGACACCGCCAGGGTCTACGCCATCGCGCGCTCGCTGGGTGCTCCGATCCGCGAGCTGCCCGCCGACGAGGTCGCGCGGCTGCACGCCTGGTGGAAGGTACACTACGGCCAGCACGCGGTAGATGAGCAGGAGGAGATCACCTAATGCCATTTCTGGTGATCTCCTTGCCGATGTAGTACAATACACTACAATTGAGGCATGAGCACGATCGAGATACGCGCGCTGCGCTTTGACGACTGGAATCGCACCCACCTGGCCCGCGAGCACCATGAAGTCTCTGAAGAGGAAGCGCGGCAAGTTGTTGCGAGCTTGGCGCCGCTCGTGTGGATCAGCTATGGCGGCAGGCCAGTCTTCCTGGGGCCAACGGCCAACGGACGGATGCTGGTGGTCGTCCTCGATCCTGAAGGAGACGGTGTGTACTTACCCTGTGAGCGGTCGCCCGGCCAGCCGCAAGGAGCGGGCACTCTACGCCCGCACACGAGGAGCGGGCGTTGCGCGAGAGAGCCAAGAGAGCCAAGCGGGCAGCACGACGCCGGACACGTTGGATACGAAAGATGCGGCTGATCGCGAATCCCGCACGACAGACGGGAACAGCTCAACGAAAGGCGGCGCAGGGATATGAGCAACAAGAGTGACCGCGGCAAGCAAATTGGTGGCGATCCGGCAGCGGGTCATCAGCAGGCGCAGGATACGCCGGAGCAGACGATTCCCAACTTCCGCAACCGAGAGGAGCTAGCGGAGTATTGGGATACGCACGATCTGACCGATGTGATCGACGATCTGACCCCTGCTGAGGTGCATATTGCCGACAGCCTGAGGGAGCCGCTGAGTGTTGTAACCCAGGTGCGCTTCGACAAGCAGACGGATCGGCAGCTTGAAGCGCGCGCGCGCGCGCGCGGCGTGAAAAAGTCCACATTGGTGCGTATGTGGGTCTTGGAGCGGCTGAAGCAGGATGCCGAAGCAAGCGCCTTGTAGCCTTCCACCGCTAGCCCGCCGGGACTAAAATCTGAATGGGCAGGGATGCGGGGATAACGGGCACGGAAGCGGGCGACCGGAGGACGGGACCACAGCGAGAAGGGAGCTTTGCTATGGCAACCACTGCTGAGATGTCCCACGAGACGGATCACAACACCGTATCATCCCTGCCGCGCGTCGTCATCGTGGGCGGCGGCTTCGGCGGGCTGACGGCGGCACGGGCGCTGCGACGGGCGCCGGTGCGGGTCACGCTGATCGACCGGCGCAACCATCACCTCTTCCAGCCGCTGCTCTATCAGGTGGCGACCGCCGCGCTCTCGCCCGGCGACATCAGCGCGCCGATCCGCCACGTGCTGCGCGGCCAGCACAACACCGAGGTGCTGCTGGCCGAAGTCACCGGCGTGGACGTCGCCCGGCGTGAGGTTCAGATCCACGACCTGGCCGGCGACTGGGACCGCGCGATCCCCTACGACTACCTGGTGATCGCCACCGGCGCTAACCAGAGCTACTTCGGCCACGACGAGTGGGCGGCATACGCACCCGGTTTGAAGTCCATCGAGGACGCCACCGGCCTGCGGCGCAAGGTGCTGCTGGCCTTCGAGACCGCCGAAGACCTGATGGAGCGCGACCCGGAGTTGGCGCAGGAGTATCTGACCTTCGTCGTCGTCGGGGCGGGTCCGACCGGCGTGGAGATGGCCGGCGAGCTGGCCGAGGTGGCGCGCAAGGCGCTGGTGCGTGACTTCCGCCACATCAACCCGGCCTCCGCGCGGATCGTGCTGGTCGAGGCGGCGCCGCACATCCTGGCCGCATACCCGCCGTCGCTCACACGCAAGGGAACCGAGAAGCTGCGCCGGCTGGGCGTGGAGGTGCGCACCGGCACGCCGGTCGAGGCGGTGGACGCTGAAGGCGTGGTGGCCGGCGGCGAGCGCATCCGGGCGCGCACGATCATCTGGGCCGCGGGCGTCTCCGCCTCTCCGGCCGGCAAGTGGCTCGGCGCGCAGACCGACCGCGCCGGACGTGTGATCGTGACGCCTGAGCTGACCGTGCCCGATCACCCCGAAATCTTCGTTATCGGCGACACCGCGCACGCCGAGGAGCATGGCACGATGCTGCCAGGGGTCGCGCCGGTCGCCTTGCAGCAGGGCCGCTACGTCGCGCACAGCATCCGCGAGCGCCTGCGCGAGCGCGTAGGGGCCTCCGGTGGACGCCCGCTGCCTGCCTCCGGTGGACGCCCGCTGCCTGCCTCCGGTGGACGCCCGCTGCCTGCCTCCGGTGGACGCCCGCTGCCTGCCTCC
>DASVAA010000103.1:0-2433 GCA_036376595.1 Ktedonobacterales bacterium | reverse complement strand
AAGAGGTTGCGACCACGCGTGCCGCCAGTATCCATTTCGCCGCCGACGAGCATCCCCTGGCCGCGGATTGGGTCGCGCGACTCCCCGCCCTGCCTTCCACTCCGTCTGGCGCACCGCGTTTGGGCACACTCGCCGCATATCCGCTGCGCGCACGGGGGCAGTTCCTGGGCGTCTTCGCCGTCGGCACGGGGCAGCAGCTTGCCGCGAGGCATCTGGCGATACTGGAGGAGCTAGCGGACCTGGCGGCCCTCGCGGCGGACCGCGACCGGCTGCTCAGCTATTCGCGCAGCCAGGAGGCGCTGGCGCAGACGGTCGTCCGTCACGCGCCGGTCGCCGTTGCCGTGCTGACGGGACCCGATCACGTCTTCGCCTTGACCAATCCCGCCTTCAATGTGCTGCTGGGGCTGGAGAGCGAGACGCAGCTCAGCGGACGCCGTCTGCAAGACGCCGTGCCGGACCGGGCGCAGAGCCTCATCGCCAGCCTGCGCCTGGACGCTGTCTATGCGGGCGGCGAGCCTCAGGCCATGCTTGAGCTGCCGATTCTGCTCGACCGCGGCATGACCTACTGGAATGTCACCAGCTCTCCCTTGCCGGGCGTCTCCACCGGCGTCGGCGGCGTGCTCGTCGCGGCGGTGGATGTCACGCGGCAGGTGCTGGCGCGCCAGCGGTCGCAGGAGGCCGCGGAGGTTGCGCAAGAGCGGATCGGCCAGATGATGACGCTGCACGCGACCTCCCTGGCGGTCGCGAGCCAGCTTGGCGCCGACCCGCGTGAGCTGCTGGGCGACATCCTCAAGCGCTCGATCTCGCTGTTGGAGGCCCGCGCCGGCACCGTCTACGTGCGCGACGCCCGGAGCGACGATCTGGAAGTGATCGTCTGTGAGGGGCTGCGCGGCGACTACATTGGCAGCCGCATTCGGATCGGCGAGGGGCTGGCCGGGCGTGTCGCGCTGACCGGGCAGGGCCTCCTCGTGGACGACTATCGCGCCTATCCCTTTCGCGCCGCCATCTACGACGACGAGGACTTCAGCGCCGTCATCGCTGTACCGCTTATCCAGCGCGGCCAGGTGGTCGGCGTGCTGGATGTATTGGACGACGCCGAGCGCCGCGTCTTCACGCAAGACGATCTCTGGCTGCTGGACCTCTTTGCCGCGCAGGCCGCGCAGGCCATCGAGAACGCCCGCACCTACGTGGAGCTGGAGCACGCTTATCGCAAGCAGCGTGAGCTTGACCGCATGAAGGACGACTTCATCGCGACGGCCTCGCATGAGCTGCGCACGCCGCTCACCGGCGTGCAGGGCTTTCTCGATCTGCTGCTGGAGTATCCTGGATCGCGCGATGAGAGCTTGGCGCTGGACTTCTTGAGCAAAGCGGTGGACTCGGCGCAGGAGTTGACGGAAATCTCGGAGCGGCTGCTGCAAACGTCGCGGCTGGATACAGGCCGCGTCGAGCTGCATCTGGGACCCATCCGGCTGGCGACGGTGGTAGAGGAGACACTGCGCTCCTTCCGCGAGCTGCGGCAGGCGCAGGGCGGCGGCCATGAATTGCTGGCCGAGATTGCGCCTGACGTGTACATACACGCCGACCTGGGCCGGCTGAAAGAGGTGCTCGACAACCTCGTCGGCAACGCCATCAAGTACAGCCCGCGCGGCGGGCAGGTGGTTGTCCGCTGCTCGCCCGCGGACTTTGCCGAGGTGGAGCGCGCCCGCTCCAGTGGCGGCCTGGGCGCGCGGCCCATCGAGGACCGCCCAACGCTGGTGATGCCGCATCTTACCGACCAGACGCCCGATCCGGAAAACGATCCGCTGGCGCCGCTGCCGCAGGTCGTGGCCGCCGCCGCGCGGCAGCCGTATCTGGTGGTCACGGTGAGCGACGAGGGCATGGGTATTCCGGCGCGCGAGACGCGGCGGCTCTTTGGGCGCTTCGCCCGCATGGAAGCGGCACGCGCGAGCCAGATTCGCGGCACCGGCCTGGGCCTTTACATCTGCCGCCAGATGATGCGCGCGATGGGCGGTGATGTCTGGTTGGAGCGCAGCGAGCCGGGGCTAGGCAGCGTCTTCGCCTTCGCGCTCGCCGCCGCGCCCGCAGGGCCGGCACCCGTCGAGGCCGTGACGCGCGTGGGGCAGGCATGGAAACCCTGAACGCGCAGGAGCGCAGGTTGCGGCATCGTGCCCGGCGCTACTGGCCGCTGGCGGAAATGACACTTTCGCTGCCCGGCGCAACGCATCCCTACCGTATTGCGCAGCCGGCGTTCCCCGAAGATCTACTGGATGAGCTGATCGCACGACCGGCGCGTGCAAAGCCAGCGCGCGCCACGCGAAACCCGCATATCGGTGGCAGCTCCGTATTGCGGGCCGCCGCCGCCGAGGCCCGCAACAACGTAAACATCGGCGAGCGCATGCCGTACTGGGGGCTGCTCTGGCCGAGCGGGCTGGC
>DASVAA010000102.1:0-96405 GCA_036376595.1 Ktedonobacterales bacterium | reverse complement strand
CATCCGCGAGCGCCTGCGCGAGCGCGTAGGGGCCTCCGGTGGACGCCCGCTGCCTGCCTCCGGTGGACGCCCGCTGCCTGCCTCCGGTGGACGCCCGCTGCCTGCCTCCGGTGGACGCCCGCTGCAGCCCTTCGCCTACTTCGATAAGGGCACGCTCTCGACGGTCGGGCGGCTCTACGCGCTGGCCGACATCCGCGGGCTGCGGGCGGCGGGGTTTCTCGCGTGGGTGCTGTGGGTCGGCGTCCACATCTTCTTCCTGATCGGCTTCCGCAACCGCTTCGTGGTGATGTTCCAGTGGGCGTGGGCGTTCCTCACCTACCAGCGCGGCGCCCGGCTGATCACCGGCGACCTGGAGCGCGAACCGGAGCGCGAGCTGACGCCAACGGGCCGGCCCTAGACGCGATCCAACAATCCGCCTACGAGACGTGATCCATCACGCTGGGCGCGATCTGGCTTCCACCTTCCCTGCGGAGAGAGAAGCCGGGGTGAGGACCCTTCGCGGGCGTGCTACGATCTCGATAGAGTGTGCGATAGTCACGCGGAAGGGGCGTCCAGAGGACGCCCCGTTGATATTCTTATGGAACCTGACACCATCCTTTGGAGGGCTTGCTAATGCCCCTCATCCTACGAATAATTGCCGTGCTCGCCGCCCTGCTCTTGATGTTCAGCGTTCTGTGGGACGCCTTCGAGACCATCGTCCTGCCGCGGCGCGTGCGGCGGCGCTTCCGCCTGACGCGCATGTTCTACCAGTGGACCTGGATGCCCTGGTCGAGCTTCGCGCGCGACCACATCAAGCGTGAGGGCCGGCGCGAGGGCTTTCTGAGCTTCTTCGGCCCGCTCGCCCTGCTGGCGCTGCTGGTGATCTGGGCGGCGGGGCTGGTTGTCGGCTTCGCGCTGCTGCAATGGGCGTTCGGCTCGCGGCTGGCCGGCGCGGTCTACCATAGCGGCTTCTTCACCGACCTCTACTACAGCGGTACGACGTTCTTCACTCTCGGACTGGGCGATATCGCGCCACAGTCGGCGCCCGCGCGCTTCATCACCGTCGCCGAGGCGGGCCTGGGCTTCGGCTTCCTGGCGCTGATCATCAGCTACCTGCCGGTGCTCTACCAGGCATTCTCGCGCCGTGAGGTCAACGTCTCGCTGCTGGACGCCCGCGCCGGCTCGCCGCCGACCGCGCTGGAGCTGCTGCGGCGCAGCGGCACCGGCAAGGCGCGCGAGATGCTGCCGCAGTTCCTCGGCGATTGGGAGCGCTGGGCGGCGGAGCTGCTCGAATCGCAGCTCTCGTACCCCTCCATCGGCTACTTCCGCTCGCAGCACGAGAACCAATCGTGGCTTAGCGCGCTGACGGTGATCCTCGACTCGTGCTCGCTGGTGCTGGTGGGCGTGGACGACGTGCCGCGCCAGCAGGCCAAGCTGACGTTCGCCATCGCGCGCCACGCGGCGGTGGACCTGGCGCAGGTCTTCGGTGCCGACTACCGCCACGCCAAGGACGGCCGCCTCTCAGCCGCCGATCGCGATCGCCTGCGCGAGGCACTCGCCAACGCGGACCTGCCTATCCGCGAGGGTCCTGAGGCCGATAAGAAGCTTGCGCACTTGCGCGGCATGTACGAGCCGTATGTGCTGGCACTGGCGCGCTACTTCGTGATCGAGCTGCCGCCGTGGCTGCCCGCTCCGGGTGCGATCGACGATTGGCAATCCAGCCCGCTCGAAGGCTCCGACACGGAGACCATGTCTACCCTGTCGGCGGGTTCATAAGCTCACGTCGTGGCGACAATGGAGCACAAGGCTCGATCCGGCGCTGGGCCGCGCACGCCCCCGCTCGCGGAGATGAGCAATAAAGCGGCGGCTGTGGTACGATGCGGATTATGGGCGAAGGGAGGGCACCATCATGGATCGCGAGACACAATCGATCCCATTTGACGAGCTGGTGCGCAATGCGGACAGCCTGTTTGCCGAGGCCGCCGCGGGGAAGCGGATCATCGTCGAGTATGATGGGCGGCCCTACCGCATCGCCCCGCTCAAGCAGCGTGGACGCCGCAAGAGCCGGCGATTCACCGCAAACGATCCGCTCTTTGACATTGTCGGAATGGGTGGGCCACTGGGGCCCGGAGACGTGACGCTTCGCGTTGATGACTACCTTGCCGAGGCATATCTCGCGGAGTTTGAGCGGCCATCATCTCCTGGCCCTGATCAGGCGTCGGTTCATCCTCAAGCATCAGCTTCCGCGGAGCCCGAGCCTCCATCATCTCTGTCGGGTCATGAGTGAGCGCATATTCGTGGACACCTCCGCCTATTACACGCTGGCGGCGCCGACGGAACGGGAGCGACATCGGCAGGCACAGGCCGCAGTTCAGCGGTTCGGACGTGTGGAGCCGGAGTTCTACACGACGAACTACGTCGTTGCCGAGACCCACGCACTGATCCTCAATCGCCTGAATCGCGACTTGGCCGAGCGATTCCTCGACCGGCTCTACGCCAGCGCCACGCGCATCATTCAGGCGAGCGAGGCTGATCAGACGCGCGCACGCGCCCTGATCCATCGCCACCAGGACAAACCCTACACCTTGACTGATGCCGTCAGCTTTGCGGTGATGCGGCGCCTCCACCTGAAGACCGCCTGGAGCTTTGACCACCACTTCGAGGATATGGGCTTCACGCGCATCGAGTAGGCGTGGCTGCGGAAATCGGCGGCATTGCGCATACATCATGCTGGGTGGTAGGCTTGGAGGGAGTGTCTTGTATTGCGATTGTACGGTGGATTGGCCCCCAATCGGCACTCCTTGCGGACTGCACGGGCGATGTTGCCCGCGCGCCCGCCGCCGTCAACGACGAGGAGATTGTACGTATGCCTGGAACCCCCGCGCTCGAAGAATGGGTGGACGAGTGCGCCCGCCTCACCAAGCCCGACCGCATCGTCTGGATCAACGGCTCCGAAGAGGAGTATCAGCGGCTGGTCGAGCAGATGATCGCGGATGGCACCTTCGAGCGCCTGAACGAAAACGCCTATCCCAATACCTATCTTGCCCGCAGCAATCCTAATGACGTCGCCCGTACCGAGCACCTGACCTTCATCTGCACCGAGCGCGAGGAAGACGCCGGCCCCACCAATCACTGGATGTCGCCCAAAGAGGCCAAGGAGAAGGTGCGCCCGCTGTTCGAGGGCGTGATGCGCGGCCGCACGATGTACGTCGTGCCCTACCTGATGGGTCCCGCCGGCTCGCCACACGCCAAGGTGGGCGTCGAGATCACCGACAGCCCCTACGTCGTCGCCAACCTGCGCATCACCACGCGCATGGGCCAGATCGCGCTCGACCACCTCGAAAAGAACGGCGGCGAGTTCTTCCCCGGCCTGCACTCCACCGGCGACCTTAGCCCCAAGCACCGCTTCATCCTGCACTTCCCCGAGGAGCGGCTGGTGTGGTCGGTCGGATCGGGCTACGGCGGCAACGCGCTGCTGGGCAAGAAGTGCCTCTCGCTGCGCCTGGCAAGCTGGATCGGCCGCCAAGA
The DNA here is from genome assembly GCA_036376595.1 of Ktedonobacterales bacterium. Classification (GTDB taxonomy): domain Bacteria; phylum Chloroflexota; class Ktedonobacteria; order Ktedonobacterales; family JADMIN01; genus SMAG-U1939. Next base: position 92,898 of record DASVAA010000102.1, on the reverse strand, counting down.
GGGCTGGATGGCCGAGCACATGCTGATCCTGGGCCTCGAAGACCCTAGCGGCCATGTGACCTACATGGCCGGCGCCTTCCCCAGCGCTTGCGGCAAGACGAACCTGGCGATGCTGGTCTCGCCGCTCGCCGAGCAGGGCTGGAAGGTCTGGACGGTGGGTGACGACATCGCCTGGATGCGCATCGGCGAGGACGGGCGGCTATGGGCAGTGAACCCGGAGAACGGCTTCTTCGGCGTCGCCCCCGGCACCAACGTCGAGACCAACCCCAACGCGATGGCCACGCTTTCGAAGAACTCAATCTTCACCAACGTCGGCCTGACCCCTGAGGGTCTGCCCTGGTGGAAGGACATCCACCCCGGCGAGGAGGAGCCGCCCGCCGATACCATCAACTGGCTCGGCAACCCCTGGGAGACCGAGCCGGAGACGCCGGTCGCGCACCCCAACTCGCGCTTTACCGCGCCCGCCGCGCAGTGCCCCTCGATCTCGCCGGACTGGGAGAATCCCCAGGGCGTGCCGATCTCGGCGTTCATCTTCGGCGGCCGGCGCGCGCGCGTGGCGCCACTGGTCTATCAGGCGCACGACTGGGAGCACGGCGTGTTCGTCGGCGCGGGGATGGGCTCCGAGACGACCGCCGCGGCGACGGGCGCCGTGGGCGTGGTGCGCCGCGACCCGATGGCGATGCTGCCTTTCTGCGGCTACAACATGGGCGACTACTGGCAGCACTGGCTCGACATGGGCGAGAAGCTGACCAATCCGCCGGCCATCTTCCACGTCAACTGGTTCCGCAAAGATGCCAACGGCAAGTTCCTCTGGCCAGGCTTCGGCGACAACGTGCGCGTGCTGCAGTGGATGCACGGCCGCATCCACGGCACGGCCGACGCGCGCAAGACGCCGATCGGCTACGTCCCCACACCGGAGTCGCTCAACCTGGAGGGGCTGAATCTGCCCGCCGAGAAGGTCGAGAAGCTGCTGAGCATTGACAAGGCGGATTGGGAGAAGGAGTGGGCCGAGCAGGGTGAGTTCTTCGCGCAGTTCGGCGAGCATATGCCTCAGGGCGTCGCCGAGCAGCACGCGGGCCTCAAGCGCCGGCTGGACGCGATGGCGTAGCTCGACGGTGCGGCAGCAGGGGGCCGGCGGTTGAAACCGCGCCTAAGCGCCTCCGGCGACCAAGCCCGCCTGCGCGGGCTGAAGAGTGCCGGCAGGTGCCGAGACGACAGCGGGCGCGTGTAGGGGCGGGACATGTCCCGCCCGCCGGACGCACAGTGACACCGATCCATAGAGGCGCGGCGTGTGACACCATGTCCGAAGCTCAGCCAGCCGCGGGCATCGGCGCATCGAAGAACTCGGTGACGATCGGCAGCAGTAGCTCGGTGCGCGTGATGATGCCGCGATTCGGCGGCGCCCAGCCGACGTGCGTGGTGTTTGGCAGCACGGCAAGCTGAGAAGGCGGCCGGCCGGCGAGATCGCCGTCCGCCTTGCCGCCGCCGAGCAGGCCGAACATCTCCACGGCGTGCGCCAGACGCAGGCCATCGGCGTCTCCGACCAGAATCAGGACGGGCGTCTTGAGCGCCGCTACGTCTTGCGACCAGTCGTAGCCTGTACTCAGGAGCTGCCGCATCTTGGCGACGACCTCCGGCCAGGCTTCGGGCCTGGGCGAGGTCTTGAGAAAGGCGCCCACAATCGGGGTGCCGGCGAACCCTTCAACGCTGATCGCGGCCATGCCCGCGAGCGACTCGGGATACCAGCCCGCTCGCGCAAAGGCGGTTGAGGCGAGCGCCAGCTTGCGCACCACAGCGGGATGCCGTATGGCAGTCTGGAGCGCAACACCGCCGCCCAGCGAATAGCCGAAGAGGTCGGCGCGCTCCAGGCCCAGGTGCGCAATCAGGGCGGCGATGTCGTCCGCCATCCCCTCGTAGCGCAGCGCGCGGTCAACGTCGGCGGTGTGGCCGTGGCCTTGCAGCTCGACGCCGATCACCTGTCGCGAGGCGGCGAGCTGCGGCACAATCGCGCCCATCGCCTCGACGGTCATGAAGCCGCCGGGCAGCACGATCAGCGGCACATCGCCGCCGCTGCTGCCGTGCATCTCGTAGTAGAGGTCGAGGCCGTTGACTGAGGCGTAGCCCTGTTGCGGGTGGTTGTCTGCGGTCATGCTAGCGCTCCTTTGTGGGTGATGGTGAAGGTCCTCGCGTTTCGCAACAGACGGTACTCGTCCCCCTTCCCCGGGCATCGTCCCCAGATGGACATGCCCGCTCGCGCATTGTACCGCGGAGCACTGAGCGGACCTGGCCCGGCAGGTGCGGATGGCAAACGGATGCGGGCGGGGAGCGGATCATACACGAGACGCGGCGCTTTGTCGCGCTCCGACGTTTTGCTCCCGCCCCGGCCGCTGTGCTAGACTGCAATCGCCGGGTGGCAACGGCGCCGCTCGACTGCCCGCCGGCCGCCGATGACGAGACTGGCGGCGCGAAGGAGCCAGAATCAGCATGTCGCAGACCGAGCCGTCATTTCCGCCGATCGACACTGCTGCGCCTCTAAGCGACAGCGCGAGCGCAAACGCCGGCGCACCCTCCCGCCGCAGGTCATCGCGTGGCAGTGCCGCCACCGTAACACATCCCCCGCGAGCCACGCCGCCATCCCGGCAGCGCAGCTCGCGGGCGAAGAGCCAGCATAACGGCCACCAGGACCCTTACGCGACGATCACCGCGCTGCGCCACGAGATCTGCCCGCGCTTCCGCACCGAGGTCGCGGGCGGTGCCGCACCGATCCGCGTGATGGCGACGATGGTGCGCGAGCTGCAGGCACAGTGCCGCGCGCTTGGCCTGCCCGAAGACGTGATGGCGACTGAGATTGTCAACCGCACCATCGGCGACGTGGACCTGCGCGCCGTCAGCCCCACCGACGACGGCCCCGAGTTCGTCTCGCTGGCCGACGACATGGGCCTCGCGCTGCCGGGCGAGGTGATCGGCGGGCGTGTCTCCGCTGGCGCGCGCTACCGCGAGATCCGCGAGAAGATGCTCGATTTTGAGCGCCAGCTCCTCGCGCGCCGCTGGGATATGCGCATGTACGACATCCTCGGAGTGGGCAATCCGCTGCTGCGCGAGATGCTGCACGACTTCGGCGAGAGCCGCTGGGGCTATGCACCACCGGTGGCGCAGACCTTCGTCAGCCTGGGTGCGCTCGACGGGCTTGATAAGTTCTTCCGCGGCTATCAGATGGTGCGCCGCGCGGCTGGCGACCAGCAGCTCGCGGTGGCATTCCCCGCGCCGGGCTTCAACGTGCCGGAGTGGCAGGCGAAGTCGCTTGGCTATCGTCTGCACCGGCTCTACACACGCCCCGAAGACGCCTTCAAGGTGACGCCGGCGATGCTGCAAGCGGCGCTGGACGAGGCGCCCGACCTCCGCGCGTTCTACCTGACCGTCAGCAACAACCCGACCGCCTTCTCGTATTCACCCGACGAGCTGCGCGCCCTGCTGGACGTGGTGGCGCGCGCGGACCGCGAGCTGCGCGTGGTGGCCGACCTGGCCTACGTCGGCACCGGCGACCCAGCGGCCGATCGCGCCCGTATGGCGGAGTTCAATCGCCCCAGCGTGCTGGAGCGCACAGTTTTCGTCTGGAGCCTCTCGAAGACGCACACGCTCACCGGCGACCGCTGCGGCTGGGTGGTCTTCGGCGACGCGAAGCTGGCCTCCGCGCTCACCGTCGGTTGGGCCAATACCATCGCCTCGCTGCCCGCCGACTGGCAATTGCGTTTCATGGCGGACCTCGCGCTCTTTGCCGAGCATCCCGAGCTGCAGGAACGCATCCGCGCGCTCTACCGCCATCGTCGCGAGCGTCTGGTGAAGCAGCTTGAGCGCCTCGACGCCAAGCACCACGTCTTCGCGCGCGTCAACCTCGACGATGGCGGCACGGTCTACAACTGGAGCCAATTGCGCCCCGGCCAGGACGTGTTCACGCTCTTCAGCACCACTGGCATCGCCGGCGTGCCAGGCGGCGCCTTCGGCTACAGCGACGACTTCGTGCGCCTCTCGGTCGGCTGCATCCCGATCCCCGCTGTGTAGCTGGCGCAGCGGGCGTGCATCGTGATAGATTTATATATTGCCGAGCTTTGCGCGCGGCGTCGCGGATGTGCTGCGCACCGCGGGATGGAGTGTAGGGGCGTCCGGTGGACGCCCGCCGCGCGGGGCGCACGCCGGCAAAGACTGACAAGGGCCGGCGAAACACAGCATGGGGCGCACTCGCGAGGGGGTAGGGGCGTACGGTGTACGCCCGCCGCGGCCGTCCGTCCGCGTGGAAGACGGGCGCGTGGTGCTGCGGGTTGGCGGCGTGATTCAATCCGTCGCCGTGGATGAGACCTACGAATCTGACGTGTGGGACGCGATGCTGCCGCGCGAGCGGCCTGGCAGCGCGCTGATCCTCGGCCTGGGCGGTGGGACCATCGCCCAGCTCCTCACCCAGCGCTGGGGACCGCTGCCGATCACCGGCGTCGAGCGCGACCCAGCCGTCGCGCTGATCGCGCGGCGCGCCTTCGGGCTAGAGAGCCTGCCGCATGTGCGCATCGTGGTCGCCGACGCCTTCGACTTTGTCCGCGATTGCCGCGCGCGTTATGACCTGATCTGCGTGGACCTCTACGTGGCCGGCAAGATGGCGCACGGTGTGCTCGACCCGGCCTTCCTGCGTGCCGTCGCGCGCCTGCTGACCCCCGACGGCACAGTGGCGTTCAACTTCTGGCGCGGCCCCTACCTCGACGATCAGCTTCGCCGCCTGCGCCGCGTGCTGCGTGTGCGTGAGATGCGCGGCGCCGACGATAACGTGGTCGTCACCTGCGGCGCGCTGCCTGCCGCTGAGCAGTGAAATCCCCAGCGTATTCCCTATCGAGAGGGTGCCCCGGTACTATCGCCCCACCCCCTCGCAACGAGCTTCACGTCGTGTTACCCTCATGCCGCGAGACGTGGTACTCTTAGCATGAGAGACGGCGATCCACCACGCAAGGCGACACGGAAACAGGGCGCGCACGGCTGCGACATGGTAAGGCTGCCGGAAAGCACCGCACCCTACGCGAAAGTCCTACCTGTTCCCCAGCGGCGTCTGGATCGTTGCACTCGGCATGGGCCATCGTGGGCCGGCGCTTCCGCACCATCACTGAGCAACCCTGGCGCCCGGCCGCTCGTTCCCACTCTCTTATTCTCCGTCTTGAAACCCTCTCAAGGAGTCCCGCCACGATGCAGGACATTCGCACACCCGGCCTCTCGAATGTGGTGCTGTCCAGCAAGTCTCTCTCGGATTACGCTCCCGTGGTCGGCGACGACGTGATCGCCGAGCTGGAGCGGCTCGCCCGTCCCTTGCAAGGGGCGCGGGTGCTGCACGTCAACGCGACCGCCTACGGGGGCGGCGTCGCCGAGATGCTGCACACGGTGATCCCGCTCATGCGCAGCGCGGGGCTGGATGCCGAGTGGAAGATCATCTCCGGCACCGACGAGTTCTTCACCGTCACCAAGAACATGCACAACGCGCTGCAAGGGATGGATCTCGATCTCACGCCCGCTATGAAGGCGACCTATCTGCACGCCAACGTGGACAACGCCGTCTCGTTTGACGGCAGCTACGACTACGTCATCATCCATGACCCACAGCCCGCGGCCATGCGCCTGCTGCTGCCGGAAGCGACCGGCAGTTGGATCTGGCGCTGCCACATCGATCTGACCGCCGCCAACCCGGAATATTGGGGCTTCCTGCGACCCTTCGTGCAGGAGTACGACGCGGCGGTCTTCACCATGCCCGAATACGCCAAGCAGGACCTGCGGATTGGCAAAATCGCCATCATCCCGCCGGCGATCGACCCGCTCAGCCCCAAGAACGCGCCGATGAGCGACGAGGAGGCGCGGCGCATCATCGCGCTCTACGGCGTAGACCCCGACCGGCCGAGTCTCGTGCAGGTCTCGCGCTTCGACCCGTGGAAAGATCCGCTGGGTGTGATCGACGTCTACCGCTCCGTCAAGCGTGAGTTCCCCAAGCTCCAGCTCGTCATGGCCGGCTCGATGGCTCACGACGACCCCGAAGGCATGGAGTATTACCAGCGCACCAAGGACTACGCCGACGGCGATCCCGACATCCACCTGCTCTCGAACCTGGATGGCGTGGGCAATGCTGAGATCAACGCCTTCCAGCGCACGGCCACCGTCGTCATGCAGAAGTCGCTGCGCGAGGGCTTCGGCCTGACGGTGACGGAGGGGCTGTGGAAGGACAAGCCGGTGATCGGCGGCAACGTCGGCGGTATCCCGCTCCAGATTCAGAACGGGGTGACGGGCTTCCTGGTGAGCAGCATCGAGGAGGCGACCGAGCGCACGCTGCAGCTCATGCGCAACCCACGGCTGGCGCACGAGATGGGGGTGCGCGGGCGCGACGACGTGCGCCAGAAGTTCCTCTCGACGGCGCTGCTGCGCCACTGGCTGCTGCTCTTCAACGAGCTGGCCGGCAACCGCATGGTCGAGCAGCCCAAGCCGGCGGCCAGACGCCAGCAGTCCCATCGCCGGCAGCCGCAGGCTCAGCAACAGCGGGCGTTCAGTCACGTGTAGGGGGTCCTCACCCCCGGCCCCTCTCCCTGCGGGGCGAGGAGGAGTCGAGGCGAGGGGCGCATGATGTGCCCCTCGCAGCGGCGGCAACATCACAATCCCGCCGCCTGACCATCGCCGCGGTCGTCGCTGCCCACCACGGGGCCGGCAGCATCCTCCAGCCGCCAGATGATCTGGTCGCGGTCGGCCCAATCCACCTCCGGGTCCAGCTCGACCTCGTGACCGCGGCGCAGCATCTCGACGCCGGCCTGCATGGCTGGCGCACGCATAGTAGTCAGGTTGAAACCACTCCAGTATGGGCCATCGCGGCGCGAGCGGGAGGGGGATTTCTGCGCGAGGTGCGGCGACCGCTCCCGGCCGTTTTCACGTCGGGTGGCAACTGGCGCGCGGGAGCGCTGCCGAGCACTGCGGCAGCGGCGTACCAAGCATCGTGTTCATGTCCAGAAAGATCGTCTCCGACGTGGGATAGCGGGCGATCACGCTGTCTTCGATCCACACAGTGCAACCCGGCGTGTCGGCGGCTGCCCGTTCGACAAAGAGGCCAGACCGGCTCCATTCCAGGATGTAAGTGTCGTAGTTGTAATAGCTCGGACAGGACATGCGATCGATGGGCGACGCGATCGGCAGCGCCGCCAGATCGCGCTGGAGCCGCTGGGCCAGCGCCGCGTCATGCACGGCGCGGTCATATACCGTGGTGACGACGTCAGGCGCGCTGCCGTTGCCCGCATGATGCGTGATGATGACCCGTACCGTATCGGGGGCGGCGGTCCAGATTCGGACGCCCACGATCAGGGCGGCGCCGACGGCGATCGCGATCAGCACGATGCGCAGCACCTGCACCCGGTTCGGGCGTCGCCGGGGTTTTCCGGCCGCCTCGGGCCGCTCAGGGATCTGCAACCACATAGCTGCCCTGACTTTCGTGCCCACCCTGCGTGCGTAGTCTACCGATGCTATCTACCATACGTCGTCGCCAACTGTGCCAGCCACTTCGCGACCGCCGGCGTGATCTGGCCCTCCTCGACGCGCCACTCCCAGTTGCCATTCGGGCGCGAGGGGAAGTTCATGCGCGCGGCGCTGTCCAGGTCGAGTACGTCCTGCAGGGGGACGATGGCGAGCGCGGCGACCGACGCGTAGGCGGCGCGCACCATCGCGCGCGTGATCTGCTCGACGCCGGTGTCGAGGTAGCGCAGCGCGTAGGTCCGCTCGTGCTCGCCGGCCGCGGTAAACCAGCCGCGCGTGGTGTCGTTGTCGTGCGTGCCGGTGTAGACCACCGTGTCGCGAGTGAAGTTATGCGGCAGGTGCGCGCTCTTGGCGTTGCCGCCGAAGGCGAATTGCAGCACGCGCATCCCCGGCAGACCGAGCCGCTGGCGCAGCAGGTGGACGCCGAGTGTGAGCTGGCCCAGGTCTTCGGCGATCAGCGGTACGTCGCCCAACGTCGAACGGATCGCCTCGAAGAGCGCCGCACCGGGACTTGGCACCCAGCGTCCGCGCTCCGCCGTCTCGTCCGTACCGGGGATCTCCCAGTAGGCGTGGAAGCCGCGGAAGTGGTCGAGGCGGATGATGTCCACCAGGTCGAGCGCGGCGCGCACGCGGTCGATCCACCAGGTGTAGCCCGACTGCTTGAGCGCGTCCCAGCGGTAGAGCGGATTGCCCCAGCGCTGCCCCGTCGGGCTGAAGTAATCCGGCGGCACGCCCGCAACCACCAGCGGCTCGCCGCGCGCGTCGAGCTGGAATAGCTCGCGGTGTGCCCAGGCGTCGGCGCTATCATGGGCGACGAAGATTGGCACGTCGCCGATGATGCGGATGCCGCACTCGTGGGCGGCTGCGCGCACGGCAGCCCACTGACGGAAGAAGAGGAATTGCGCGAATTCGTGGAAGGCGATATCCTCGGCCAGCCGCTCGCGCGCATCCGCCAGCGCGGACTCGTCGCGCTCGCGCAGCGGCTCCGGCCAGTGCGTCCAGGCGGCGCCGTCGTGGGCGTCCTTGAGCGCCGCGAAGAGCGCGTAATCCGGCAGCCATGGCGCGTGACGCTCGCGGAACGATGCCAGCTCCGCAGCCAGCTCCGGCGCGGAGCCGCGGCGGTAGCGCGCGTAGGCCGTGCGCAGCAGCGCCGTCTTCCAGGGGATCACACGGCCGTAGTCCACGTGGCCGCGCGGGAAGTTGGGCACGTAGGGGCGTCCGGTGGACGCCCGCTGCTCATCTCCGGCAGACACCCACTGCTCATCTCCGGTGGACGCCCAATCCAGGTCGGAGCGGGTGAGCAGGCCGTCCTCGATCAGCCGCTCCGGCGAGATGAGCAACGGATTGCCGGCGAAGGCCGAGAGCGCGGCGTAGGGTGAGTTGCCGAAGCCGGTGGGGTGCAGCGGCAGTACCTGCCACAGCTTCTGCCGGCCGGCGGCGAGGAAGTCCAGCCACGCCAGCGCCGCGGGGCCGAGGTCGCCCACGCCGTACGGGCCGGGCAGCGAGGTCGGGTGCAGCAGGATGCCGCCGGCGCGCGGCCATTTCATCGCGGAATGCTCCTATCCGGCGCGGAGTGACGGGGCGCGTGGGATTGCTCGGCCCTCGTGGGCTGACGGCGTCGCGCACAATGCGAGATGCAGTCTATCTGGGGACGGCACGCGGCGTCAAACGGCTTCGTGATGGTGTATGCTGGACGGCAGGAAAGGCGCCCAAGCTGCGGCGCGGTAATTGCGGTCGTGGCAGTCACCCACTCGTCGCTTGTATAGTGTCTCATCAACATGTTCCGGTCGGGGGCAATACAGCCGCCGGCCGCCGCTGTCGCAAAGATGCGACACAATCGCGGTGCCAGATTCCCAAGCGGAGTGACACGGTAGGAGGGTCTCCCGATGGCAGAGGTGCGCTTCGACCACGTCTACAAGCGGTACGGCGAGAATTCGCCGGTGATCACCGACCTCAACCTGGAGGTCCTCGACCGCGAGTTTCTGGTGCTGGTGGGGCCGTCGGGCTGCGGCAAGAGCACCGCACTGCGCATGATCGCCGGACTGGAGGACATCTCGGAGGGCGACCTCTTCATCGGCGAGCGGCGGGTCAACGACGTGGCGCCCAAGGACCGCGACATCGCGATGGTCTTCCAGAACTACGCCCTCTACCCGCACATGAACGTCTTCGACAACCTGGCTTTCTCGCTCAAGCTGCGCCACATGGACAAAGCCGAGATCGACCAGCGCGTGCGCAAGGCCGCCGAGATGCTGGGCATTGGGCCGTACCTGCAGCGCAAGCCAGGGCAGCTCTCCGGAGGGCAGCGGCAGCGGGTAGCGCTGGGCCGGGCGCTGGTGCGCGAGCCGCAGGTCTTCTTGATGGATGAGCCGCTCTCGAACTTGGACGCCAAGCTGCGCGTGCAGACGCGCGCCGAGATCGCCCGCCTGCACCAGCAGGTGCCGGTGACGACGGTCTACGTGACCCACGACCAGGTCGAGGCGATGACGATGGGCGACCGCATCGCCGTGCTCAACGCGGGCATCATCCAGCAGCTCGGCACGCCGCAGGAGCTCTACGACAACCCCTCCAACCTGTTCGTCGCCGGCTTCATCGGCAGCCCCTCGATGGATTTCTTCAATGCCAAGCTGGTGCGCCAGGGCGAGGGCAGCGCCGCGCTCGACATCGAGGGGCACCAGATCGCGCTCGGCCCGGCGCTCAACGCCCAGCTCGCCGGCCAGGCGACCGCCGAGGGCCGCCCAGTGATCGCCGGCATCCGCCCCGAAGAGTTCTCGCTGGCGAGCGAGGGCGCCCCGAACACGCTCACGGGTGTCGTAGACGTGGTGGAGCATCTGGGCAGCGAGCAGTTGATCTACGTGCAGCTCCCCGGCGCGATGGTGCCTGAGACCGCCGAGACCAAAGGTTCGACCGCGCGCATCCCCACCGCGGCGACCGTCAGGCCCGGCGAGCGTATCACTCTGGCGGTGGACACCACCAAGATTCACGTCTTCGACGCTGCCACCGGCAACCGCTTCGAGTAACAATTGCTGTGTTGATTCCCAGTCGAGTAGGCGCCCCCTCTTCATTTTGGAGGAGGCGCACGCATTCTGTGTACGCATGACGGACGAGTCGGATATATTGACATACAGCGTTGCTTAATCTACCATAGGCTCGTATCTCAATGTGAGGCATTGGGACCGGTCGCATATCCATCACCCCGCAACGCACTCTCATGCCCCATACCAACCACCTCATTAGCGGCCATGGCCGCAAGCTGTACCTCATCGGGAAGTGAGCGCAACGTGTCATTGGAGAGCAAGCTACAAGCGTGGCAGAACGATCTGCTTGATATGAGTCGGCGCAACAATCTGCTCTACTATGGCACGATGCGCGGCGCACGAGGTGTGCAGTTGCTGGACGATGCGAGCGACCTCTTCCGGCGCCTCGCCGGCTCCCGTCCGCGGCCCTACCATGTGGATCCCGGCGCCACCGACATCCCCGAAGAGTGTGAGAAGCGCCTCAATCGGCTGCGCGCCCGGGCGCGCGAAGCGTTCAATGACCGTGGCACACACGTGCTCTACGTCGCCTTTGGCATGCTGCGCTGGAAGGAGTCGGCGACTAGCGACGAGACGATCAGCTCCCCGTTGGTCCTGGTGCCGGTGGAGCTGAAGCGCGAGGGAGCACTGGGCACGTACTCCATCGCGCGAGCGGTGGATGAAGAGATCGAGGTCAACCCGACGCTCGCCGAGAAGTTCCGCCATGACTTCGGCGTGCAACTGCCAGGCTTCGCCGCGCTCTGTGAATCGGCCGCGGCAGGCTCACCCACAGGCGGAGCGGCCGCTGGGCGCGAGACGCTGCCGCCATGGGATGCGCTCCTCGCCGCACTGGATACTGCGCTGCGAGGGGACAACCGCGAGATCGCCGCCGAAGTTCACCTGGGCATCTTCTCGTTTCAGAAGCTCGTCATGTATCAGGACATGAAGCGCCACACAGCGGAGGTGCTGGCGCATCCACTGCTGCGGTTGTTGGGCGGCGAGCGACTCGCGCTGCCGCGACCGGGAGGTCTCTACCCGGCCGAAGAGCTGGATCGCAAGGTGCCGCCGCGCGACGTGCTCGAAATCCTCGACGCCGATTCGAGCCAACAGGAGGCGATTGTGGCGGCCAAGGCCGGGGCCAGCTTCGTGCTGCGCGGACCGCCGGGGACCGGCAAGAGCCAGACGATCGGCAACATCATCGCCGAGTGTCTGGGACAGGGCCGCAGCGTGCTCTTCGTCAGCGAGAAGCGCGCCGCGCTGGAGGTGGTCGGCCAGCGACTTAGCGATGCCGGATTGGGCGACTTTCTCCTCGATCTGCATAGTCACAACACCGACAAGAAACAGCTCATCACTGACCTTGCCCAGGCACTGACTGATGCCGAAAATCGCGCGGGCACCACCGCGGCAACCGATGGCGACTGGGAGCGCGCGTCGGATGCGGTCGCGCGCTCGCGCGGCGAGCTGAACGACTACATCGCCGCGCTGCATCGCCCGCGCGTGCCGCTGGATCGCTCCGTGTGGGACGCCTATGGCGTGCTGGCGCAGCTCGCCGCGACCCCCGACTCCGCGGTGCCGCTCACAGGCGTGGGGCAGACGACACGCGAGCAGCACGCTCAGCGCCGCCGCGCGCTGGAGGAGCTGCTCACCTTCGCCGACGTGCTCGACCGCAACGCCACACATCCCTGGCGCAACGCGACTATCACGGACTATTCGCTCGAGCTGGAAGGCAACATCCGTGCCGCCTACACCCAATTGAATGCCCGGGCGGACTCGCTGGATGAGACGCTCCAGGCGCTCGCCGCTCTCTTGTGTGAGAATATCGAGCACCCCACGTTCGCCGATGCGATCCGTACACTGCGGCGTGCTGGGGCTGCTTCGCTGAGTCCGCGGCCCCCTGAGACATGGCTGGAAACCGAGGTGCTGGCACAGCTGCGCCCGCTCGTTGCCGAGGCGAGCGAACAGAGCGAGCGGTATCGCGAGCTGCGTTCCAGCTTCGATCCGCGCTTCGAGGATTCCGCCCTGTCGCTCAATCACACCACGCTGCTCGACGCGCTCGATGCGGGCATCGCGCCGGCTGTAGCTGCTGTTCCGCCGGGACGCCGCGACCCGCACGAGATCTTCCTGACCGACCGGCCGGTATTGGATGAAACCCTCCGAAGCGCGGAGACGCTGCTGCCGCAGCTCTCAGCCGCGGCACGCGATTTGGCGCGCACGTGCGCCCGGCCGGAACCGAAGTCCATTGCCGATGTGGACGACCTGCTCGCGAGTGCCAACTGGCTGCTTGAGACACCGGGGCCACCGGTGGGCTGGCTCGACCGAAGTGCTTACGCGCACGACCGCGTTGTCGCACTCGACGCGCGCGACCGCTACACCGCGTATGCGCGGCAGCGGGCAACGCTCAGCGCCCGATACACCGAATCACTTCTGGCGCTCGACATCCCCGCTCTCGCCGCGCGCTTTTGCACCCTGTACCCCTCGCCGCTCCGCTTTCTGTGGCCGAGTTACTACGCCGATGTGCGGGCGCTGCGCGCCTGTCTGCGTGACGAACAGCGACAAGCGCATAACGACTGGCAGGCGGACGTCTTGCTTGCGGAACAGCTCCAGGTCGGCGAGCAAGCCCTGGAGCAGCGGCGCCTCGAGCACGCGGGTGCGCTGGGGCCGCTCTTCGATGGCGTGCAGACCGACTGGCAGCGCGTGACGGCAGCCATACTCTGGACCGATCGTCTCAGCCTTTACTATCCCGATGGCCTGCCGCCAGAAATCGCGCGACTGGCGACCGGGCAGCCGCGTGGGTTGAGCACGCTGCGCACGCAGCGCGATCGTCTGGCTGAATTCCTGACGCGATGGCATGCCGTCTCAGACGATCTCACGCGGTTCTTCGTGCCGGAACGGGTCTGCGAAGGTCTCGTGGACCTCGCGGACGCTGAACTGGGGACGTTGAGCGAGTCCTTGTCCGGCATGCACTCGGCGCTCAGCAACTATTGGCGCGCCGCTGATGCTCTCGTGGCGTGCCGGCGAGAACCTCAGGCTCCTGCGCCGCTCGCGTGGAGCGCCCTCTGCGATGATCTGCGCCTGGCACAATCCGTCGCCGGCATCCTCGCGTGGTTCTCCGATCGGCAACAGACGCTCGCGGATCTGCTTGGGCGCTACGATGCCGGATTGAGCTCCAACTGGGAGGCCATTCGCGCGACCATCGCCTGGATCGACGGCTTCGGGGCGCTCTATAGCTCGGCACCACCGCCCGAAGCAGTGCGGCGGCTTGTCTCAGGCGAGGGCGACTTGGAGACGCTGCAGCGCGTGGGCGCGCTGGCGCATGATGGCGAAGCGGCGCTGGCGCGGATTGACGAGGCGCTGCGCTTCAGCGACACGGTGCTGCCGCGTGCGGTGCTGCTGGCGCCAGCATCATCGCTCGGCACCCTTCCACTTGGCACCCTGCGCGATGCGGTTGCGGCGCGGCTTGAGCACCTGCCTGAGCTGGAGCGCTGGGTAGCATGCCTGGAACAGCGGCGGCGCTGTGAGGCACTCGGGCTGGAGGGCTTCGTCGCCGCCGGGCTGCGCGAGGGCCACTTCCCGCGGGACCTCCCCGACCGCTACGAGAAGCGCTTCTACCAGATCTGGCTCGACGCCGTGTTGGAAGCCGAGCTGGCGCTGCGCCGATTCCGCGGCGAGCTGCACGAGCAATTGATCGCCCGCTTCGGCCAGCAGGATGAGCGTCACCTGCGACTGGCATGCACGCGGCTGCGGACGAACCTGGGCGCGTTGCGGCGAGGTGCGGTGAGGCAGGCGCTCTCCGACACGATGACGCCGCTCGGCGCCGCGTATAGCGCGCTGCGCCGCGAGGTGAACAACAAAAGACACCCGGCAATTCGTCAGATTGTCCGGCGCACAGGACCCGCGCTGGTGCGGCTCAAGCCGTGCTGGATGATGAGTCCGCTGAGCATCAGCCAGTACGTCGAGTCGGGCGACCAGCTCTTCGACGTCGTGATCTTCGACGAGGCGTCGCAGGTCTGCCCTGAAGACGCGATCTGCGCCATCTTCCGTGGCGCGCAGTTGATCGTCGTCGGCGACGAGAAACAGCTTCCGCCGACCCGCTTCTTCACCGCCGCCTATGCTGGCGACGAGGACGAGGATGATGCTGAAGGCGCTCCATCATCGCAGAACGAGCGCACCGCCAGCATCCTGGAGGAGTGTGACGCCGCCTTCCCAGACCGGCGCATGCTGCGCTGGCACTACCGCAGCCGTCACGAGTCGCTGATCGCCTTCTCGAACGCGCACTTCTACCACAACGCGCTGCAAACCTTCCCCGGCCCGCAAACCGAGCATGCGGAAGGCGTGCGCTTCGAGTATGTCGGCGATGGAGTTTACGATCGCGGCGGCTCGCATACGAATAAGATCGAGGCAGCGCGCGTGGTCGATCTCGCCATCGAGCACCTGCGGCGGCATCCTCAGACAACGCTCGGCGTGGTGACGATGAGCCAATCTCAGCAGCAGGCGGTTCGCGACGAGATCGAGCGCCGGCTCAAGCGCGACCGCACGCTCGGCACGGCGATCGAGCAGCAGCTCGAAGAGAACGACGACCACGGATTCTTCGTCAAGAACCTCGAAAGCGTACAGGGCGATGAGCGTGATGTGATCCTGCTCAGCATTGGCTATGGCTACGACGCCCCGCCAGAACACCCCGTGCGCAAGCTGACGCTCAACTTCGGGCCGGTCAACCGCGAGGGCGGCGAGCGGCGGCTCAACGTCGCCGTGACTCGCGCCCGCGAGCAGGTGGTGCTGGTCGCTTCGATCCGCGCCGCCGATTTGCCGCCCAACATGGCGTCGGCCGGCGCTCGTACGTTACGCGACTACCTGGCGTATGCCGAGCAGGGTCCGGGCGTGCTGACTGAGCAGGTGCGCGCGCTGTCCAGCGACGGCGCGCGCTCGGGGTTCGATTCACCTTTCGAGGAAGCTGTATACGACGCCCTCACCGCGCGTGGACTTACGCTTACATCGCAGGTTGGCTGCGCCGGCTACTACATTGACCTCGCCGTGCGCGATCCCAGCCACCCGGAACGGTATCTGCTGGGCATCGAGTGCGACGGCGCGACCTATCACTCGGCCAAGACCGCACGTGACCGCGACCGTCTGCGCCAGCAGCAGCTCGAACGCCTCGGCTGGCACATCCATCGCATCTGGTCGCGCGATTGGGTGCATGATCAGACGGGGGAGATCGACAAGGTCTTCCATGCGCTGGATCAGGTGCGTCAGGGCACGCCGGTAGCTGTCGCGGTGCTGACAGTCTCGTCCGCGCAGCAAGGCGCGTCCGCGAGCGAGCCGATCCCGTTCCCAAGCCGGCCCCAGGCGCCACATCTAGAACGTGAGGCTGTGACTCCCGCAGGAGAACAGCCCGACTGCACAGATGAGCTGCCGCACCGAGCGCCGCCGAACGAGCCTTCGCGTCCTCGGTGGGGCGACGGCCAGCCCACGACGCCGGAGCCTGTCCGCCATCCGGTCCCTCTGTCAACGGCAGCCCACATCTGCGAGGCCTGCGCCTTCTACCAGTTCCACACCAATTCCCGTTTCTACTGCGGCCACGACGCCGCGTATAAGCTGCGCGATCCCAAAGGTCGTACGGCAGGCTGTCCCGCGTGGCGCCGCCGGGCGTGAAGCACCTGTCTGGCGCATCGCCGCGCGCTCGTGTACACTAGTGCCGCTGAGGATTGAGCCGGAATGGTGAGGGGAGGCGGCGACATGAGCGCAAGCGGTAGCGGCAGTGGCAGTGGAGGCGATGGCGTAGGGGCGTCCGGTGGACGCCCGGCGGCGCCAGCGAGGATTGAGGTGACTGCCCCGCTGTGGCCGGGCGGCGAGGCGCGACGGCGCGTGCCGCTGTGGGGACTCGGCTGCGCGCTGGCGGCAATCGGCGCAGCCGGCTACCTGGTGACCGCCTGGCTGCCGTGGGTCGGCGTCAGCGGCATCGGCCCGCAGCAGCAGGGATACCAGCCGCTGCTCTCGCCGGGCGATGTCGCCAGCGCGCTCGGCAGCGCGAAGTGGAGCGCGATCAGCATCGCCGGCGTGCTGCTACTGCCGCTGCTGTTGCGCCGCTCGCGTTCGCCGCTGGCGCTGGTCGGCTTGCTCTGCTTCGTGCTCTGGACCGCGCTGACTATCGTCGTCGAGCCGGCGACGCTGGCGGGCGTGCGCCAGGGCGGCACGATCGCGCTGGACCCCAACCTCTCGCCGCGCAGCCTCACCATCACCGATGTCCCCCAGCCGCTCACGGCCTACTATCTGCACCTGGCGAGTCTCGCGCTCTGCATCATCGCCGTCATCGTGCTGATCGTGGGTATGGTCCAGGCGCGGCGGCACGAGGGACGCTTCGCGGCGCTGTACGTGCCGCACGTGTCCGGGCGGCTGCCAGGGATGGGTCTGCTCACCGCCGGCCTCGTGATCTGGGGCATCGGCGTCTTCGTCTTCCCGTGGGCCAGCGTCGGCTGCACCGGCGTGCCACTAGTCTCGGGCCGCTGCCTGGGCACGCCCTTCGGCTCGTCGCTGGGCTATGGTATCAGCGCCTACGCCTCCACCTTCGACGGCCTGCTGGCGCTCTACGCCGCCGGCGCGCTCCTGGGCCTCGGCGCGCTGGAGCTGCTGGTCGGGCTGTGGTGGGGTCCGGTCTCGTGGCGCTTCTGCGCCTGGGCGGCGATCTGGCTGCTGGTGGCGACGGGACTCGCCGCGCTGGCCGATGCCGGCGTGGGCGTGGTGGTCGCGGGGCATGGCGCGCCCGGCCTGCCCGCCGGCCCCTGGACCAGCGACAACGGCATCTTCACCGCCTTCCTCGGCCTGCTGCTCGGCTGGATCGCGCTGGCGTTGCTCGCCTACCGCGCCGCGCGAGCGCCACACGCACCCGCTTCGTAGCTCCAGCGAACGGCCCGCTCGGTGTGATATGCTGTAGCGTGCGTGTCTTCGCGTGCCATCTATTGTTGCCGGATCATGCGGGCGTTCACGCCCAATCACTCTTGCGCCGGCCATTGATGGCCGCGAGTAGTCGCCCGTGCGCCGGCCATTGATGGCCGCGAGTGGCAGATCCACACCTAGCATCCCGAGGAGTCGTCTTCCGTGCCCGCTACGTCGTCCGATACGTCCAACGCGCCCGCGCCCAGTGTGCGCCCGATCCGCACGCGCTTCGCGCCCAGCCCTACCGGCCTGCCGCACATCGGTAACTACCGCACGGCGATCTTCGCCTGGCTCGCCGCGCGCAGCACCGGCGGCCAATTCCTCGTGCGCATCGAGGATACCGACCAGAAGCGGCTGGTGCCCGGCGCGCTAGATAGCATCCTGGATGGGCTGCGCTGGCTCGGTCTGGATTGGGACGAGGGGCCGGAGGTCGGCGGGCCGTATGGGCCGTACTTCCAGTCGGAGCGGCTGGCCCTCTACCGCGAGCACGCCGAGCTGCTGCTGGAGAAGGGCGCCGCGTACCGCTGCTACTGCTCGGAGGCCGAGCTGGAGCAGATGCGCCAGGAGCAGCGCGCGCGCGGCGTGCCGGAGGGCTACGATCGCCGCTGCCGCTATCTGACGCCCCAGCAGCGCGCCGAGCGCGAGGCGGCAGGCATCGTGCCAGTGGTGCGCTTCGCCGCGCCCGAAACCGGCACGACGACCTATCACGACTTCCTGCGC
Organism: Ktedonobacterales bacterium; assembly: GCA_036376595.1. Lineage (GTDB taxonomy): Bacteria > Chloroflexota > Ktedonobacteria > Ktedonobacterales > JADMIN01 > SMAG-U1939. Next base: position 74,707 of record DASVAA010000102.1, on the reverse strand, counting down.
GGCGACATCACCGTCAAGAACGAGCAGCTCGACGACATGGTGCTGCTCAAGTCCGACGGCTACCCGACCTACAACTTCGCCAACATCGTGGACGACCACCTGATGGCAATCACCCACGTGATCCGCGGCGAGGAGTACATCTCCAGCGCGCCGCGCTACGCCCAGGTCTACCGCGCGTTCGGCTGGGACGAGCCGGAGGTGATCCACGTCGGGCTGGTGCTGGCGCCGGACCGCAGCAAGCTGAGCAAGCGCCACGGCGCCCTGCCGCTGCTGGAGTACCGCACGATGGGCTACCTGCCGCAGGCGCTGGTCAACTACCTCGTGCTGCTCGGCTGGTCGTACGACGACAAGACCGAGTTCTTCACGCCCGAGCGGCTGACCGAGATCTTCGACCTGCATCGCATCGGCTCGTCGCCCTCGATATTCGATCGTGACCGGCTGGAGTGGTTCAACGGCCACTACATCCGCGAGCTGACGCCGGATCAACTGACCGAGGCGGCGTGGCCGTTCCTGGAGGCGGCGCTGCCAGCGGGCACGTCGGAGCGGCTGGACCGCGAGTACGTGCGGGCCGCGCTGACGCTGGACCACGAGCGCCTCAAGACGCTGGCGCAGGCGCCGGAGGTGACGCGCTTCTTCTTCGAGGAGCAGCCGGAGTACGATGCGAGCCTGCTGCTGGGCAAGAGCCTCGATGCGCAGGGGGGGGTTGAGGCGCTACGGGCATTGATTCCGGTGCTCGCCGAGCTGCGAGACTGGTCGCCCGACGCGCTGCTGAAGGCCCTCGACGAGTTCGTGGTCGGCCACGGCTTCATCCGCACCAAAGCCGACGGCAGCCAGGTGCCCGACCGCGGGCCGGTCTTCATGCTGGTGCGCGTGGCGGCGAGCGGGCGCAAAGAGACGCCCGGCCTGCCGGAGACGCTGGCGGTGCTGGGCAAGGAGCGCACGCTCAAACGCCTGCGCGCGGCGGAAGCGAAGCTGGCGGCGCTGATCGCGGCATAGCCTGGTCGCGTCGGCGACGGGCGCGGCACGCCGTGCCACTACCAAGTACAGCCACTTGTGCCGATCTCCGGTTCCTAGCCCGCGCAGGCGGGCTTTGCGGCCGCAGGCCCCCTAGGCGCGGATTCATCCGCCGGCCCCTTTCTAAGAGGTTCGATACCACCCATGTCTGACGAACGCGAAGCTCGACTGGAGAAGCTGGAGGCGCTGCGCGCCGCCGGCGTCGAGCCGTATCCCACCACCAGCGAGCGCACGCACACCGCGGCCGAGGCGCTCGCGCAATACGACGAGCTGCAAGACCAGCCGATCACCGTCGCCGGACGGCTGATGTCGATCCGCGAGATGGGCGGCTCGATCTTCGCCCACATCGAGGACGGCAGCGGGCGCATCCAGGTCTACTTCAAGAAGAATGTGCTCGGCCCAGACACCTTCCGCCAACTCAAGCTGCTGGACCTGGGCGACTTCATTGAGGCGCGCGGCACGCTCTTCTCCACGCGCACTGGCGAGAAGACCGTCGCCGTCGAGAGCTACCGCCTGCTGGCGAAGGCGCTGCGCCCGCTGCCGGCCAAGGGCGCGGGCGGCGAATTGAAGCTCTTCGAGCCGGAGACGCGCTACCGCAAGCGGTACCTGGACCTGCTCGCCAACCGCGAGACGGTGGTGCCGATCTTCGTCGCGCGCGCCCGAATCCTCACCGCCATGCGCGATTTTCTCAACGCGCGCGGCTTCGTGGAGGTCGAGACGCCGATCTTGCAGCCGCTCTACGGCGGCGCCACGGCGCGGCCCTTTGTCACGCACCATCACACGCTCGACCGCGACCTCTACCTGCGCATTGCCTCAGAGCTGTACCTCAAGCGGCTGATCGCGGGCGGGATGGAGCGCGTCTACGAGATCGGCCCCAACTTCCGCAACGAGGGCATCGATCGCGAGCACAATCCTGAGTTCAACGCGATGGAGTTCTACCAGGCGTATGCCGATTACGAGGACGTGATGCGCATTGTCGAGGAGATGTACGCCTCCATCGCCGAGCGCGTACTCGGCGCGACCAAGCTCGAATACCTCGGCGTGCCGCTGGACCTGGAGCCGCCGTGGCAGCGCATCACCCTGCGCGAGGCGATCCTGGAGCACACCGGGATCGACTACGACCAGTACCCCACGCGCGACGATCTGGCCGCCGAGATGCGCGCGCACGGCTACACGGTGGACGAGCGGCTGGGCCGCGGCAAGCTGATCGACGAGCTGAAGGACTCGATTATGCGCGGGCCGGAGGCCAAGATCAAGGGACCGGTCTTCCTCTACGACTATCCGCAGGAGATCTCGCCGCTCGCCAAGGCAAAGCCGGGCCAGCCGGGCGTGGTGGAGCGCTTCCAGGCGTATGCTGGCGGGCTGGAGCTGGGCAACGCCTTCACCGAGCTGAACAGTCCGCTGGAGCAGCGGGCGCGCTTCGAGGAGCAGGCGGGACTGCGTGCGCGCGGCGACGACGAGGCGCAGATGCTCGACGAGGACTACATCGAGGCGCTGGAGATGGGCATGCCGCCCACCGGCGGCTACGGCGGCGGCATCGATCGCCTGACGATGCTGCTCACCAACCAGCCCAACATCCGCGAGGTGATCCTCTTCCCCACCATGCGCGAGGTGAAGTAGGGGCGTACGGCGTACGCCCTCGTGTCCGAAAGCAACAGCCAGCAGGAGCAGGAACGGAGCGGCCGGATCGAATGGCAATTGCCTATCGCGCGCTCGGCGCGCCGGGGCATGATAACGCCGTCTTCGCGCGCATCACCGGGCGGCGCGAGCACTACCGGCTGCTCTTCGACTGCGGCGAGGGCTGTCCCCAGCAGATCGACCTGCGCGACCTGCTGGGGATGGATGCGCTGTGCTTCTCGCACCTGCACATGGACCACGTCGCCGGCTTCGACGCCTTCTTCCGCGTGACCTACGTGCGCCCTACCAAGCCGATGGAGGTCTATGGTCCGCCGGAGACGGGGCGCATCATGCACCATCGCTTGCGCGGCTTTCTGTGGAACCTCTACGAGGATGATCCCGGCGCGTGGTATGTCAGCGACATTGACCCTCAGCGCATCACGCGGCTGCGCTTCGAGACGCACGAGGCCTTTGCCGTGGCGCACCCGGCGGGCGAGCGTCCCCATAGCGGCGGCGTGATCGAGCGGCGCGACTTCCGCGTCGAGGCGCTGCTGCTCGACCACCACACGCCCTCCACCGGCTACATCGTGCGCGAGGCGCCGCGCGTCAACGTGGACGCCGCCGCGCTGGAGCGCCTGGGTCTGCCGCCCGGACCATGGATCGAACAGGTGAAGTATCCCGCGCCGGGCGCATCACCCACCGTCGAGGTTGGCGGCGAGGTGCGCGACGTGGAGGCGCTGCGCCGCGAGCTGGTGACGCAGACGCCCGGCGACTCGCTCGCCTACCTCACCGACTTTCTGCTCGACGAGGCGGCGATGGCGCGGCTGGTCCCCGCGCTGCGCGGTGTGCAGACCATCGTCTGCGAGAGCCAGTACCTCGCGGCAGATGCCGAGCTGGCGCGGCGCCACCACCATATGACAGCGCCGCAGGCCGCCGAGCTGGCGCGCTCCGCAGGGGCCGGCGAGCTGATCCTCTTCCACATCTCGGACCGCTACGGTCCCGACGGCTGGCGCGCGATGCTGGCCGAGGCGCGCGCGATCTTCCCCAACACGCACTTCCCCGACCACTGGAACATCACCTGATCGGCGCAGACATGTACCAGCACCCCAACTTGGAACCTCTGCGTCCTCTGCGTCCTCTGCGTCCTCTGCGGTTAGTCCTTGCTTGTTCAGCGGGCGTTGATGCCGACCACCAGCCGGTTGAGCGTGGCGAAGAAGTCGTCCAGGTCGAAGGGCTTGGGCAGGATGTCGCGCACGACGTTGGGATGGGCGTTCGCAAGCTGCTCGGCAAAGCGCGAGTTGGTCGAGGCGAGCATCACCGGCAGGTGTTGCAGATCTGGGTCCGCGGCGATGCGGCCCAGCAGTAGCGGGCCATCCTGCTGATGCGCGATGATGTCCAGGATCACCAGATCTGGCCGTGCCGAGCGCAGGTTCTCCAGCGTCACCTCGACGTTGGGGCGCATCTGCTCCAGCACCACCTCGGCGCGCGAATCAGAGAGCAGCTCGGCGATCATCTCCAGGAACTCCGCATTGGAGTTGATGACGTAGACGAGTGGGCGCCCGTCATCGGGGTGGAAAGGTGGCAAGGGGAGGGTGTTGTCGTCGTCCTGGGACATGCGGTGACTCCGGTTCCGTCGCATCCACGAGGGAAAGAATTGCTGCGTGGCACGGCAACCGCCATTGTATCACAGGGTATCGGAGGCTGCGTGCGATGGGTTGATGAATAGTGGGGTCAGGTGAGCAGGGTACGCTGCGCATGGTACCGAAGGGGGCAGCATGAAGCGCGAGTTTACCGCAAGCACCTGGCGCGAAGGCGACTGGTACATTGCCCAGTGCCTGGACGTGGACGTAGCGAGTCAGGGCGAATCCGAAGCCGAGGCGCTCGACAACCTCCGTGAGGCGCTGGAGCTGTATTATGAGGAGCCGGTTGTAACCATCACGCCTGAGATACGCACCATTGAGGTAGATACGGGTGCCGCTTAGACCGCACTATTCATCATCCAGACCAGGCCGCCACAGTGCCAGTCGGCTCGATGGCAGGGGATTACCCGCGGTGCTTCAGACCGCCTGCCTGCCCTAGACTCACGCTCGCCTTCCGTTACGGCTGCATGAATTGTCCGGGCTAGCGAGTATTGTGCCCGCTGCCCATCCGCTTGCGAGCCAGTACGGCCGCGGCGTCAGCGAGCGTGGTGGCGGCGTCGGGGTGGGCGAGGGCACGTGCGGAATTCGCCATCAGCGCGCGGCGTGGGTGGTTGTCGAGCAGCGGGAGGAGCACGTCGAGCAGTCGATCGGGCGTCAGGTGTTTGTCGAGGATCATCTCGGCGGCGCCGGAGCCGCGGAACATGATCGCGTTGACCGTCTGCGGCGAACCGGTGAAGCCGGGCGGCAGCGGCACCAGGATGCTCGGCTTGGCGAGCACCGCCAGCTCGGCCAGCGTGGCGGCGCCGGAGCGGCAGAGCACCACATCGCTGGCTTGCAGCGCCTCGGGCATGCGGTCGGTGAGGTAGTCGCGCAGCACGTAGCGCCCGCGCCATTCCGGCCGCTCAATGAACGCCGGCTCGGCCAGCGCCTTGGTCTCGGCGTAGGTGCGCTCGCCACTGATGTGCAGCACCTGGCAGCGGTCCAGCAGCGCCGGCAGCGTCATTGCCACCGCCTGGTTGAGGTGCCGCGCGCCCTGGCTGCCGCCGGTCACCACCAGCACCGGCAGCGCCGGATCGAAATCGAACGCCAGCTTGCAGTCTGCCACGGGACGTCTGGCGGCACCCAGGATCTCGTCGCGCACGGGGTTGCCGGCCAGGAAGCAGCGCCGCCGCGGGAAGCGCCGCAGCGAATCGGGGAACGAGACCGAGATGCGCGTGGCGAAGGGGGTCAGCAGGCGATTGGCGAGGTTGGGCGCGACATCCTGCTGGTGCATCAGCAGCGGCGCGCCGTAGCGCCGCGCGGCAAGGCCCGCCGGCACGGCGACATAGCCCCCACTGGTGAAGGCGGCGTGCGGCTGGAACCGCGCCACGTGCGTCATCGCCTCGCGGATGCCACTGGGAACGCGCGCCAGGTCGCGCAGCGTGTGGCGCGAGAGGTAGCGCCGGAACTTGCCGGCGGTGATGCCCACAAAGGGGATGCCTGTCGGCGGGACGATGTCGGTTTCCAGGCCATTGACATCGCCCAGGTAGAGGAGCTCCGCGCCGTAGCGTACGTGCAGCTCGCGCGCCACCGCCAGCGCGGGATAGATATGGCCGCCGGTGCCGCCACCCGAAATCAGTATACGCATGGACCCATCGTACCGCGCCTGGCCCTGGTGCGCAATCGCCGCATGACGAACGCGCCAGGAAGGAGGTTACGGGGAACGCGAAGGACGCGAAGGATACGCGAAGGACGCGGAGAAGGAGAGAGAATCACCACAGAGGCAACGGAGGGAACGGAGGGCAGAGAAGCAGAGGGAGAGCACAGAGTAACCGCAGAGGACGCAGAGGGCGCAGAGGAGGGAAAGCAACAGGCATGCTTCGCCATGCTGGCCCAGAAGTCACTCGTGATTTCGCTGATCGCCTCTCCCTTCTCCGCGTCCTCCGCGCACCTCCGCGAACTCCGCGTTACCCGTCCAGCGCCGCGAGCGCGAGGGCGAGCCGGCGGCCCGTCTCGTCGGGACCGAGCACCCGCACGATGTCGTAGAGCGGCGGCGTCTGCTCCGAACCGGTCAGCGCGATGCGCAGCGTCATGAACGCCTTGCCCGCCTTCACGCCCATCTGCTCGGCCAGCGCCCGCACGCGCGCTTCCCACTGCTCGTGCGTCTCTTCATCTGGCCGCGTGCCGCCCCGGTAGGCGTCCAGCAGCGCCCGCGCCTGGGCGCCGTCTCCCAGCGGCTTGGCGAGCTGCGCGGCGGAGGGCGCGGCGAAGAGATCGGCATAGAACAGGCGCGTGGTGGCGAGCACGTCGCCCAGCTTCTTGTAGCGCTCCGGCTCCAGCGCCAGCACCCGTTGCGAATACGCCGGGCCCTTGGTAAACGCGGCGATGTAGGCCCAGACCTCCTCCGGAGTCAGTGACACGCCGCGGTCGCCTTTGCCGCTCAGCTCGAAGGTGGTCGGCCCCTCCCGCGCGGCGACGTATTCGAGCCAGGTGCGCATCGTGGCGTACAGCTCGGCGGGAGTCAGCGCACGCAGGTACTGCCCGTTGATGAAGTCGAGCAGGTCCATGTCGGCGACCGGCGCCGTGGCACGCAGCGCCTCGACCGAGAAGAGGCGCACGAACTCATCCCACGGGTACACGTCCTTGCCGTCGGGATGGGTCCAGGTCAGCCGCGTGAGGTAGTTGCGGAAGCCATCGGGCAGGTAACCCTGGGTGCGAAACCAGGCGATGGAGGTATCGCCGCTGCGCTTGGAGAGCTTGTGACGCTCCAGGTCGCGCAACAGGGGCGTGTGGACGATGCGCGGCATCTGCCAGCCGAACGCCTCGTAGAGCACGATGTGCTTGGGTGTGGACGAGATCCATTCTTCGCCGCGCAGGGCGGTGGTGACGCGCATGAAATGGTCGTCCACCACCACGGCCAGGTGATAGGTCGGGAAGCCGTCGGACTTGATCAACACCTGGTCGTCCACCAGGTTGGAGTCGAAGGTGATCGTGCCGCGCAGGGCGTCCGCAAAGGCAATACTGCGATTGGCGGGCATCGCCAGGCGGATCACCGAGGGCTCGCCGGCCGCGAGCCGCTGCGCTACCTCGCTGGGCGCGAGCGTGCGGCAGTGACGGTCATACATCGTGGGCTGGCCGGCCTTCTGCTGCGCCTGGCGCACGGCTTCGAGGCGCTGCGGGGTGCAGAAGCAGCGGTAGGCGTGGCCGTGCGCGACGAGCCACTCCGCCGCGGCCTGATAGATCGGCAACCTTTCGCTCTGCACATAAGGACCATAATTGCCGCCCAGCGCGGGACCCTCGTCGGGCGCGATGCCGAGCCAGGCCAGCGCGGCGATGATGTCCGCGACAGCCTCCGGGACCAGCCGCGTGCGGTCGGTATCCTCGATGCGCAGGATGAAGACGCCGCCCGCTTGGGAAGCGGCGGCGCGGTCGATCGCGCCTTGCAGCGCGGTGCCGATGTGCGGTCGTCCTGTCGGGCTGGGGGCGACGCGCGTCACCTGGGCGCCGTCGGGCAGCCCCGTGCGCGGCGGATAGAGCGCCTCGTACTCGTGCGGGTCCATGCGCGTGATCCTTGACGTGAAGTGACACATGATGAACTGCGGATGGTGTGCTCCTACACCATATCAAGCGCGGTCGGCGCGGGGCAAATCGGGTGAGACGTCAGGCAGTTGAAACGTTAGCTGCCCGGCGCCCGCAGCAGCGCCTCGGCCACCGCCAGGTCCTCAGGCGAGGTGACGGCGACGCTCGGACCGGCGAGCGGTACGGTCCGCACCGCGATGCCCTCGGCCAGCGCCGCCGCGACGAGATCCATGATTCGCGCGCCGGATGGGCGCTCGGGCGCATCGAGCAACGCGGGCAGCAGGTCGGCGCGGAGGGCGAGCGGGGGGATGAGCTGCGCCAGCTCGTCGCGCGGCAGCGTCTCGACCACCCGCCCCTGTGCCACGCGCTTGATCGTCTCCTTGACCGGCTCGGCGCTGACGGCGATACCCGCATCCACAGCCGCCGCGACGAGCGGTTGGATCTGCTCGGTCGTCACCAGCGGGCGCGCGGCGTCGTGCAAGACGATCACACCGGGCACGGCCGCTGGCGCTGATCCCTCGCCTTTCGGGTGTAGGGGCGCGACATGTCGCGCCCCGCTCCGCCGAGGAGCAAGGTGCGCGCGGACGAGATCAAGCGTGGCGGTGATCGACGCATCCAGTGGCAGCGCGCGCGCGCGAACGTCCGCCAGCCCCTCCGACGCGATCAGCCGCGCCGCGTTATCGAGCCGGGGTGCGGGCACGACAAGCGCTATTGACCCGATCTCCGGCACCGCACGCAGCGCCGCCAGCGGCCACGCCAGAAGCGGCTTGCCGGCGACCGGAGACCACAAAAGGGCGTCATCGCCCTCACCGTGCGGGGCGGCGAGCAGCACGGCCTCGGCGATGGGCACTGCATCTCGGCGACTCACCGCTCAACCACCGATCTCCAGCTCGCGCAGGCGGGCTTTGTCGCCGGAGGCGCTTAGACGCGGGTTCACCCGCTGGCCCTGCGCCATCGTCTCGGCTCCGAACCCGCGGCGGCGGGTTTCGCGGCGGAACGCCCCCAGGCGCGAATTTATTCGCCGGCCGGCGGGCGCGGCTTCAACCGCTGGCTGCGTGACGCCACCGCTAATTGCGCCATACGCTACACTACGCGGTGCCGGCACGGCGCGCCCCCGCCGCGCTACCTGCCGGCTGCTGTTTTGGGTGCGCGAAGATCATGCGCCCGGCCACGGTCTGCAGCACGCGCGTCACCGTCACGTCGATGGTCGTGCCCATCAGCGACTTGCCACCCTCAACCACGATCATCGTGCCGTCGTCGAGATAGCCGACGCCCTGGCCCAGCTCCTTGCCCTCCTGCATGATCTTGATCGTCATGTCCTCGCCGGGCAGCACGATCGGCTTCACGGCGTGGGCCAGCTCGTTGATGTTGAGCACCTTCACGCCCTGCAGCTCGGCCACCCGGTTGAGGTTGAAGTCGTTGGTGATGATCGGGCCGTGCCACTGCCGCGCCAGCTTCACCAGCTTGGCGTCTACCTCGGGCGTGTTCTCCGGGTCGGCGTCCGAGATGTCCACCTGCACCGGCGAATCCTTCTGCAAGCGCTGCAAGATCTCCAGCCCGCGCCGGCCGCGGTTGCGGCGCATGCTATCAGGCGAATCGGCGATGTGCTGAAGCTCTTCGAGCACGAAGCGCGGCACCACCAGCGTGCCGGCGATGAAGCCGGTGTCGGCGATATCGGCGATGCGCCCGTCAATGATCGCGCTGGTATCCACCAGGATGCGCTCGATGGTGTTGCGCGCGTTCTTGCCACGGCCGCTGAGGCGCTCGCGCAGCTTTGCCGGCCGCTCGCGCTCCTCGCGCTCGTCGCCGTCCTCGCCCGCCTCGCGCTCCTCACGTGCCGCGCGACGCGACGCACGCCCCGCCGTGAACGCCGAGACGATCAGCCGCGCGAAGTCGTCCTTTCTCACCACCGCGGTGGCGATGCCGACGTAGGCCATCGCGATGGCAACCAGAATCGGCAGCACCTGGCCGAGGTGGAAGAACTGGATCTGCGAGAGAAAGATATTCGCCAGTGCGGCGATCAACAGGCCCACGATCAGTCCGATGGCGCCGGCGATCAGGTCGCTCACGGCGGCGTGACGGATTAGATCGCGGATGCGGCGGTACGGCGGGATAACGACCCAGGGCGTGATGATCAAAAAGATGAGTCCGGCCAGAACAGCCGCCCCGGCAACGATGTCCCAATGCTTGTGATTAGCATCCAGGCTGATGCCAACCAGCAGCGCGATCCCCGCGGCCACGACCAGGCCGATGAGCCGCAGGATGCTTCTTCCTGACATGGGTAAACCTCCTCCATCGGACCACATGGCGTATGGCCCGTCCAGGCGCGGCTGAAGCCGCGCCAGCACACGTTGGCGGAGGGGTCGCGATGCGCGCGTGCGACGTGGAATACGTCGCGGATAAGTCCAGGAGTTCGCGGCGTGCGGCCGGTGTGCGACCGCGCAAATCGAAGCGTACGCGCGCCAAACGCGAGTTCTTCTCCACCACCACCAGTACGACGACGAAGCGCCTGCCTCCTTCTTCGCGTTCTAGCTGGCAGGCGGCCAGCCTTTCGTCTCCTCGGCAGGCGCCCGGCGTCACCGCTGGATGCCACCGCTTCCAGTATACAACCTACCGCCACGTTCAGGTATCGAGCGCGATCTCCAGTGCTTCGGCCAGTGTATCAGCCCGCAGCAGCTCGATACTGGCGGAAGTACTAGCCAGATCGCGCGCCGACGGCACACCGGAGCGCGGCACCACACAGCGCCGGAAGCCCAGCTTGGCCGCCTCGCGGATGCGTGCCTCGGCGCGACTCACCGCGCGCAGCTCGCCGCCCAGGCCAACCTCGCCGATCAGCGCGACCTCCGGTGCGATGCGCCGCTCGCGGAAGCTGGAGGCGACCGCGGCCGCCACACCCAGGTCCACCGCCGGCTCGCCCAGCGAGAAACCGCCGGCGACGTTGATGTAGACGTCTTGATTGCCCAGCGCCAGCCCGACGCGCTTGGTCAGCACCGCCAACAGCATCAGCGTGCGACTCTGCTCGACGCCGTTGGTGGTCACACGCGGCGTGCCGAAGACGGTGGTGCTCACCAGCGCCTGCACCTCCACCAGCAGCGGCCGCGTGCCCTCCAGGCTGACGGTCACGGCCGAGCCGGTGGCGTGCTCCGCGCGCTCGGCGAGGAACAGGGCGGAAGGGTTCTCGACATCCACCATGCCTTCGCTGCGCATCTCGAAGACGCCAACCTCGTTGGTCGCGCCGAAGCGATTCTTGACGCCGCGCAGCAGCCGGTAGGTATGGAAGCGCTCGCCCTCCAGGTAGAGAACGGCGTCCACCATGTGCTCCAGCGCGCGCGGGCCGGCGACGGTCCCCTCCTTCGTGACGTGCCCGATGAGAAACACCGGAATGGCTTGGCCCTTCGCGAGCTGCATCAGCCGCAGGGTGGCGTCGCGCACCTGGCTGATGCTGCCGGGGGCCGAGGCGATCTGTGATGAGGCGACGGTCTGGATCGAGTCTACGACGACGAGCGCCGGCTTGATCCGCTCGGCGGTTTCGACGAGCGCTTCGCTATCGGTCTCAGGAAGCAGCAAGAGTCGTTCCGTTGTAATACCGAGTCGCTCGGCGCGCAGTTTCACCTGCTGCGGCGACTCTTCAGCCGTCACGTAGAGCACTTCGCGGCCGCTCTGCAGAGCGATGTCACCGGCTACCTGTGCCATGAGGGACGACTTGCCAATTCCCGGCTCTCCGCCCAGCAGCACCAGCGAACCGGGCACGATGCCTCCGCCCAGCACGCGGTCCATCTCCGGCGAGCCGGTGGAGGCGCGCGCGAAGCCCTCCGCACGCACCTGCGGCAGCGGCACCGCCTCGGCGCGTCCGATGCGCGCGACCGAGCCGCTTCGCCCGCTCGCCGGCTTCGTGGCGGGCACGATCGTCTCGACCAGCGAGTTCCACTCGCCGCAGTCGGGACAGCGGCCGAGCCACTTGGCGCTCTCGTAGCCGCATTGCTGGCAGGTATATTTGGTATGCGCCTTCGGCATGCTGCAAATCCTTCGGTTCACCCGTGTACAGGATTCCCTGTCGTCGCGGGCTTCGTACTCGTTACGCGACCGGTGACAGCCGGGTTGGTGAGAGTTTCCACATGAAGTGTCCTCACCCCCGGCTCGCCCCTACACCCGCGCCGGCGCAGGAATACCGCTTCGCGGCCGTGAACGGCCGGCGCAGGAATACGGGGCATGAATGCCCTTCCGATCACCTCTGGGACCATCGGCCGGCGCCTCATGTCACGTTCGGCTGCAGTGCTGATGGATCACGGAGGCGTTCACGCCCGATCCTCCTGCGCCGGCCGTTCACGGCCGCGAGCCAGCCGTCACCTCCTGCGCCGGCCGTTCACGGCCGCGAGCGCGCGGCCAGCCGCATCTCCGGGAGCGCCAGCGCCGCATAGCAGGGCAGCGTCTGCTCGCGCCAGATCGCGTAGGCGTCGGAGCCGGTGTCAGAGATGGAGGCCAGATACAGCGCCATCACCGTGCCGTGTGTCACCACCATGATGTCGCGATCGACCAGTGATTGCGCTATGATGCGGCTCACAGCCGCCGCGAAGCGCGCTCGCGCCTGCGCCGCCGTCTCGCGCCCGTAGATCAGTTCTTCGGGAGCCGTGAAAAACCGGGCCATCGTCGCCTGGAACGCGCGCTCGTCGCCGAAGTAGGGCGCGCCGCGGCGATCGTGCTCGCGCAGGCCAGGCTCGCTCACCACCAGCACACCGCCCAGCCGCTCCGCAATGATCTCAGCCGTCTCGCGCGCTTTCGACTCGTCGCTGCTCGCAATCTGAGACGGCCCGTAGTCAGCCAATTGTTCCGCCAGCGTGACCGCGCGGGCGCGCCCCTCATCGGAGAGGCGCCAGTCGGCGGCATCGGCGCCCGGCACGACCGTGGGCAGGGAGTGGCGCACGAGGATCAGGTGTGTCATGCGCGCAGTGTAGCACGCCTGCGTGCCGCACATGGCGTATAATACGCTTGTCGCTCCACGCGATAGCGCCCTCATTGCGTATTCGAGCAAACCCGAATGAAAGGATCGCGCGGCCATCCTGTGCCCTCGCACGGCCGATGAGCCGCCACGATAGATAGCCCGCATGGATCAGAGTCACATCCGCAACTTCTGCATCATCGCCCATATCGATCACGGCAAATCCACGCTTGCCGACCGCCTGCTTGAGATGACTGGCACCGTCTCCAAGCGCGAGATGCAGGAGCAACTTCTCGACCAGATGGACCTCGAGCGCGAGAAGGGCATCACCATCAAGGCGCAGGCGGTGCGCATGCGCTACACCGCCGACGACGGCGACGAGTACGAGCTAAACCTGATCGACACGCCGGGGCACGTGGACTTCAGCTACGAGGTGTCGCGCAGCCTCGCGGCCTGCGAGGGCGCGCTCCTGGTGGTGGACGCGACCCAAGGGATCGAGGCGCAGACGCTGGCGAACCTCTACCTGGCGCTGGAGGCCGATCTGGCGATCATCCCGGTGATCAACAAGATCGATCTGCCCAGCGCCGAGCCGCAGAAGGTGAGCAAAGAGATCGAGGACGTGATCGGCATCCCGGCGAGTGAGGTGGTGCTGGCCTCGGCCAAAGAGGGCACCGGCACGCGCGACGTGCTCGAAGCCGTGGTGCAGCGCGTGCCGCCGCCGCATGGCAGCCTGCACCAGCCGCTGCGGGCGCTGGTCTTCGACTCCAAATATGACCCCTACAAGGGCGTGATCGCCTACGTGCGCGTGATGGACGGCGCCATCAACCGCGACGACCGGCTGCTGATGATGCAGACCGGCAGCACCGCGGAGGTGCTCGAAGTTGGCTACTTCAGCCCAACATTGGTGGCGGCCAAAGCGCTGGAGGCCGGCGAGGTAGGCTACATCGCCACCGGCTTCAAGAACGTCAAGGATTGCCAGGTCGGCGACACCGTGACGCTCGCATCCGAGCCGGCGCGCGAGCCGCTGTCCGGCTACCGCCCCGCCAAGCCGATGGTCTTCGCTGGCGTCTTCCCCGTCGAGGGCGACGACTACCCCCTGCTGCGCGACGCGCTGGAGCACCTGCGGCTCAACGACGCCTCGCTGGTCTTCGAGCCGGAGAACTCGGTGGCACTGGGCTTTGGCTTCCGTGTCGGCTTCCTGGGGCTGCTACATATGGAGATCATCCAGGAGCGGCTGGAGCGCGAGTACAGTCTCAACCTGCTGATGACCGCGCCCAGCGTGGAGTATCGTGTCACGCGCACCAACGGCGAGGAGACGTACATCCACAATCCCGCCGAGCTGCCCGGCCCAACCGAGATCGCGCGCATCGAAGAGCCGATCATGGACATCTCGATCTTCACCCCCGCGCGCTACATCGGCGCCATCATGGACCTCGTGACTACGCGGCGCGGCGAGTTCCGCAACATGGCCTACATCGAGGAGGACCGCGTCCACCTGACGTACCGCATGCCGCTGGGCGAGCTAATCGTGGATTTCTACGACCAGCTCAAGTCGCGCACGCAGGGGTACGCCTCGCTGGATTACACCTTCCATGGCTACCAGGAGTCCGATCTGGTCAAGCTCGACATCCTGGTGAACGGCCAGCCGGTTGACGCGCTCTCGATGATCACCCATCGCGACAAGTCGCAGCGCATCGGGCGCGTGCTGACCGAGCGGCTCAAAGACCTGATCCCGCGCCAACTCTTCGAGGTGCCCATTCAGGCGGCGATCGGCAGCAAGATCATCTCGCGTGAGACGGTCAAGGCGCTGCGCAAGAACGTGTTGGCGAAGTGCTACGGCGGCGACGTGACCCGCAAGCGCAAGCTGCTGGAGAAGCAGAAGGAAGGCAAGAAGCGACTCAAGCGCGTGGGCAGCGTGGAGATCCCGCAGGAGGCGTTCCTGGCTGTGCTGACGCTGGGTGATGAAGGGTAGCGCCACCTCGTCAGGTCGAGATGCTGTTGCCGTGGTTCGAGCGTCAAAGCCCTTCGTCGGCGGTGGTGGGCGCCTACTCGTACCCTGATACTTCCATCGCGACGACGTACGCGCAAAGCTGCTGACGGCGAACGCCGTGAGTGCGGACTTTGGGGCCGGACCGAGAAAGTTCGGACCCTTGCTTGGGATGGCGCGCCCGCCTGCTCGCGTGGTATCACCATGACTCCGCCCGCATGTCGCGAAGCTCGTCTATTTCAGCGTTCGTGCCAAGCAGCGCAAGGTTCCCATGACCTTGACTTTTCGTCCGTCGGAACGTATATTCATGAGGCTGCGCGCGAACCGGTCGCGCGCTGAGGTCGAACACCTCGAGCCGCCTCCTCGGACCGCCCCAGCGGGCGCTCCGCGGCCCCCAGAGGCGAGGCACGCCCCGCCGCAACACGACACCCGCACTGCCGGGCTGGGTGCTGTTTGGGTAGGGAGCTCGACGGAAGAGAAAGGCTCTGTATGAGTACCGATGGGAGTTCCCTCGCCCTTCGCCGCGCGCGCGGAACTCTGGTGGGAACCTATCTGAGCTGGTACATCGCCTGTTTCCAGAGCGGAGACAGCTAGCGGCACGTCACGGCCGCGGAATCCAGGAGCGTGGAGTGTTCGGACCTCACCTGATTATTGACGGCAGCCGCTGCGATACGAAGAAGCTTGCCAACCGCACCCTTGTCGAGCAGGTGCTGAACGATTACCCCGCCGCCATCGGCATGACCAAGATTGGCGGCCCCTATATGTTCGAGTATCAGGCCCCCGACCCGGCCTACTCGGGCGTCTCCGGCATCGTGGTGATCGCCGAAAGCCACATCGCCATCCACACCTTCCCCGAGCTCGACTACTTCACGATGGACATCTTCTCGTGCAAGAACTTCGACCACGAGCTGGCCATCGAGTACATCAAGAACGCCTTTGACGTGCGGGAGATGGACCGCATGCTGGTGCAGCGCGGTCTCTCGTTCAAAGGCCCGCACCACGGCAAGCTGGGCGCAACCGACGACCTGATCGCCGCCGCCGAGGCGCGCCTGGCGGCCGGCGTCGTGAGCAAAGATCCCGCCTTGCCCGAGACCCTGCCGGCGACCGGGTTGAAGAGTGCCCGCAAGGCGGCCTCCGCGCGCCGCGCGCACCACAACAACGCGGGTGAGGGCACAGGACATATGATCTGGCCGCGCTACGGCGTGACGCCCGACCGTGGCACGTATGGCAGCGATGCCGAGAGCCGGCTTGCCGGTGCGCGTGGTGCGAAGGCGCGCACCCGTGGCTCGGTCGAGGGTGACGATGCCGCGCCCGCTGGCGAGTCGTTCCAGGTGAACCCGACCGCCTCGATCTCCGGTCTGCTCGACAAACTGGCTGCCACCGCCGGTCCCGGCCGCCAGCTCGGCGGGGCACTGACCGCGTGGGAGGCGCTGGCGCGTGACGCGCGCACGACCATCGTGCTGGCGCTCGCCGAGCCGGTGATCGCCGCCGGGCTGCGCGAGACACTGGTCTACGCGCTGGAGCAGCGCTACGCCGACGTGGTGATCGCCTCGGCCGGCGACCTCTTCGCCGACCTTTACGAGGCGCTGGGGCATCCGCACGTTGCCGGTGAGGACGGCCCAGTCGCGAGCGACGCCGGACGCGACGCAGCGATCGCCTTCTTCGCGCGCTTCCTCGACGAGCTGGATACCTCGACCATCGCGACCAGCGCCGACCTGTGGCGGGCGCTGGGTGAGACGCTGCCGGCCCGCGCGCCGCGCAAAGGGCTGCTGCAGGCCGCGGCCCGCTCGGGGGCGCATGTGTTCACGCCCGATCTCGGCACGAGCGCCCTCGGCGCCGCGCTGGTGGCGGCGCGCGCCCGCGGCAAGGGACTGGCGCTCGACCCCGGCGACGACGTGATGGCCCTGGCGCGGCTCATCAGCCAAACGCCGAGGCTCGGCGTGGTGCGGGCTGGTGAGGGTGCGCCCGACGGGCTGCTGGCGCAGGCACGCGAGATCGCCGCGGCGCTCGGCCTGGGTGCTCCTGCCCTTGCCGGCAGCGTCACGCTCGGCGCTCGCGCGATGGCGGCCGGCGCGGCGCACGTCGCGGTCCCCGCGGATGCCGGCATGCTGCTGCCGTTGATCGTCACTGGCCTGTCGCAGCGCCTGCCCACGGCGCGCACGGCCCCGGCTCCTGATAGCCGCGCAACTGATTCGAAGCCGGCCATCGAGGTCGAGGCCGAGACTGAAACAGAGACCGAGTCCGCGCTCGCATAGCAGCCGGTTCTGTGTCTTCCACGTGACCGCCAACGCGCCCTCTGTCCGGAACCTCCGGCAGGGGGCGTTTGTTCTGCGCCCCTTGACATACCAACACACCGGCGAGCGACAATAATAAGGATAGTGGATGCCACAGGAGCGGTCATTATGGCTCAGAAGCTTGTCGTCCTCATCCTCTTCGGCTATCTCTTCGGCTCGATTCCCTTCTCGCAGCTCATCGCCCATGCGCGCGCCGAGGTCAACCTGCGCGAGGTTGGCGAGGGCAACGTCGGCAGCCGCAACGTCTGGCACGTGGTTGGCCCGTCGTGGGGCCTGTTCGCCTTCCTGCTGGACGGCCTCAAGGGCCTGGCGGCCTACAAAGCGGCCGTCGCCGTGGGGCTGCCGCTGGCCGGCACGCTGCTCGTCGGCGTCGCCGTCCTGCTGGGGCACCAGTTCCCCGTCTTTCTACGCGGGCGCGGTGGCAAGGGCCTGGCGACAGCATCCGGTGTTCTGATCGGCATCAGCCCGCTCTCCACCATCGGCGGATTCGTGGCGCTCAGCGTGGCCTATCTCGTGCTGCGCGACTTCAATCCGGCGGTGACGCTGGGATGCATCGCCGTGGTCGTACTGCCGGTCGTCTTTCGCCAGCCGCTGTGGGTGCCGGCCTATGCCGTCGTGCTCGGCCTGATGCTCGGCGCCAAGAAGCTGCTCGACCGCCCGCACGAGGCGCGTGTCTGGGAGCGCCAGCCCTGGCACGACGATGCCCAACCGGGCTTTCACCGGCCCGCCGACGGCGACACGGAAGCGCCCGCCCACGACACCCCTCCCCGATAGGCGCGGGGCGGTGATCGCATGCTGATCTATCAGGCAATTATCACGGCCGTTCTGGCGCTGCTGCTGCTCAATACGCTCGTCAACCTGCGCCTGCTGCGCCGTCCTGGGATCCTCACCCCCGACCGAGGGGGCGAGGCGGGCCTCGCCGCTACAGCAACAGGTGGGCGAGGGGAGCTTGATGACCGTCCGCTGGTCTCGATTTTGATCCCGGCGCGTAACGAGGCACGCGCGATCGCGCGCTGCGTCGAGTCGCTGGCGCGGCAGGATTACCCGCGCTGCGAGGTGCTGGTGCTCGACGACCACAGCACCGATCAGACGGCGGCCATCGTGGCCGAGCTGGCGGCGCGTTATCCCCGGGTGCGCCTGCTGCGCGGCGAGCCGCTGCCGCCGGGCTGGCATGGCAAGGCGTTCGCCTGCGCCCAGCTCGCTCGCGCCGCGCGGGGCGGGTGGCTGCTCTTCGCCGACGCCGATACCGTGCATGCGCCGCACTGCGTCTCGACGGCGCTAGCAGTTGCCCGGCGGCGGCGCGCGGCCCTGCTGACACTGATTCCGCGCATGATCGCCGGCAGCTTTGGTGAGGCTCTGCTGCTGCCCACAACGCTGCTCACCTTCGCGGGCGTTCTGCCGCTGGGCTTGGTGACGACCCTGCCCTCGCCGCTGGTCGCCGGGGCGTTTGGCCCGTTCATGCTGTTCCGCCGTGACGCCTACGAGCAGTTGGGCGGGCACGAGGCGGTGCGCGCCGACATCGTAGAGGACATGCAGCTCAGCCGGCTGGTGAAGCGCGGCGGCGGTCGCGTGGTGTGGATAGACGGCACCGATCTGGTCTCTACGCGCCTCTATTATGGCTTGGCCGAGGCGTGGCAGGGCTTCGCCAAGAGCGCCTTCGCGGCGACGAATTACTCGCTGCCCGGCCTGCTGGTCGGCGCGCCGCTATGCGCCGCGTTCCTCTTCGCGCCCTACGGCTTCGTCGCGGCGGCGCTCGTCGGGGGCCACGTGGGCAGCGTCGCGCTTTTCTGGCTGCCACTGTGCCAGATCGCCGCCATCCTGGCCTCCTACGCGCTGCTGCTGTGGCGCTTCCGCCTGCCGCTGGTGATGGTCGCGTTCCACGCCGCGACGGTCGCCGCCATCATCCTCTTCACGCTCTATTCGGCCTATCAGGCCACGCTGGGCGGCGGCGTCACCTGGAAGGGCCGGACCTACGATTTCGGCGCCCGGCGCCACGGAGTGCGTTTGCGCTCCCGTATCCAACTGGCAGTCGATCCGGCGCTCGCGCGACTGCTGCTGGCGGCGCTGCTCGTCGTGCTGGGTTGGCGCGCCGGCGGCTCCGCGCTGCGCTTGGCCGTGCTGATGCCGCTAGCCGGATGGACCCTGGCCCTGCTGGAGCACGCGCGGCGCCGCGATCCAGCGCCGGCAAAGCTCGCGCCCATTGCCGATCTGGCGCTCGGTGTGGCGGCGCTGGTGTACCTGCAGCTCAGCGGGCTGTTCCCGTTGGGGCTGGCGCTGGTCGCCCTCGCGCTCAGTTTGCTCGCGTTCCGGCTCTTCGCCTGGCGCACGGGGGCTGCCGTCACCTCAGCTCTGCTGGGGGGCTTGCTGCTGCTCGCGGCCGGTACCTACGCTCCCATGCTCGACGCGCTGCCACTGCTGTGGTGCGCGGCAGTTATGGTGCTCGCCCGACGACCCATCGCGCAAGCCGTCTCGCCGTGGATTCACCGATTGCGGCCATAGCCACAGCCGCCGGCGCTCGTGGCCATTGTCGCTGATACCAACTCTTGTGAGGTCGCTGTCGTCTAGCGGCAGGCCAAAGCTCTCATACCCGCGGACCCAACGCGGTGAACTACAACTGCGCAACAAGCGTTGGTAATTCCTCCTCCCATTTGTTACCGCCGCCATCACCTGCTTTGCACCAGCACCGTCTACAGTGCATGGTGGCACAGCGGACAAAGCGGGGACACGTCGTTCCAAGGGAACTATCTTGCTCTCCTGGCTGACCCCGTCTCCGCAGTGGCGGCGTGTCGCGCTTGTCGCGTGTGCCAGTGGCACGCTGCTCGGCAGCGTGATGTGGCGCTGCGCGCCACGAACAAGAGAGGGAGGACTTCAGGTGCTCAAGCTTCCACGCCCGTTGCTCGCAGTTCTGATTGCCACGGCATTGGCACTCTTCGCTGCGACTCCCGCCGCCTTCGCGTATGGTAGCAATGACAACTGGCAACTCACCTTTTCAGGCACTGGCACTGCCCCAAGTACTGGCTTCGGCTTTGGCTTCTGGGGCTGGTGCGCACTTGGTGGTGGAGTCACCTCTGGCAATGATGGCGATTGCCAGCTCGCACAATACATTCACACGCCAGCAGGCAGCGGCTTCACTTGCCACGAAAGCCTCGACATCACGTCCTGGGATACAACCAGCGGCACGTTCGTCATTTCGGGGACAGCGACGGTGACGCCCACGAACCTCACCGCGCCCTGTGTGGCGCTCTTTCCTGGTTCGACGAATTTCAGCGGGGTGGACACGGGGTTCCCCGTCGCGCCGGGCCACCATAACTTTGGCTCTCTCGGGCCTGGATTAGTTGGCACGTTCCAAGTCCAAGAAACCCTGATCCCGTCCAAGTGACCCCGACCCCCTTGATCCTGACGGCCTGACGGCGTGGCAGGCCTTCTAGCCTGACCACACGCTACCATCACGCTACCATCCTTCGCGTGCATACAGAACATACGCCTGAGCCGGTACAGTTCAGCCAGGCTGCACCGTGCTCGGGCGCTTCGCATCCTGAGCGTGCGTGAGCGCCACTCTTCCTCGTGGCCCCGCGTGCCATCAGTGGATCGTCGGCGCCGCGCTACGACTGCGCGGCGCCCGCCGGCTGCGCCGGCCGCGGCTGCTGGGCCCCCTGCTGGATCAGCTCGGCCTCGACATGCAGCTTGACTGTATCACTCACTAACCAGCCGCCGGCCTCCAGCGCGACGTTCCAGTTCAGGCCCCAATCCTTGCGGTTCAGCGTGCCATCCACGGTGAAGCCCGCCACGCGCGCGCCTTGCATGTTGCGCGTCACGCCCTCCAGAGTGGCGTTGAGTGGCACCTCGCGTGTCTCGCCATGGATCGTGAGCTGGCCCAGGATCGTCGCCGTCGTGTCGCTGAGCTGCGTGATGCGTGTGCTCTTGAATTTGATCGTCGGGTACTTCTGGGCGTCGAGGAAGTCCGGCGATTTGAGGTGCGCGTCGCGCTGCTCGTTGTCGGTGTCAATGCTGTTGGCGTAGATCGTGACCTCAACGCGCGAGTTTTCGGGATGGTGTTCGTCCAGGTCAATCGTTCCGGTCCACTGATCGAAGCGGCCATGCACCGTCGTGATCATCATATGTTTGGCCGAGAAGGTGATGCTCGAATGCGCGGGATCGAACTGCCAGGGCATGCCTGCCTCCTTCATGCTTCCGTGCCGCCGTGCTGCCCGCTCGAATACGGGTGCCACCTAAATACTTCCCCGCATGAAGCATGCCGGTAGAGCAGTAAACCAGCCGGCGATAGCGCCTTCAGACCGCGAATCTCGCCGCCCACTCGGGGCAGCTCATCTCCTGCCGCTGCAATCGGATGCGCCAGCGCCCCTCGCAGGTCTCGAACGCGGCCACGTCCAGCCCGGCGTACGCCATCTCCAACAGGCACCCGCGCGCCGGCCCATCGGCCAGCTCCTCCCAGGGGATCGCCGCGACACTCGCCACGTTGCGCGCCATGCGGCAAACATCGTCGGGGAAGTCCATCGCGCTCCCCCCTTTCTGCCCGTTGGGCAACCGCACTCTCAGCGGGAAACGCCGTCATGGCTGGGGGGTAGATCGGGTCGCTCCACAATCTGCCGGCGGTCGTCGCTCCGCCGGGTAGCGGCACAATATCACATGACGGACCGAACCGATAGGGGATGCCAGCGCCGGTTTGACAGCCGCACCACACGTCTGACATACTGCCCATGCCCGCTCTCACTGGGCGAGCCAACCTGCGAGGGGAACAGCAGACCGTGGCAGCCATCATTTGCCAGCCGGCACGCATCCAGGACCAGCAGCGCCGCGCCGATATGTCGGCGGCGCCAGCCGGCGTGCCCGCTCGCTCGGGTAGGGACGTCCGGTGGACGCCCGCGGGCCAGCGCCAGCGTCGCCACGACGCCCAGCAGCGCCCGCGCCTGATGGCGCGACCCTCGCTCCCACGTCTCCCGCTCCAGGCCTGACCCTACCTACCACCGATCTCGGACTGGAGAGCATTCGGAGCCGGACAGCTAGCCAGTCCAGAGGGTCGAGACCGCAAGCCGCACCAGTAGCCATCAGGCGCGCGCCGCATCCCGCGGAGGCGCGCCTCCTCGTTTTCCCATGTCTCATGTTTGCCCTCGAAGTGTACCGGACCGCACATCTGCCTGTCGAGCAGAAAGCAACGGGTTCGACTCCCGTCGGGGGCGCCGAAGGGTCATCCAACGCTCCGCAGCCCGCAACGAGGGGGAGACAACCGATGGATCTGTGGCTGCGCGGCGTCGCGCTGGGATTCAGCATCGCGGCGCCGGTGGGACCGATCGGCGTACTCTGCATCCGCCGCACGTTAGCCGATGGGCGCCTGATTGGCTTCGTGTCGGGGCTAGGCGCCGCCACGGCGGATATGTTCTACGGTGCGGTGGCGGCCTTCGGCCTCAGCGCGGTGAGCGATCTGCTGACCGGCCAGCGGCTCTGGCTGCACCTGCTAGGCGGCGCGTTCCTCTGCTACCTGGGCCTGCGCACGCTGGCGCACAAGCCGGCGCCAGTCGGTAGGTCGCCAGCAATCACGCCCGTGTCACGGCATCGTGCGGCTTCCGACCTCGCGATCCTGCGCCCACGCAGCCACCTGCGGCTCGCCGGCGCGTATCTCTCGACGCTCGGCCTCACGCTCACCAATCCGGCGACGATCCTCTCCTTCGCGGTGATCTTCGCCGGCCTGGGGGTGGCCGGTGCGCGGGTGGGTTACGTGAGTGCGGCGGCGCTGGTGGCCGGCGTCTTCTGCGGCTCGGCGCTGTGGTGGCTGCTGCTGAGCGGCGGCGTCGGCTGGCTGCGCGAGCGGCTGGGGCCGCGCACGCTGCGCGCGGTGAACGTGCTCTCCGGCATCATCCTGCTTGGCTTCGGCGGGATTGTGCTGGTGACCGCGGGATAGACACCGATATGGGAGACAAAGCGACGATGTGGCGCTCAGGTTCACCCGATCCCGCGACACAGGTTCCCAGCGATGGTGTGATGCGCCTAGCCCTTGGCACAGGACATCGCCACGCGCAGACAGCATCACGCTCGTCACGCGCCAAAGGTCAGGGAGCCAGCAGCAGTTGGACAGTGGGTGCTATCCTCTGCACCAAGAACGTTTGTTCGCCTATCGCTCCATAGCAGGAGAAAGCAAGCCGTGGCCAATCGAGTGGTGCATTTCGATGTCTACGCGGATGATGTCGACCGAGCCATCGCGTTCTACCAGCACGTCTTCGGCTGGTCGATCGAGAAGGTCGAGGGGATGGATTACTGGCTCATCACGACGGGTGAAGGGGAGCGCGGCATTGATGGTGGCCTGAGCCGGCGCGAGAGCCCCACGCAGGGGACCGTCCCGCAGTTTGGCTTCACCTGTACGGTGGACGTGCAGGATGTGCAGGCCGCCTTTGCGGCTGCCGTGGCTGCTGGGGGCAGCGAGGTGCATCAGCCGGGGCCGGTGCCTGGCGTGGGCTATCTCGCGTATGTGCGCGACACCGAGGGCAATCACCTCGGTCTCATGCAGCGCGACCCTGACGCGAAGTAGAGATCGGTGCCTCTGTAGTGTACTAGCAAGCGCAGGTGGGCCGGATCCCCTGCTTGCCTCTCGTCTCTCGGCCTGGCTGGCGGAGTCATCTGGACACGCCTGGTGCTACCCAGTGCTTCCCACTGGTTGCTAGGAGAGGAATCATGCCAACGCGCGCAGCGATTCTGGACACCCTTGCGGCGTCGCAGACGCAGGTTCTGGCGTTTTTTCACGGGCTGAGCCTGCACGACCTGGAGCGCCCGGCAACGGCGAGTGGAGTGCCCGGAGCGGCTCCCTGGCGCGCCAAGGATCATTTGGCGCATCTGGTGCAAAACGAGCGCAACATCCAGCGGTTACTGCGCCGTGCACTCGCCGACGAGCCGCGAGACGCGTTCTTACGCAGTCAATACCCGGCGGGCATGCCGCTGCCGGGTACTCTGGGCAATTGGGACGCGCTGACCCCGGAGGAGCAGGAGCGGCTGGAGCTGGCCGTCGCCCAGATCAATCAAGCCGTCGTGAACGCGCACCAGGACGACACGCTGGAGACGCTGGTAGCGGATTTCCTGGCGGCCCGACAGGACCTCTTGGACCTGCTGCACCAGTTCACCGACGAGCAACTGGCCGCTGCGGTGCCCACGGTCGTTGGTGAGGGGGTCGCCGGCGACATCTTTGCCGGGAGAGCGGGGCACGCGACCGAGCACATGACCGCGGTTGCGGAAGGCTTGCGTCAGAGCGTGTAGACGGGTGTCTTGCTTTCGTCGTCGGTCGGCACCCTCGGTTCATGGCTCGTATGGAATCCACAAGGGAGAGGCGTCTTGAAGTTTCTGCTCACTTCCGCGGGCATCAAGAACGCGAGCATCCACAACGCGCTGGTCGACCTGCTGGGCAAACCGATCACCGAGTCCAGCGCCCCCATCATTCCCACCGCGATCTACCCCTTCCCGGGCGGTGCTGGCCTGGCGGGCGATCTGCGGAGCAACCGATAGCCCCTTGTGCAGATTGGGGTGGAAGTCGCTCGGCGTACTGGAGCTGACCGCGCTGCCCAGCATCGATGACACAGCTTGGATCCCCACGGTCCAGGAGACGGACGCCCTGCTGGTGTGGGGCGGTGATGTCCTGTATCTGTGCCACTGGATGCGACAGTCGGGACTGGCGGACCTGTTGCCGCAGCTAGCGCGCGAGACGGTCTACATGGGGGTGAGCGCCGGGAGCATGGCGGTGACCGCCACCTTCGGCGAGACCTACCGTGACCGACGGCACCGTCGACGTCGTCTCCGAGGGGCACTGGAAGCTGTTCACCCCCTAAGACGCTCGAAGACGTTGGTTCGGCCATGAGCAGTTGGATCGAACGCGTCAATCTGCTCAGCGTCGTTGGTGAAGTCAACGATCACTTTGACACGTGGCGCATCCGCGACGACTGGAGAGCGGCCGGAGAGAAGCTGCTCAATAACGCGCGGGGCGGCGCGATACGAGACCACGTGTGAGATGATCCGGGCGTAGCTGGCCGGCTCGTTGAGGACAAGGTGCATCGCCTCGTGCAGATAGTGCGCCGAGGCCCCGCTATGGCCGGTGAGCCAGAGCCGCTTCCCTGCTCGTGTCGTGTGCTGGCTCACCAGGTGCCCGAGGCCGCAGACGTTCGCGTCCCGGATCGCGTTCAGGTCCACTCCCGGCAGCTCGGGCAGCTCCTCACGTGAGGCAACTCCGGCGGCCAGCTCGATACACCCTTCCTCGCGCACGTAGCGCAGAGCTTGCGCGAGCGCCGAGCGCGTGGATGAACGTGGCGTACACAGGCAGGCGGCGTCCACACCACGTCCCGCGGTTCGCTCCAGAACGATGTCTGCCAGTTGGGATGAGCTGAGCAGCACATGCGAATCGTCTACGATGCCGCGCGACGCGGCCCAGTCCAGCCGCGCCTGCGACGTATCCACGAGGAATACCCGCGGACATCCCCGCGCCCTGGCGTAGAGCGCGTTCAACAACCCAATCGGACCCGCGCCCACAATCATCAGGCTCTCAGGCGTGCGCACCTGCTCGATCAGGCGCTGGCCGTAGATGACGGTGGCAAACGGCTCCAACAGTGGAGCGCACACCAGGGAAATCCCCGCATCGAGCGGAAGCACCATACCCCGCTCCATGGCCGCCCGCGAGATCAGGAGCCGCTGCTGAAAGAGACCCTCGGTGCTGACGCCCAGCACATCGTCAAGATCGTTCGGATTGTTCGGCCAAAAGGTGACATGCTGGCCGATGGAAAAGTCGGTCACCCCAGGACCAACCGCCACGACCTCGGCCACCCCCTCGTGACCCAGGATGCGCGTGTTGCTGGGCCGGACTCCGCGCAGCACGTCCAGATCGGAGCCGCAGATGCCAGTGTATAGGGGAGCGACCAGCATTTCGCCCGCTTGTGGCGCCTTCGTCTGAACGCTTTCGACGAGCATCTGACCCGGAGCTGGAACGACCAGCGCCGCGTGAGTTGACACCGCTTGCACTGCTCCTCCGTTTCGCCCACTTGAAGTGGCGCAGATATTCGATGCGGCAGCGCGCTGTGCCACTGCAACCCGACGTGTAGAGCGCATGGCGAAACTGCCTCTCGCAATCACCGCTGGCCGTTCTGAGATCGTCATGGGGCTGGCGACTTGGGGATCAGAGCGGTGAGCCACTCGATGTGCTTGTCGTAGTGGCCCCAGGTGTTCCACTCGATCTCATCCAAGAGCGACTCGTCGCCCGTCTCGCCGTCTTCACGCTCCGCCGGCTGAAAGTCGGATCGTGGCCGCCGCAGGTCCGCGTCGGACAACGCCTCGATCGCCGCGCGCACGTTGCGGTGCGTTTCGGCAAGCGATGCCCGGACCTCGTCCGGCGCAAGGTGTCGCCGGGTCTGGAACACGGCATCGTTGATCTCATCGGTCTCTTTGCCCCGCAGGTCGCCCACGCCCATGCTCCGATGCCGGTCCCGTTTCTCCAGGATCGCGAGCAAGTATTCCTCCCACGCGGCCACATGCGCCACGTGGTCTTTGGGCGACCACTCATCCTTGACCGGCTGGACGAAGGTGGTGGGATCGATCCCCTCGACCAGGTCTGTCAGGCGACGCCACCCGTCGTCGATCCGTTGCAGCACATCCGTCTTGTTCATCAGCACCTCGCGACTGCCACTAGGGATCACACCCATGAAGGATAGCGATACGCGCGGCGCCAATCAAGAAGCGGTTTCAATTCGTCAGTGGGTGGCCGCGGCGAGAGGGGCAGCAAACAGGACAACCGCCGCTGTTTGAGCGGCGGTTGCGCAAGTCAACGATCTGCCGGCCATGCCGCGGCGTGCGGACCGGCGGAGCGCCGCGGCTACGCAAGGCAACTGATAGCCGTGCTACTAGCCGTGCTACATACCACCGGGTGCCGATACCGCCTACTGCCCCTGGCCCAGCGACGCGAGGTTGCCGACGTCGAGCAGCGGGTACGACCCCTTGGCGACCGCCTGGGCGAGCGTCTTGTTCAGTCCGTCGGCCTGCGCCTGAGTGATCATGCCGGAGCTGACCGCCTGGGCGAGGAACGACTTCGCCGCGTGCAGATAGGCCGTGTTGACGGCGTCAATGGAGACGCTCTGCTGCTTGGCGAGCTGTGCCACAGTCTTGTGATTGCCCAGCGCCGTGCTCAGCGCATCGGGCGTCATGTGCAGCGCCCCGGCGACGGCGGAGTTGAGTGCGGCGTGGGCCGCTAGCGCCTGCTGCACGATCAGCGGATTGCCCTGCAGGTACTGCATGATCGCCTTGCCATTGGTGAGCTGCGTGCAGGGCGAGACGCCGAGCTGCTTGAGCAGAGGCACGATCTGGTCGCGCTCGGTCTTGGTGATCTGGCCGTCCTTCACCATCTGATCGAGCACTTGCGTCATGGCGTCAATGTTGGCCTGTTCGAGCGCCGAGGGGGCGACCTTGAGGTCGTTGGCAAGCGCCTGCTCGTAGGTCGCGCAGTACTTGCTCGCCTGCGTGCTATCGGAGCGCACGGTATAGTGTTGCGGCGCGGCGGCCTGCGCGATGAAGTGGCCGCCGATCAGCATGCCGCCGGCCAGCCCAACCAGCAGCAGCACGACGCCGGCGATGGGAAGCAAGATGCGGTTGCGCATGGCATAGATCTCCTTTTGGGGGCCTTTACCTACCCCCGGCCCCTCTCACTCCCTGCGCGGAGAGGGGAGACAGGCGCCCAGCGGACGCCCCGATGTGAATGGTAGCGCACGGGAGCGCGGAATGTGTCGCAACTTGGTCGCGGGTGCGGTTGCGGCGTGATTCCGCCTTCCCATACGCCCGCTACGCGCTACTCCAGCACCTCGCGCCGCCGCGTCAGCACGACCGCAATGGTCGCGAAGACGAGCGAGTAGACGAGGATCACCAGCAGCGCGTGTGACCCCGGCACCGTGACCAGTGGCAGGATGCCGAAGCCGGAGACCGCCTGCGTGATGGTCGTGGGTCCGTGCGGCCCCGCCACCGTCACGTGGTACGGCGGCGCGATCTCGTCGGGCAGGCGGTTGAGCACCGGCCCCAGCAGCAGGCCCGAGAGCTTGAGCCAGAGATCGCTGTGGGTGAAGCGCGCCATGATCGACAGCGGCAGCGTGGCGAGATTATCCACGAAGAACCAGCTCAACCCGACGGCCAAGCCGAACGCCAGCGAGCGCCCCGCCACCGAGGCCGCGACGCCCAGCAGCAGCGTCGCCACGGCGTTGATCAGCACGCAGAGCACGTAGAAGCGCACGTCCATCCAGTATTCCGCGCCGAGCACGCGCGCCGGATGGTGATTGCCCCCAAACGCCGCCACCAGCCCGAAGCCGAAGAGCGCCTCGATCAGCATCTCGAAGGCGATGATGCCCAGGCCGGCCAGCAGCACCGCCAGCACCTTGGCGCCCAGCAGTTGCAGGCGCCCCACGCCGCGCCCCAGCAGGATACGGATCGTCCCCTGCTGGTATTCGAGGCCGATCACGTGCGCCGTCAGAATCAGCAGGAAGGTGCCGCTGAAGATGCGCACGATGGAGAGATCGCCCTCCATCAGGTTGTAGAAGGAGCCGAGCGGGTTGCTCTGGAGATCGCTCTGCGTGTTCTGGCCGCTCACCAGCAGCAATTGCGAGCCGACGACGAGCAGGGTGAAGATCGCCGACATCACCCAGGTGATGCGCAGATGGGCGATCTTGAACAGCTCGCCGCGCAGCAAAATCAGAAAGCGCGGCCGCGCGACACCGGCCGAGACCGATACCGGGACGGCGGGGGCAACCGAGGCGCTCATCGTGCACCTCCCGCCGTCGTGGCCGTCGTGTCACGCGCCGGTCCCGTCAGGCGCAGGAAGATGTCTTCGAGGTCCTGCACGCGCGGCGTGATGGCGCCGGGGACGAAGCCGGCCCGCACGAGGAACAGATTCAGCTCGCCGGCCTCGGCGTTGGGCGCGGGCGTGACGAGGCGATTTTCGGCATCCAGAGATGCGCTCTCGCCCCACGGCTGCGCCTGGACGAGCGCCAGCGCCTCGCGGGGACGGTCGATCGCCACCACGAATTCGCCGTGGCCGCCGGTCAGCTCCGCGACGCTCGACTCGACCACCAGCCGGCCGTGATTGATGATCGCCACGCGCGTGCAGATCTGCTGCACCTCGGCCAGCACGTGGCTGGAGACGAAGACCGTCTTCCCCTCGCCAGCCAGGCGGCGCAGCAGATCGCGCATCTCGACGATCCCCGCGGGGTCCAGCCCGTTGGCCGGCTCGTCCAGAATCAGCAGGTCGGGGCCCTGCAGCAGTGCGATGGCGACTCCCAGACGCTGGCGCATACCCAGCGAGTAGGTCTTCACGCGGTCGCCGGCCCGGTCGCGCAGCGCCACCAGGTCCAGCACGGCGTCAATGCGCGCAGTGGAGGCGCCACCCAGCGCATCGCCGACGGCGCGCAGGTTGTTGCGCCCCGACAGATACGGATACAGCGCCGGCTGCTCGACCAGCGCACCGACCCGTGGCAGGATACGCGGCCCGTAGCGCGCGACATCTACGCCGAGAATCTCGACAGAGCCGGCGGTCGGCGCGATCAGGCCCAGGCACATGCGAATGGTGGTCGTCTTGCCGGCGCCGTTGGGGCCGAGGAAGCCGAAGATCTCGCCGCGCTGGACATCGAGGGCCAGGTCGTCTACAGCCAATCGCTCGCCGTAGCGCTTGCTGAGGCCGCGCAGGGCTAAGACGGCCTCGTCGGCCCGCCCGGCGGCGGTGCCAGAGCGCGACGCTGGACCGCGCATCACTCCAGTCATGAAGCTATTCGCTCCTTTCATGCTGTATCGGTCATTCGTAGCGCAGCACCGTCATCGGGCGGACGCGCGTGGATCCCCACGCGACCGCGCCGGCGACGAGGCTGGCGAGGGCGGCGGTGCCGACCACCAGCGCAAGGACCTGCGCCGGCGTGACTCCGCCGGAGGCGAAGTGTTTGAAGACCAAGCTGCCCAGCCCGAAGGTGATCGCGGTGACCAGCAACATTGCCAGGAAGGCACTCGCCGCGGCGAGCGCGGCGTTCTCCAGCAGCACCGTGGCGAGCACGCCGCGACTGGTGTAGCCCAGCGCCTTGAGCACGCCGATCTCGCGCCGCCGCTCCAGCATCGCCAGGGCGACGGTGTTGGCGATCATGATCAGTCCTGCCAGCAGCGCCAGCGCGGCCACACTCTCGATGAGCTGCGCGACATTGGCGAGCAGCGAATCAATCTCGTTCAGCAGCGAGCTGATGCCGACGGTGACGACATCCGGCGCGGCCTGCTTGACGGCACCGAGCACGCGATCCTCCTGCGTCGGGTCGAGGTTGAGCGCGTAGATGTAGAGCGGGGCGTCGCTGAGCGCATGCACCACGTGGACATCGGCGATCACCGGCTCCAGCGACGAGACCACCGGCGCGCTGTAGAAGCCGGCGACCCGCAGCCTGACCGTCGCCGGGCCGTTGAGCGCCGCGACGGTGAGCGTACCGCCGAGCTTGAGATTCAGCGGCGCCTGACTGTAGTTGGGCGGGAAGAGCGCGTTGGCGGTGGTCGCGTCGGTCTGCGTGAGGTTGCGCCCCAGCCCGCTGTCGTGCGTGCCCTGCTCCATCGTCACCTTGGGGATCTGCCCGTTCGCCAGGTCGTAGCCCTCGACGCCGCTGACCGTCACGCCGAGCTGGCTGGTGATGTCGCCGGAGCTTTCGCCGGGCGGCAGCAGCTTCGCCAGCGGCACGCCGTTGACGGACACGATGCGGTCGGGCGCGGCGATGTTGACCTGCTGGCCGGTGAGGCCGGGCGCGCCGGCGAGCTGCCGTGCGACGATCGGCGCGTCGGCGGCGGGGGCGATGACGTACGCGCTGGCCCTGGGGAGGCTGACGACCAGCTTTGTGAAGGACTCTGTTAGCCCCTGGCCCAGCGCCACGCCCACGCCGATGGCGAAGACGCCGGCAAAGAGCGCCACCAGCGTCGTCGCGCTGCGCAGGCGGGCGCGGCCGATGTTGCGCAGCGCCAGCCGCACGCCCGACTTGGCGGGACGCGGCAACAGCACCACCAGCAGGCCGGCGAGCACCAGCGCCAACACCAGCACGCCAAAGCCCGGCGAGAGCCGGATCAGCGCCGCCGAGAGCGCGAGGCCGACGGCGATCAGCAGCGCGTACCACCAGCGCAGGCGATCCAGCACCGGCAGCACGCTGATCAGCCACGCCAGCCCGGCGAAGAGGAACGTCGCCAGGATCAGTAGCAGCCCGGCACCCGCCACGACCCCCGCCGCCAGCAGCGCATTGCCCAGGATCGCCGTCGCCAGCAGGAAGAAGAGGAAGCCTAGCAGCGCCAGCAGCAGCGCCGTCGAGAGCGCCGCGCGCCACCCACGCGACTCCTGCGACTCGCGCAGCACCGCCAGCGGCCGCACCGCACTGGTCTGCAAGATCGGCATCAGGCCGAAGATCAGCGTGGTGGCAATGCCGATGCCGACCCCCGCGATGACGATTGGCGGGTCAATCACCGCCAGCTCGGTGAGGAAGAAGGCACGGTCGAGCAGCGCCTTGACCACGAAGCTCATGCCGATGCCGCCAGCCGCGCCCAGTACGCCGCCGCCCAGGCCCAGCAGCGCCGCCTCCAGCCCGAACATCACCAGCAGGTCGCGGCGACGAAAGCCCTGCGTCTTGAGCATCGCGATTTCGAGCAGCCGGCGCCGCAGCAGCACCTGCATCGTGTTGACGATCCCCACGCCGCCGATCAGCAGCGCCAGCAGCCCCACCACCGAGAGGAAGTTCTCGACAGCCGCGATCTCGTCGTGCGCTTCCTGCGCCTCCTGCTGCACGGTGATCGCCGTCGTCAGCGGGAACTGCTTGCCGATCGCGTTCGCCACGCTGGCGGCGGCCGCGGGGTCGTGGCCGGGGACGTTGACCCACACCCAGGTGTAGCCTTCGGGCGCGCCGGTCAGATTGGGCAGCGCGGTGTAGGTCGCGTCGGCCACCAGCAGGTCGGGCCGCGCTTCGAGGAAGCCGCTGTTGGCGACAATGCCGGTGATGGTGAGCGTGCCCTTGCGGCCGCCGTCGGTGCTGAAGGTGAGCTGATCGCCGACGCCGACGTGGAGCTGCTGCGCCAGCGCCTGCGTGGCGACGGCGCTCTCGCCCGCCAGCAGCGCGGGCAGCGAGCCGTTGGCCGGCGTCAACCAGTGCAGGCCACCGCCCAGCGGGAACGTCGCGGGATCGACGGTATCAATGCACACGCGCTGATTGGGGCCGGCGGGTGTGTCGGCGGTAGCGCAGTCGCCGCCCGAGGGACTGTAGGCCGTGATGCGGCCCTGGGCCTTGAGAGCGTCAAAGTAGGCGAGCTGGAGCCGGTTGAGGTCGTGGTACTCGGTATGCACGGCGATGTCGCCGCCGTTGAACGCGCGGATGTTGCCGGTGATCGAGCCGGCGACCATATTGCCCACGAGCTGCAGCGCGACGATCACCAGCACGCCGACCGCCACGCAGAAGATGGCGAAGACGGTCCGCTGGCCGCCGCGCGCGAGCGAGCGGGTGGCGTAACGCCAGTACATGCCGAGCTTCATGTCGTGTCGCCTTCATCGAGAGACGGGGAACGAGAAGGACGCGAAGTAAGCGTGAAGACGAGGGAGATTGAACGGTTGATTGAGCGCGAATGCTTCTCCCGTCACATCTCTGACTTCGCGTCCTTCGCGTGTCCTTCGCGTCCTTCGCGTTGAAATCTCTCTGGCCCGCTACCCTGCACTGCCGGCTTTGCAGCGCCGCGAGCGAGCAGCAGCAGCACAAGGTACGCGGCGACGATGCCGGTGAGGTCGAGCAAGAGGTCGCGGCCATCCCAGACGGTCGGGAGCTGCAGCTTGAAGAGGCTCTGGATCGCCTCCTGCGCGAGCGCGCCGAGCAGCATCACGCCCAGATAGCGCAGGGGATGCGACCGCAGGCCCGGCAGCGCGATTAGCACCAGGCAGCCGCAGAGGAAGAAGAGCGTCGCGTGGCCGATCAAGTGAGAGAGCGACGTGGCGAAGACGACGTCGAAGACGCTGGCGTAGGCCGGCCAGACATCGCCCAGCCAATCGAAGGGGAACAGGACGAGCACGGCAGCCGCCGCGACCGCGCCGAGCACGATCAGCACGCGCATGTCGCGCAGCGGCGCTGGCCGCGCGCCACGCGGATCGGTCCCTGAAGTT
This sequence comes from Ktedonobacterales bacterium, assembly GCA_036376595.1. Lineage (GTDB taxonomy): Bacteria > Chloroflexota > Ktedonobacteria > Ktedonobacterales > JADMIN01 > SMAG-U1939. The sequence continues at coordinate 41,502 of DASVAA010000102.1, read as the reverse complement.
CCGGCCATTGTCGTCTCCTCCCAAACGGTGGACGCGCCAGATTTGGCTCAGCCTCACGGCCACAGCATGCCTGACGGGTATCCGGGCCGTCACGGGTGAGAGTGCCTGAGATCGGCTCTGGCTCGGCGCACGTGGGGCGCACTCAGGTGCGTGTGGGCGTGCAAACACATTACACGGTTGACTGACGGATAGAGCGAGCGGCGCCGTATTCGACTTCGCGCACTTCGCGGAACTTCGCGTTCTCCGCCCCCTCCTACGCTGCGGCGGGCGTAACGGCCCCGGCCGGATCGGCCGGCGAGCGATAGGCGCGGATCAAGGCGATGGCGGCCACGAGCGTGGCGACAGCCATCACGCCGACCTGCGCCAGCCACGTCAGCGACTCGGCGACCAGGCCGGAGGGGCCATTGCGTCCGAGCATGTAGGCGGGAAACTCGGCACGCACGAGCAGTCCCCAGGCGACCACCGCACCGAGCATCACCAGCATAGAGACCGTCGCGGCCGCCGCTGGGCCGAGCGCGAAGCGATAGAGCGTGGGTGAGAGGTCGCTGCGCGAGACGGCGATGCTCACCGCGGCGGTGCTGGCAATCGCCGCCAGCACGAAGAGCCCACCCCACGAGAGGAACAGCGCCGCGCCGAGTGGATGGCGCATGTTTGCCTGCCCCGCATTCGCCGGCGCGATGACGTTGACCATCACCAGCGTCCAGCCGATCCAGACCGCCAGCGCAACCGGCGGCACGGCGAACAGCGCCAGGATGTCCCAGCGGCGATTGCGCAGCGCGCGCAGGATGGCGACGAGGCCGATCGGCGCGCCACCGGCAAGGATCGCCAGCAGCGAGAGGGGCGCGACGAAGAAGACGACGTGATAGGCGAGCGAGATGTCGGGGTGCGGGCCGTTGAGCGTGTGCAGGTCGTCCTCGATGGACTGCTGGTAGCTCATGCCGGCGAGCACGAAGGCGATGTAGGCGCAGAAGACCACGATGGCGGTGCGCCGCGGGCGGTGGAGCATGCGCAGGATCCTCCCGTCGGTATCGAGCGGGGCGATGTGGGCGTCGAGCGCGCCAAGCAGCACGTCGAGCAGACTGAACAGGGTCAGGGGGTAATCGTCGAGCAGCGCCGCGAACTCCTCGCCATAGCGCGCGCGCCACGCGGTCGGATACAGGCGCAGCAGCCAGGGCGCGCGGGCAGCCGTTGTGCTGGTGATTGTGGGCTGCATGGTGGATATCTCCTTCGCCTTTCTCTCAGCCCAACGCCATGCCGAGCCGGCGCAGGCCCGTGGTGGCGAAGGCATGCAGGCTGGCGAGCTGCTCGCGCAGCGCCGTAGCGCCCAGCGCGGTGATCTCGTACGGGCGGCGTCGATCCTCGGCGGGCAGCGGCGCGATCAGCCCGCGCTGCTCCAGGCGAGCGATGGCGCCGTAGAGCGTACCTGGACCCAGATGCACGCCGGCCATCGCGGCAATGTCCTCGATCATCGCGTAGCCGTGCTTGGGGCCACCCGCCAGGCTGGCGAGGATCAGCAGCGAGGGGTCGGAAAATCGCCCCAGATCGGATAGGTCGTTGGTCACCGCGTCTCCCTCCACCAGCCGAGCATGCCATACGCAGTCGGGCGTCCACCGGACGCCCCTACACCTCTAGCCTCCACTCGCCTTGCTTTGTAGGGGCGAGACATGCCTCGCCCAGGCGCGAGGTGAAGACTTTACTACGCGACGCGCTATATCGCCGCGCGTAGTATATCGTCTGGCGTAATAGTAACGGCCGGGGAGGGTGGCTGTCAAGGGTCAGATTTCTGTTACGTGGCATTGCGGAGGGAGGCGGTATACTTCTGTGAGGCCGGCTTGGCATCGGCAGCGGCGTCACGGCATCGAACGCACGCGCCGCGCGGGTCCGACGACGCCGGAAGACTGGCTGATGGAATCCGCCATGTTCGCCCTCATGCGGTGCGCCACCCGCGCGGTGACGCCACTTCCTGCCATCGCCGCGTAAGCCCGGCGCTCATGCTTACGCGGCGGAAAAACGGCGCCGACCGCTGCGAGATTGCCCGCTCGCTCGCCGCACTTGCGTGCTGGTGGTGAGCGCAGTGGTAGTGTGTGCTCCAGGTTCGCACGTGGTCGCGCCGTTCGCCGTGTGATTCGCCTCTTTGACTCCCCCGCAAACCCAATCCTCGATGCCCCGCGCCGGGCCTTCACGCATGAATGCTTTGCCCCACTGCCGCATCCGCATGCCCCTGTGGCGTGCTTCCGAAGAGAGTGCATCATCATGGCAATTGACGAGCAGACCAAGAACCTGCCCTCACCGGTGGGTACGCGCCCGATGCCGCTGTGGCGCAATCGTGACTACCTGCTGCTGTGGGGCGGACAGGCCGTCTCGTCGGCGGGCGGCGCGGCCTCGCAGCTGGCGCTGCCGCTGCTGATTCTGGCCCTCACGCGATCCCCCGCGCAAGCCGGCTTCGCGGGCGCACTGCGCTCGCTGGCGTATCTCGTGCTCGGCCTGCCCGCCGGCGCGCTGATCGACCGCTGGGACCGCAAACGCGCCATGATCCTCTGCGATGCCGGGCGGGCGCTGGCCCTCGGCAGCATCCCGCTGGCGCTGGCACTGGGCCGCCTGACGATGGCGCAGCTCTACCTCGTCGCGCTGATCGAGGGAGCGCTGTACGTGTTCTTCACGCTCGCCGAGTCGGCTGCGCTACCGCGAGTGGTGGCCAAGGCGCAACTGCCCGCCGCGACGGCGCAGAATGAGGTCACCGGCGGCGTGATCACGCTCGTCGGTCCTGCGCTGGGTGGGGCGCTCTTCGGCGTTGGCCGCGCGCTGCCCTTCCTGGCGGATGCTGTCTCCTACGCCGCCTCGGTGCTGTCACTCGCCTGGATTCGCCTGCCCTTTCAGGAAGAGCGCTCGTCGCGGGGTCGTGCGTTAGGCGCCGAGATGCGCGAGGGGCTTGGCTGGCTCTGGCGGGAGCCGGTGGTGCGCGCGCTGGCGCTGCTCCACAGCGGGCTGATCCTCTCATACGAGGGCATGATGCTGATCGTGCTGGTGATTGCCGAGCGCCAGCATGCGGCTCCGGCTGCGATTGGGCTAATGTTCGGCATCAGCGGCATTGGAGCGATGCTAGGGGCGCTGCTCGGCTCGCAGGCGCACAGACGCTTGCGGCTGGGGCAGATCATGGTCGGCGCGTTCTGGCTCTTCGCGCTGCTGTGGCCGCTCTACGCTTTCGCGCCCTCGGCGCTGGCGCTGGGTGCGATTATGGGCGCCTTCTGGGTGGTGGACGAGATCTACGACGTATCGCAGGTCAGCTACCGGCTGGCGCTGATCCCCGACGCCCTGCGCGGCCGGGTCAATGGAGCCTTCCGTGTCCTGGCCTATGGCTGCGAGACGCTCAGCCTGGCGCTGACCGGCCTGCTGTTGCAGCGCTTCGGCGTCTTGGTGACGCTTGCCGTGTTCGAGGTCTCGCTGATCGCGCTGGCGCTGGCGGCGACACTCAACCGCGCGATGCGCACGGCACGGCCGCTCGCGGAGCTGTAGGCTGTACTCAAACGCGAGCCAGATGCGCTGAGCCAAGCTCAGCCAGCCGGCGCTGGAAGTAGCGGCGCTCGATGCGGTTCTGGCAGAGCGCCAGGGCGCGCGTGTAGGCGTCGGCGGCCTCGGCGTGACGTCCAGCGCGGCGCAGCAGGTCGGCGCGCGCGGCGTGGTAGTGGTCGTACGAGCCGAGCGCATCGCCCAGCCGCAGCGCGTCCATCAGCGCCAGGCCGCGCTCAGGACCTTCGGCCATCGCCACCGCTGCCGCAAGGTTCAGCTCCACCACCGGCGAGGGCGCCATGCATGCCAGCCGGCCGTAGAGCAGCGCGATCTGGCGCCAGTCGGTGTCCTCGGCTCGCAGGGCCTGCGCGTGCAGCGCGGCAATCGCCGCCTGAATCTGGTACGGTCCAGGCCGCCGCAGCACCACCGCGCGGTCCAGCACCGCGAGGCCCTCGGCGATCTCGCCGCGCTCCCAGCGCGTGCGGTCCTGGTCTTCGAGCAGCACGAGGTCGCCTGCGACGTCGTGGCGGGCATGCCGGCGGGCGTGGTGCAGCAGCATCAGCGCCAGCAGCCCCAGCGCCTCGGGATTGTCCTTCAGCGGCGGCTCGGAGGCCAGCAGCGCGACGAGCAGGCGTGCCAGCCGGATCGCCTCGGCGCACAGATCGTGGCGGATCAGCGTATCGCCTGTGGTGGCTGTGTAGCCCTCGTTGAAAATGAGATACAACACCGCCAGCACGCCGTCGAGCCGCTCGCCGAGCAGGTGGGCCGGCGGCACATGGTAGGGGATGCCGGCCTCGCGAATCTTGCGCTGCGCGCGCACCAGCCGCTGCGCCATCGTCGCCTGAGGCACGAGAAAGGCGCGGGCGATCTCGGCGGTGCTGAGGCCGCCCAGCGTGCGCAGCGTCAGCGCCACGCGCGCGTCGAGCGCCAGCGCGGGATGGCAGCAGGTGAAGAGCAGCTTCAGCCGCTCGTCGGGGAACGCCGCCTCATCGTCATCCTCGCCATCGCCGGCCGGAGGCTGGTCTTGCTCAAGCTCCAGCGCGACCTGGAGCAGCTCCTGCTTGCGGGCCAGTGTCGCATCGCGCCGCAAGCGGTCGATCGCGCGCCGCCGCGCGATCGCCGTGAGCCACGCCGCCGGATTGCGCGGCACGCCCTCCGCCGGCCAGCGCCGCAGGGCCTCGACCGCGGCATCTTGCAGGGCGTCCTCGGCCAGCACGAAGTCACGCAACGACGCGATCAAGCCGGCCAGAATGCGCCCGGCGTCGTCGCGGAAGACCTGCTCGATAACCTGTCCGGCACGCCCCGCGTGCCTCGCGCTGCGCATGATGATGAGCTCCGCCTGCCCGTCCCACAGACGACGATACCGAGGAATGATTCCTCCGCGGGAACTACCCACGCGAATCATCCTCGGTATCATAGTTCCGTGCGACGTGACGGCTGGCGGCAATCAATCGCCAGATGAGCAGCGCACGACGGCGGCTACTCGAACACCATCACCGGACGGACCTCGATCTCGCCGGTGGCCGCGCCGGGAATGTGCGCGGCGATGGTGATCGCCTCGTCGAGGTTGGCGGCATCAACCAGATAGAAGCCGCCGAGCTGCTCCTTGGTCTCGGCGAAGGGACCGTCGGTGGTGAGCGTCTTGCCGTCGCGCACGCGGACGGTCGTCGCCGAGCTGGTCGGCACCAGCGCCTCGCCGCCGACGATCTTGTCTTTGAACTGCTCCCCGAAGGCGTTGTAGCCGGCGTACACGGCCTGCTGCTGCTCCGGGCTAGCCTGAGCATCTTCGGTCTCGTTGGTGTAGATCAACAGCGCGTACTTCATGGTCGGACTCCTCCTGCTGCTCGCTTCACACGCGGTTTGCGCGATGCGGTGTTCCGACGGGCCACGTGCCCGTTCACCACTACGTCGAACGGGAACGCGCCGATTCGACATCCCCAGCGAACAAATTTTCACTGGATGGCGAACTTCGCTGCCCACCATGCGGAGCGTCCGCATCCGTTTGACGCCCGCCCTGCCCGCGTGCTAGTATGCTTGCAACGGCGATGACGGGGAGACACGGGAGCGAGAGACCGGCAGAGCAGAGAGCGGCGCCCTGGCTGCGAGCGCCGCCGCCGGTACGCTCCCACGCGACAGCCCCAGAGCTGGGCGGTGAGCTTGTTCGTAGGGGTGTCATTGGGCGTTTCCCATTCGTAGGGGCGTCCGGTGGACGCCCGCGGCGGCGAGCCGTCTTCGGGATGCGCCCGTTAGCGCGCGAAGGGTCCAGTCCGCGCAGGCGGACTTGGCAGCGGAACGCCCTCCAGGCGCGGTTTCAACCGCTGGCAGGACCCGACAACGAGGCTCCAGCGGCGGGCTTGTAAGCTCGCGGCGCGGGGCGAATGGTGGTGGCACCACGAGCGGCTGATGGCCCTCGTCCTCCGAAAGTGGATGGACGAGGGCTTTTTTGTTGGCCTGTGGATGCCGCGGCGAGCGATTGCGATTGCGATTGCGAGAAAGAGGATACCCATGGCCGACGATTGCGACGGCGACGACAACGCCGGCGACGGCGATCGGCGGGGACGCGCCTGAAGGGGTCCGGGCGAGGCCGGGCGCGCTTCCCATGCCCGATGGAGTGAGCAGGCCCGCCCGGAATGCGATTCCTTCAGGAGCGAGAGAGCGATGGTATCCACAACAATAGAGCGCATACGGACGACGGAGGTGGCGGCGCACGCGGGCGAGCGCGTGCGCGTGGCAGGCTGGCTGCATGTGCTGCGGCGGCTAGGCGGCATCACGTTTATGATCGTGCGCGACGGCTATGGCACGGTGCAGGCCGTCGTGGAAGACGAGGCGGCGCTGGCCCCACTGAGCGAGGCGGGAGCCGGGGCGGAGAGCGTGATCGCCGTGGAGGGGCGAGCCGAGCTTGCGCCGCGGGCGCCGGGCGGCGTGGAACTGCGCGAGCCGCGGATCGAGGTCATCACACCGGTGCGCGAGGCGCCGCCGGTGACGCTGGGCAAGCGCGAGCCGCGCGCCAGCCTGGCGACACTGCTCGATACGGCGGTGGTCACCAACCGCCATCCCACGCGGCGGGCGCTGCTGCGGCTGGGGAGCCTGGCGGTCGCCGGCTTCCGCGAGACGCTCGACGCGCGCGGCTTCACCGAGGTTCACACGCCCAAGCTGGTGGCTGCGGCGACTGAGAGCGGCGCCAACGTCTTCGGCCTAGACTACTTCGGCCGGCAGGCGTATCTGGCGCAGAGTCCGCAGCTCTTCAAGCAGATCATGGTCGGCGTCTACGAGCGGGTCTACGAGGTGGGGCCGGTCTTCCGCGCCGAGCCGCACGACACCACGCGCCACCTCAACGAATACGTCAGCCTCGACGCGGAGATGGGCTTCATCGAGAGTCACTTTACGGTGATGTCCATGCTGCGCGACGTGATGGCGGGCATCATGGCGGCGCTGCGCGAGCGTGGCGAGGCCGAGCTGCGGCTGCTGGGCATCGAGCTCCCTGAGGTGCCAAGCGAGATCCCACACATCCATTTCGCCGAGGCGCAGGAGCTGATCGAGCGGCTGCACGGGGTGGACGTGCGCGGCGAGCCGGACCTCTCGCCGCAGGACGAGCGCTGGATCGGCGAATGGGCGCGGCGCGAGCATGGCAGCGACTTCGTCTACGTCACCGGCTATCCGACGCACCATCGCGCGTTCTACACCGCGCCGGACCCATCGCGGCCGGGGTACTCCTACGCCTTCGACCTGCTGTTCCGCGGCATCGAACTGGTGAGTGGCAGCCAGCGCCTGCATCGTTACGAGGACTACGTGGCCGTGCTGGCCGAGCGCGGCCTGCCGCGTGAGCCGTTCGCGGCGCTGCTGGACACGATGCGCTACGGCATGCCGCCGCACGGCGGCTTCGCCATCGGGCTGGAGCGGCTGATCGCGCAGCTCGCGGGGCTGCCCACCATCAAGCTAGCGGCGACGTTCCCGCGCGACCTGCACCGCCTTGCGCCGTAGGGGGTAACGGGGAATGCGGAGTTCGCGGAGAGGAAGAGAAGAGCATCACCACAGAGGAAACGGAGGCAACGGAGCAGAGGGCAGAGCGGAGAGGAGAAACCGCGGAGGACGCAAAGGGGTACGGAGGGCGGGGTCTGCAATGTGGCAGGCTCCGCCCGCATCGAGTGCGCCCTGAGCTACGGCGTGTAGGCGGCGGTGAAGATGCTGTTCTGTTGGTCGGGAGTGGCGCCAGGCGCAGGGATTGCCCAGAGCATATTCGCACCTGGCGTGGGACAGTACGTGACGGCGAGCTGAGGCAGCGCGCCGAGTGATTGCCATGCATCAGAAGAGCGACATCTGCTGCGGCGCGGGACCTTCGTCGAACTCGCCGGACGTATTCGGCGGAGTGAGCTGGCCGGCGGCGGCCAGGCGACGCGCCTCGGCGAGTGCGGCGGGCAGCGCGCGGGTGAAATCGCCCACCACGGTCTCGCGCAGCTCCTCCTTGTGCAGCGCGGCGGCCGGGTTGTACATCGGCAGGATCACGCGGCCGGCAGCGACGCGCGCCTGCCCGTGGACACGCGTGACGCGCGCCCGCGGAATGAAGCGTTCTAGCGCGGCGCGGCCAAGCGTCACGATCACCAGTGGATTGACGGCGGCGATCTCGCGCGTCAGATAGCCGGCGCAGGCGGAGACTTCCTGCGCCTCCAGAACGGCCTGCGGCGGCACGCGGTGCTTGACGACGTTGGTGAGATACACCTCCGCGCGCGAAAGGCCGGCGTGCGCCAGCAGCTCGTCGAGGAAGACGCCGGAGGGACCGGAGAACGGACGGCCAGAGCGGTCGTCGTAGGCGCTGGGCGCCTCGCCGATCAGCATCACCTCGGAATGAGGATTGCCGATGCCGGGGACGGCGTTGCGCGCGCCGACGTGCAGCGCGCAGAGCGTGCAGACGCGCGTCTCGGCGGCGATCTGCGCGAGCGCCTCTTCGGGCGACGTGTTCTCCGCCATCGTGCGCCTCCCCATCATAATCATCGTTCCCCGGCTAACAGCGCCTATCGGAATCCTCCGCAGAGCGAGGGCCGCGCCACGGTAACAGCCGGTTGCTGCCGGTTGACGGGCGGTGGGCGGCCGCGTAGACTCCACGCGACAGTAGATCGTAGCGCAGAAACGGGAGCACGGCGATGCCAACGTCAGCGCCAACGCCAACGCGGGTGGAGCGCCTGGAGGGCGGGCTGATCGGCCTGCTGGTGGGCGACGCACTGGGTGTGCCCTACGAGTTCCGCGCGCCGGAGCGCATCCCCGCGCCAGAGCTGATCGACTACGATCCGCCACCGGGCTACGACCGCGCGCACAAGGGCACGCCACCGGGCACCTGGTCCGACGACGGGGCACAGGCGCTCTGCCTGCTCGATTCGCTGCTCGCATGCGGGCGCTTCGACGCGGAGGATTTCGCGCGGCGGCTGCTGCGCTGGTACGACGAGGGCTATCTGGCGGTGGATGGCCGCGTCTTCGACATCGGCATCACCACCAGCACGGCGCTGGCGAGCGTCCGCGCGGGCGTGCCGGCGCTCGACGCCGGTCCCACGGCCGAGCACGCGCTGGGCAACGGCTCGCTGATGCGCGCGCTGCCGCTGGCGTTGTGGCACCACGGCAGCGATGCTGAGCTGGCGGCCGACGCGGCGGCGCAGTCGCGTGTAACACATGGGCATCCGCGGGCGCGGATCTGCTGTGCGCTCTACTGCCTCTGGGCGCGGCGCATCCTGGACAAAGCGGCTGATCCGTGGGGCGATGCGGTGTCCACACTGCGGTCACTGTATCCAGATGGCACGGATGGACGCGCCGAACTGGAGTTCAACATCCGCCCTGACGACACGCCACATGGCCGTGGCAACGGTTACGTGGTGGATAGTCTGCGCTCGGCGCGCATGGTGCAGCGGGCGGGTGCGGGCGACTACGCGGCAGTGGTGCGGGCGGCGGTGGCGCTGGGCCACGATACCGATACGACGGGCTGCGTGGCGGGCGGCATTGCCGGGCTGCGCGAGGGTGTGGCGGCGATTCCGGCGCGCTGGCGCGAGGGGCTGCGGGGACGCGAGCTGGTGGCACCGCTGCTGGCGGGCCTGCTCGCGCGAGGATGATCGCAGTAGCTCACCCAGCCAGACGTGTCCACGAACACGTCATTCCGCGCCGGCATGATTGTCCGCAATCGCCTCCGCGAGCACGTCGTCAAAGTTGGTCGCCAAGCGCGGATCGTTGAGCGTAAGACTTCCAGCCAGCGCGAGCAACGGTCGCTGCCTGATTTCCTCCTCAGTCGGCGGCGCCACCTCGCCCGGCTCCGCCTGCTCTGCCGGATTCGACGTCCCCGATGGTGTGGAGACGCTCGCTAGCCACTCGGCGACCAGTTCGTGGGGCGTGCGGCCGCGGCGGCGGGCGTAGGCTTCGAGCCGCGTGTATTCGTCTTCGGTCAGCTCCAGCACGTGTCCCATCGCGAAACCCTCCTCCCTGCTCTGCCGCTCGCCCGCAGTATAATCCCACATCTGCCGCGCTCAGACGCCAGAGATGGTCAATTCGCCGAAGCGGATCCCGGCGGGGCCGAGGTAGGTGCCGTCGGTATAGGTCTCCGACGAGAAGCGCGCATCGGCGAAGGCGGCGAAGACGTTGCCTGCCACCGAGCCGCCCTTGATTGGGTGCGCGCCGCTCGCGTCGTGGCGGTAGCCGAGCTTGATCTCGGCCACGAAGTCGCCGCTGATCGGATCGGGATCGAGGAACGAGAACTCCGCCACCTCATAGACCGTGGCCGCCGAGCCGTCGCGCAACGCGCGCAGCGGCGTATCACCGGACGTGACCGTCGGATTGGCGAACGCGCCGGTCGGTGTGGTGCCCAGATAGGCGGCATAGCGTGCGTCGGTCCACGGCGCCACGAAGACGCCGTTCTCGATGATGCTGAGCCGGCGCAGCGGCAATCCATCGGCGCCGAAGGCCGCCGTCAAGCCGCCGAAGGACCGCAGGGGATCGCTCACCAGCGTCAGCCGGTCGCCGCGCGGCTCCTCGCCACAGGCGTAGCCGCCGGGCGTGAAGCGGCTGATGCCCTGATACGCCGCCTGGCCGGAGGAATGCGCCGTGTAGGGGTCCTGGGCCAGCGTGCCGAGCGGGTGATTGAACATATCGGCGACGGCTTTGCCGCTGAGCACCACCGGCCCGCGGAAGGTGGCGGGTGTGCTGGCGCGCAGCGTGTGGCGGGCGTAGGCCGCGTAGAGCCGCACGATGGTCTCGATGTCGAGATCGGCCAGGCGGCGGCGAGTGAACTCGCCGTGCATCTCGGCCTCACGCTCGCCCTCGCCGGCGATCAGCACCAGGTCGAGCATCATCTGGGTATCCTGGCCGGCGGCGTCGGCGCCGCGGCTGGTGCGTAGCGTGTGCGCGGCGCGCGTGGCGTACAGCTCCGCGCTGCTCAGGCGCACCCCCGCCTCGGCGGCGACCGCGGCTTGCAGGCGTTTGGCCAGCGCATCCACTACGACGGCCAGATCGCCGCCCAGCGCAGCATCGAAAGCCACCACCGCCGGATAGCCATCTGTGGGCATGCCAGGAACAGGATAGGGCGGGTTATCGGTCAGCGCGGCAGCCGCGACGGCGTCGCGCAGGCGCGCGGCCAGCGCCGCCGGGTCGGCCGCATCGGCGTCGAGCAATGTAATCGTCGTCGCGCCCCGCGCCATGCCACCAGTGCTGCCCCCGTTGCCTTCACCCGAAGACACGGGGTGATCGTTGTAGATGGTGAGGCGCGTGCGGCCGCCGGAGACTACACGTCGCGCCTCGACACGCTCGCCGATCAGATAGAGCTGCGCCTCCTGTTCGTGCGCGGTCGAGAGCAGCCAATCGCTCACCCCGGGCGTGGCGGCGGCAACGGCGGCGACCTGCGCGGCGTCCAGCGCGTCCAGATGCAGACTGACGGGACGGGAGCACATCAGGCGAGCCTCGCTTTCAGCCGCAGATGCGGACCACCACTCGAAACCGGGACCAGCTCTTTGTGGCCCTTGCCGCAGGTTGCGGCCCCGCTCAGCTCGAAGTCGCTGCCGACCGCGCTGACGCTCATCAGCACGTCGGGTACGTAGCCCGAGATGCCCACCGGCGCGTAGAGCGTGCCGGTGAGCGCGCCATCGCGGATCTCCTCGCCGACGCGCGCCGTCACCTGGATGCCCCAGCCCATTGGGTCCTCGACGCCGCTCTGAGCGAAGCGCAGATAGACGCCGCGCTCGATGCCCTCGAAGAGCTGCGCGGGCGGCGTCTGGCCGGCGGCGAAGAAGGTGTTCGACATGCGCGCGAAGGTCTTGCGGCTGTAGTCCTGGCGCCGGCCGTTGGGCGTGTGGACACCGGGCGCCAGCGTCGCAGAGGCCAGATCGCTGATCGGCCGCACGAAGACGCCGTCGCGCAGAATCTGCACTGGCCGCGCCAGCTCGCCCTCGTCGTCGAAGAAGTACGAGCCGTAGCCGCCGGGATAGCTGGGGTCGTCGTACATGTTGAGCAGTGGCGAGGCTACTTGCCGGTCGAGATACTGCGCCGCGCGCGCCCGCCCCTTGGGGAAGAGGTCCAGCTCGACGCCGTGGCCGAAGCTCTCGTGCGCGATCACGCCTGAAATGCTCGGATCGGTGACGACGTCGTACTCGCCGGGCTCGATCTTGCCGGCCTCCAGCAGCCGCAGCGCCATGTCGGCCACCGCGCGCAATTGCTCGTCGCCGATGCGCGTCATCTCGAAGCCGCGCGTGCCGCCGAAGCTCTCGAAGTGGAAGCGCACCTGCGCGCCATCGGAGACCGCGGCCAGCACGCCGCAGACCGTGCGGGTCACGCGCTGGCGCAGCGTGCGGCCACGGCCGATGTAGAGCTTCTCGTCGGTGGCGTCGCCGTAGATCACGCGCGCCTGCACGATGCGCGGGTCGAGCGCCTTGAGCCGCTGCTGCACGTCGCGGATCACCGCCAGCTTCTCGCGTAGCGGTACCGTCCCCGGCGCAACCTCACCCTCGGTGCGGAACTCTTCGATCAGCCGCGAGCCTGCCGTGCCGGCGGCGCCAATTGCTGGCGGCGCGCCGCCCGATTGCGGAGTGACGCCCGCCGCCCAGGCGCGCACATCGCGGGCGAGCGTATCGGGCTCGAGGTCGCCCGTCGCGTATTCCTGGAATGCGGTGCCATCGTAGACGGTGAAGACGGCGCCGCGTGCCGGGCTGACCTCGTTGGCGCTCTGCTCGCCGCCGGTATCGTTGATGCGCATGCCGGAGCTGCCACTGAGCAGCACGGCGGCATAGGGGAAGCGACGCTCCAGCTCGGCGACGGGATCGCCGAGGGTGGCCGCAAGCGTATCGTTCATCACTTCAGGCTCCTGTCACCGAAGCCGCGATCCTGCGCGACCGCGGCCTCTGTGAGAGGATAGCAGACGCGAGCACCGGGTGCCTAGGCAACACCACGTTGGCAATCGTCCTGGCGGCATGGATGTTGCGCAAGTCGCACGCGGCGGAGAATTCTCCGAGCGCGGGTCGGCCGGCGAGGGAGCCGCGCCGCCCGCGTACATGACGCGCGTGAAAGCGCGCCTGGGAACTCGAGGAGGTACGCGACGATGGATAACGACCGCGACTACAACCGCGATTACGACAACGACGACAACACCGATCTCGGCACCGAGGGCGCCAAGACCCAGGGCCACGGCGCGATGGACAAGATGGCCGGCAAGGTCCAGGAGGGCTGGGGCAAGCTGACCAACGACGAGTCCGACGTCGTCAAAGGCAAGATGAAGCAGGGCAAGGGCAGCATCGAAGAGGGCGCCGGCAACGCCGAGCGCAACGTCAACGAGACGCTCAACCAATAGCGGGCTGCCCGCTCTGGCCGCAGGGATGCGGCACTGGGCGTGATACTAGCTCCCCGCCGCGAAGGATTGCGGCGGGGAGTTCTTGTGTCCGCCACCAGCACGCCTCGCCCTTCGTAGAGGATGTGTCGCGGGCTGTCCATCGCCCGCTCGTTCGCCCATCGTGACCTTCGGTGCCGATGGGCCGCTCCCAAGCATCGGGGTGCGAGTACGGCCGCTGGCTAACCCCTCGCGCCGGCTTGTGCGGACCGGCGATAATAGGTGCATGATCGGCACTTACCGACGTCTGGAGACCTCATTCATGAGACCGCGTTCCTGGGGATGGCTAGGGCTGGTCGTGGTGATCATCTGCGCGACGATGCTCGCAGCCTGCGGGCCGACCGTCAGCATCGCGCGCCACCCGACGGCGACCCCCGCGACCCCTGGCGGCGATTTCGAGCCGCAACCCTATTCGCCCGCCGAGATCCGCGACGCCTATGGCGTAACCTCGCTGCTGCGCCAGGGCATCACCGGCAAGGGCCAGACGGTGGTGCTGATCGAATCCTACGGCGATCCCATGCTGCAAGACGACCTCGACCAGTTCTCGGCGCGCTACGGGCTGCCGCCGGTGACGGTGCGTGTGCTCGCGCCGCTGGGCACGGTGCCGTTCGATCCCAACAACAGTGAGATCACGGGCTGGGCCGGCGAGACCGCGCTCGACGCCGAGATCGTCCACGCCATCGCGCCAGATGCCGGTATCGTGGTGATGACCAGCCCGGTGGACGAGCTTGAGGGCACCAGCGGTCTGCCGCAGTTCCTGCAGCTCGAGCAGCAAGCCGTCTCGCAGCATCTGGGCACCATCATCAGCCAGAGCTGGGGCGCCTCGGAGGCGACGCTGAGCGATTCGGCGGGCCAGGCGGAGATCGCCCAGTGGGCCGCCTTCTACCAGCAGGCGACCACAACACAGGGCATCACCTTCACCACTGGCTCTGGCGACAACGGTGCGACCGACTTCACCGACATGCAGGCGACTCAGCTTGCCTCGCAGCGCACCACGAGCTTCCCCACCGACCAGCCGTGGGTCACGGTCGTCGGCGGCACGACACTGCTCACCGACGGCAGCGGCCACTACGAAGAGACCGCCTGGAACGGCTGCGACGGCGGCGCGGGCGGTGGCGGCTTCAGCCAGTTTACGCCGATCCCCGATTTTCAGAAGGGACTGCCGGCGAGCGTGCTGGGTCAGTTCAACGGCCACCGCGGCGTACCCGATGTGGCGGCTGACGGCGCACCATGCAGTGGTTGGAGCATCCGCGCGATGGGCCAGTGGGCGGTGATCGGCGGGACCAGCGCCGGGGCGCCGCTGTGGGCCGCGCTGGTGGCGCTGGGGAACCAGATGGCCGGCCACCCGCTGGGCTTCATCAATCCCGCGCTCTATGCCATCGGCATCTCGTCCAAGGCGGCGCAGGACTTCCGCGACGTCACGCAGGGCAACAACAGCGTGGACGACAAGGGCGTGCAGGTGCAGGGCTACAACGCCGGGCCGGGCTGGGACCCTGTAACCGGCTTCGGTAGCCCCATCGCCGATCATCTGCTGCCGGATCTCGTCGCCGCCGTGCAGGGAGGCCTCGCGTAGCGGTTCTCAGAGCGGCGGAGGACGCGAAGAAGAGAACAGAGAAACCGCAGAGGACGCAGAGGTCCGCGGAGGACGCGGAGAAGATGAGAGTGGAGGGAAGGGGGATGCCGCGGCGGTGGCGAGCGACATCCCCGCTTATCGTTATCCGAAGCGCTCGATGGTGTAGGTCATACTGGAGGTCGTGTCGTCCACCAGGGTCAACACGACAACGCGCTGGGTGCCCTCCACGGTAAAGATATTCATAGTCATCAGTGTGTCGATGGCGATCGGCTGCGTGAGCGGCACCCATCGATCGAGGCCGGGCTTCCAGGCATAGCAGGTGATCGAGTGCCCTGATGCTTGCGGCCCTTCCGGAGTCGGTGACGGGATTGGCGTGGGACCCTCTACGTTCTTGGCCATCGGCGAGAGGATTCCTATCGGGCGGCCTAGATCCTGTTGTGGACCTGTTGTCGGTGTGATGGTCGGCGTTGGGCTGGCTGTGCCGGAGGGAGATCCCCCACTTGGGGTCCCAGTCAAATACGCGACGACGAGCGAGCCGTCGCCTAATTTCGTTGGCAGCCACACGCCCTGCGCGCCAGTGGGCAATCCCGCGGTTGGCGCCGGTTGCCACGACACGCCGCCGTCGAGGCTGGCGTAGTAATGCACCTCGTTCGTTTGCTGGTCGAACGTCCCATCATAGATGACCAGCTGATCGCCGCCCGCGCCGGCCATTGAAGCCACCGTGAAGCTGTTGTCAATCGTGTTGAAAGGCGCCGCGAACGGCGTCACCTGGCGCCAGTGCGCCCCGGCGTCGTCGCTGCGCCAGAGCTGCCGCGACGTGAAGCCATCACCCTGGCAGACGGCAGCCGTGCGCGCGAAGAGTGTATCCCCCACTGGTGCGGCTACGAAGTCGCAGATGTGCAGGGCGGCACTGGCGAGCGCCACATCGGCGACGTGCCACGTCGTGCCATGGTCGGTGCTGCTGAGGATGCGGACCTCGCTCGCCGCCTGCGCCTGGGTGTTGTGGTACAGCAGTGTCGCGTAGACTCGGCTGCCCTGTGCCTGGACGATCCCAGGGTCGTAATTGAGGGTGACGCTATTTGGGATGGGGACTGGGAAGAGCGTACCGGGGAGGGGGAAGTGCATCGGCGCCCAGTGCGCCCCCGAGTCGGTGCTGACGTACTCGCCGGTGCAGATCACAGATGTCTCGCCGGGACTTGCCTGGCGACATGCGCCGGCAGCGCTTGGAGGGAAGTCGATGGCGACGCTGAGGTAGACATTCGCGGCATCAGCGGGATTGACTGCTAACGTGAGGCTGGCTACGCGCGCGCCGGGCGCCGCGGGATAGGCGAGCGCGTGCCAGCTCGCGCCGCCATCGTCGCTGCGCCGCAAGACGGCAGTATATGGCACAGCGGAGGTACCGGCGCCGGTGCTGTATTCGTAGATCACGTTCGGGTTATTCGCCGCGACGACCGGAATGCCCGGCTGCCCCGCGTACGTGGCGCGCAGGGGGAGCGTCTTGATCGGCCCCGGCGCCGGGAGCGTTGGCGTGGGCGTGCCGGCGCGTGTCGTGGTTTTGGTTGCGGCCCCACCTGGACGCAGCGTGGCGACCACCGTGGCCAGCAGCGCCACCACGGCCACCGTCGCCACTAGGGCGAGCGCTGTGCTCAGCGGCGTTGGGCGTCGGTGCGCGGGCATGCGGCGCGGGGCGTTGCGTGCCTCACCTGCCGTGCGGGCGCGCATCCCAGGCGATGATCGATTCGTGGCTCCAACTGCTGTATCCATCGGCAGCATAGTGTGCAAGCGCTGATTGAAACGCGCGGCCGGCGGCACACCGCGCTCCCACTGGGCGGCGTCGGCGATCAGGTCGCGCTGGATGCCCTCCAGCTCTGGCGGCAGCACATCGAGGCCGAGCGATGCGGAGGGGGATGCGAAGGGATCGCGATCGGGCGGCAGGCTAGTCATGGGGTGCGCCCTCCCTCGATGGTGCGCTGGGCAGATGACCGGAGTCGCGCAGCCGCTCGCGCAGCAGAGTGAGCGCGCGGCGCAGCCGGGTGCGGATCGTCGCGGGTGGGACACTGGCGATCAGGCCAATGGCGGTGGCATCCAGGCCGGCGTAGTAGCGCAGCACCACCACCAGCCGCAGCTCGGCGTCGAGCGCGTTGATCGCCTGGCGCAGATCGAGCGCGGCGGCGTGGCTCAACGTGCCGGGGTCGGCCTCCAGCGTCGCCAGCAGCTCGCGCGTCTCGGCGGTCAGGGGCTGCTCGTGGCGCCGCTCGCGGCCGAAGCGCCCGCGCCGCCAGCCGCGGCAGACGTTGACCGCGATCTGCATCAGCCACGGGCGCAGCGCGTCGGGATCGCGCAGGCTGGCGCGCGCCTGCCATGCGCGCAGCACGGCTTCTTGCGCGGCGTCCTCGGCGTCGGCGAAGCCGACCAGCGCCGACGTCACCTTCAGCAGCACGGGCGTGTGCTGCTCGATCAGCCGCAGAAAGGCGTCGCGGCTGAGCATATCGCCATCGCGGCCCCTCACAGGCATCGCCCCAACCGGCCTTCCGCCGCCGACGGCAACCGCCGCCGCGGATGGAGGCCCGTCGCTGCCAGAGCCATAGAATGCTCCCCTCAGTTCCACGCGCTCACCCTTTCTGACGGCGCGGGATGCCGATCCCCGCGTCAGGCAGTACGATGCGTGCTGAGGGGCGGAGTGTTTGCGTGCGTGAGGGTGCGTTTCAGAGGCCTCGCAGGAACTCCTCGATGGCAGCGGTGACGGCGGCCGGCTCCTCAACGCTGGAGGTATGGCCGGCGTGAGGGATCATCACCAGCCGCGCGCCCGGGATCAGGCTGGCCGTGCGCTTGGCGCGCTCCGGCGGCACCGCGGCGTCCTCATCGCCCTCGATCACCAGCGTTGGGATCGCAATCTTGCCCAGCTCATCCTCCACGCTCGGGCGCTCGATGACGCCCAGCGTCGCGCGGCGGATGCCCGTGCGATGATTGTTAGCGAGGCGGCGCTGCCATTCTTCGCGCTCAGCGGCACGTGAGGGATCGGTGAGGAAGCTGCGGCCGAACATGACCGGCATCACGCGGCTGGCGACCGCGCCCGGCCCAAGAAGCCGCTCGACGAAGAGGAACTGCCGGTAGCGGCGCACGTTCGCGAGCGGCTCGGCGTCGCCGGCAGTTTCGAGCAGCATCAGCGAGCGCAGCAGCTTGGGGCGCCGCGCGGCGAGGCGCATGCCGACGAAGCCGCCCATCGAGAGGCCGGCGAAGTGGCACGGCGCGATGCCCAGCGCCTCGATCAGCGCCGCGGCATCCTGGCTGAGGGCGTCCATGTCGTAGCCGTCGCGGGTGACAGCGCTGCGCCCCTGGCCGCGAAAATCGAAGGTCACGCAGCGGTAGCGGTCGCGTAGGGCCGCCACCGGGGCATCGAACATGCGGCCGCTCCAGAGCAGGCCATGCGCGAAGACGATCGGCTCCCCGTAGGCGTCGCCGTCGCTGCCGCTGTCCTCGTAGTACACGTCGGCGCCGTTCACGCGCATCGTGGGCATCCTCAGCCCCCTTCCTTGCCGGCGGTGTACGTGGTGTACACTGGTTGCCGGAGACCGCCGGCGGATGACCGGCGTTCACCTGGCGCTCTTAGTGTACACCAAACTCTCACAACGGGAGATACCCCTATGACTGACGCAACCACCAACGACGATGATCCCGGCGCGCACGTCGCCATGCTCGCCACGATCCCCGACCAGCTCGAAGCCGCCATACGTGAGGCGGGCGCTGGCACCAGCGCGACATCAGCCGACGAGTGGACACCCACCGAGATCGTGGGGCATCTCGGCGACGCCGCGCGCTACTGGGGTGCGCGCATGCTGCGCGTGGCGCGCGAGGACGAGCCGGCGCTGCCCTACTGGGACGAGAACACGATGGTGGACCTTGCCGCCTACCGCTACCGCGACCTGGACGAACTGCTGCGGGTCTTCCGCCTGACCAACGCCGGCAACGTCGCCTTCCTGCGCGGGCTGCCGCCTGGCGCGTGGGAGCGCGCGGGCATGCACGAGACCCGTGGGCGTATCACGCTGCGCGAGATCGTCGCCACCGAGGCCGGGCACCAGCAGGGGCACGTGCGCCAGCTCCGCACGGCACTGGGCCTACCCCCAGACTACCTCGGCGCGTTCGAGGCCGTTTCGCCCGAAGATGTGGAGCGGCATGGCGAATACTATGGGGCGTCGGATGCAAATACAGATAGAGCACGCCGAGAAGGCTAATCCCTCAAACGAGAAATACCCCTCAGGAAGAGGACGATAGCGCTCGCTCCAGCGTGGCGGCCGTGGCGGGTGAGGCCGCATACACCTTCAGGCGCAGGTCCGGCGTGATGGAAGTCTGGAAGGTGACGTGGTCGAACGCCAGCGGGCCAAGCGTCGGGTGCTGCATGGAGCGCGACCCGTCTGGCAGCCCGCGCACGTCGTGTTGCTCCCACCATTGCCCAAACTCGGGGCTGACCCGCCGCAGATCGTCAACCAGCTCTTGGAACGAGGGGTCGCCCGGATAGCGCGCGTAATCCGCGCGGAGCTGCGCCACCAGATTGCGCGCCTGTGTCTGCCAGTCCAGGTCGGCGGCGCGCACTCCCGGTCGCTGAAAGTAGCGCCAGACGACATTGCGTATGTGCGGCGGGCATGGCTCGTGAAACCGAAACAGCAGATCGGCGGCGCGGTTCCAGGCGAGTACATCCCAGCGCCGCCCGATGAGAAACGCCGGATGCGGATCGAGCGCATCCACTACCCGTTGCAGCGCGGGCGTGATCTGTACATCTTCAACCGCGGTCGTCGCCGCGGGCAGCTCGTGAGCCGCCAGCAAGAAGAGATGTTGCTCCTCGGCAGCGGTAAGCCTGAGCGCACGCGCCAGGCTTTCCAGCACCTGGTGTGAGGGATGCACGTCGTGTCCCTGCTCTAGCAGCGTGTACCATGACACGCCGATGTGCGCCAGCTCGGCCACCTCTTCGCGCCGCAAACCCGGTGTGCGGCGGCGACTGCGTGCCGGCAATCCCACGTCCGCGGGCCGCAGGCGCGCGCGTCGCGTGCGCAAAAAGGCGGCGAGTGCCTGTCTCCGTTTCGCCTCGTCCATCGCGTCTGCTCCTGATCCTGCTACTCGTCATCATACGATAACCACACGCTGGTATACGGATCCGTCTGCTCGGCATAGTAGCTGAGGGCAACTGAGAGACCCGACGAGCCGGTAGCTCAGGCGAGCGGCCGTAGTGGGTACATCCATCACGTAATGAGCCGCGCAGGAGGGTCTGCCGGCTGGAGGAATGACAACGATGATTCTCGTGACCGGCGGCCTCGGCTTCATTGGGTTGAACGCCGCCCAGGCGCTGCTCGACCGTGGCGAGACGTGCGTGCTCACCCAGCACCATTCATCGCGCAACGTGGACTACATCAGGGATGAGATCGGTCGGCGCGTCTTCATTGAGCAGATGGATGTCGCCGACCAGGCAGCCTTCATAGAGATCGGCAAGCGCCACAAGATAACGGGTATCGTGCATCTCGCGGGAGCCAACCTTGGGGCACTGGACGTTTTGGAGGACGTTCGCCTGAACCTGCTCGGGCTGGTGAACGTGCTTCAGGCCGCCCGGGCATGGGGGGTGCCGCGCGTCAGCATCGCTAGCTCGATCGGGGTGTACGATGTGCCGGACTTGCCGTTGCGTGAGGACATGCCGCTGCCGATGGTTGGGGTCCAGCCGATCGGCACTGTCAAGAAGACCTTCGAGCTGCTCAGCACGCTTGTCGCCAGCCACACTGGCTTCGAGATCGTGAATATGCGCTTCTCCGCCATCTGGGGTCCGCTCGGCCGCACGAACTCGCGCTTTTTCGCCACGCCGCGCCTCGTGCATGCCGCGGTGAACGGTGAGGCGCTCGCCGCTTCGTCGCCGCAGCCGCCGGTATATGCCGAGGACGGGATCGACATGTGTTTCGTGAAAGACTGCGGCCGCGCCATCGCGCTCCTTCAGACGGCGCAAAAGCTGCGCTACCCCACGTACAACGTTGGGGCGGGGCGGGCGACAAGTTATAGAGAGGTGGTCGCCGCGATCAAGCAGGTCATTCCCGACGCGCAGATCGCGCTCGCCGAAGGCCGCAATCCGAACGGCCCGCGTGAGAATCCCTACCTCGACCTCGCCCGCCTCCATGAAGACACCGGCTATCAGCCGGCATACGATATCGAGCGCGGGGTTGCCGACTACATTGGCTGGCTACGTGCAGGGAACGAGCGCTGAGCAGGCAGTGACTTATGCGCCCGCCGAGCTGGGCGCGTCAGGACTGCTCACTCCCAGTAGCCGGTCTACCAGCGCGACGCTCGCCTCAGTCAGCGACGAGACGAGCGCGTCGGCGGCATCGAGGCCGGGGGCGTCGGGCTGGCCGGGACGGCGCACGGCGAGGCACTTCATCCCGGCGGCGTGCGCCGCCCGCACCCCAGCGGGCGCGTCCTCGATCACCAGGCAGTGCGCGGGCGCGACACCGAGCGCCTGCGCGGCGGCGAGGAAGATATCCGGCGCCGGCTTGCCGCGCGCCACGCTCTCGCCCGAGACCGTCGCCTGGAGGGAGGGCGCGAGGTCCAGCAACTCTACGATCAGGGCAATGTTCTCCTGTGGCGCCGAGGAGGCCAGCGCCTCGCGGTAGCCCGCCGCGTGCAGCGCCGCCATCAGCTCCACCGCGCCGGGCAGCGCGCGTCCCTGCTCGGCCACCAGCGCGCGGTAGAGCGCCTCTTTGCGGTCGGCCAGCGCCGCGATGCGCTCCGGTGGATCCTCCACGCCGAACATCGCCGGGATCACGTCGGCATTGCGGCGGCCGAAGCTGGCCCAGAACGCCGCGTCTGTATAGGGTAGGCCGTTCTCGGCGGCGAGCTGCTCCCAGGCGCGCCGGTGCTGCTCGGCGCTGTCAATGACGACGCCGTCCACATCCCAGAGCACGGCATACGCACCTCGGTTCGATTCTCCCACGCTGCCCTCCACTCCGCTCTGCTCCTGGCTCTTCAGTTCCTGTCCGCGCGTTATCCCCGCGGTACGCACGCATCTCCCGTGGCAGAGGACATACCACGCCACCGGCACCCTTCGCCAAAGGTCCTGCCGCGTCACCGGGCGCGCCCCTCGCTCGCCCTCTCGTGCAAGCGGCGCGGCGTGATGGCTCCCCTGATCTGGGTATACACCCCGCGCAAAAGCTGAACAATTGTCGCGCAGGGGCGCACGCCGATCCCGATACACGCGGAGGCTTGGTTCCCGCGTCTGAAAGCGGTCGGGAAGGGGCATCTGCGGACAAACGTATCGCAATGGTGGTGCAATTCGGACGCAGCAATCGCGCGGTATAGCCGAAAAGTACCAACCAGAATGGCATCGTGGTTGCGGCCCTGGAGGAGGCAGGTATAGTTCCCATGGCGCGGACGGGGAGTACAAATGTTCCACAAGAACAGAGCAGGCGGACCCCCGGACGTATCGGCTGACAGGTTCCTGTGCAGGGGTGGAGAGCGCGCCGAGGGCACGTGACCCGCGGACGCTCGCGCCGGCTCGGCCAATGGGCCGTGGCGCAGGTCGGAGTGTGGAATGACCGCCGGGTTCCTGTCAAGTGGAGGTTGGTCTATTGCTTTCGACACAGGCACGTTTACTGTCCGGCGGGCGTCTTCTCTCGCTCGCCCTCCTGGGAGGGATTACCCTCAGCCCCATCGGCGCTCCCGCTGAGAGCGCCCACGCGGCACCGAAACCCCCGGCCACCTGGCTTACCCTGAGTGGGCCGCAGCTCTGCCGCAATTGGGCTGAGGATTCCAGTGGCACCGTCAACGCCGCGCGTACCCCGAATGGGGTGATCGCCACGTTGCGCACATCGGCCAACGACACCGGCTACTCCACCGGCGATGCCACCGTCCATTGCACGCGCTTGTGGCACGTAGATGCCCAGGGCCGTCTGATCTCCGACTCCCCAGCGTGGGTTCCCAATCCCACTGGCGCCTGGCCGACCAGTCCCTATGACTATCTGCCCGACGCTAACCTGCTGAGAGCTGACCGGCCGGCCTACACGCCCCCACCCAAGCCGCGTGTGAAATACAGTAACGTCCGTACGTCGAGACCGTCCTCGTCGCATGGCTCGTCCGCGCCACCGGCACCGCCCGCGCCCTCGGCGCCGTCCGGCGGGTACAATCCCTGGGCGCCCGTTCCCGGCCATCCCTCGTACGGCATGTCGGATTTCGCCGGCGACTCGTGGTCCGCCTACTTCGGCGTCTGCACGTGGTACGCCTGGTATCGCCACCAGGGCGAGCCGCTGCTCAAGATGGGCAACGCCGCGTCGTGGCCAAGCGTGGCACCAAGCTACGGCTTGCGCGTGGGTACCACGCCGGCTGTGGGCGCCACGGCGATCTTCCAACCTGGCGTGGAGGGCGCCGACGGCGGCGGCCACGCCGCCCATGTCGAGCAGGTGCTCGGCGGCGGCTGGTTCATCATCTCAGAGATGAACTTTACCTGGAACGGCGGCGGCTGGGGGCGCGTAGACTGGCGCTACGTCTACATGGCGCCTGGCGTCTCCTTCATCTACTGACCGCGCCATCCCAACACACAACTTGCTCCTTTGGCTGACGCGCCCACCGGAGGCAGCCCCTCCGGTGGGTTGGTGTGCTTTCCGCCACCGTCAGGCACGGCCAGCTCCGCTCTTCTCCCTCCATCTCCCTCACCAATGCCTTCCTCCCGCACGCGAGAGTGCCGCATGCGCTTGCTCATTGAGAACTTCTGTTCTATGTTGTGCCTGGTCGCCGCTCGCTGCCGCGCTTCTGATTCGAGGCCGGATGGCGCCGGATGGAACGGAAAGGAGTCCCTATCATGCCCATCTCTGACGACGACCCCACCTGTCAGCGGCTTCCCTCGCCAGCCACGCGCCCTACACTCCCCGCGCCCGCCGGCAGCGCGCCAGCAGATGACGTCGAGCTGTCGCGCCAGGAACAGGCCTTCACGCTCTACTGCCAGGGCGAGCGCACCACGGCCATCGCCGACCGCCTGGGCGTGACTCCGCGCACCGTGCGCGGCTGGCTCACCGCGGCCCGCGCGCAGATCGCCGGCGACCGCGAGCACGATCACCGCGAGCGCCTCGTGCGCGCCATCGAAAGCCACCGCGCAATCGCCAGCGCCGCCTGGGACGCCTACCAGCAGGAGCGCCAGCTCGAACGCGATCTGCTCGCCGGCAAGTACGACCACATCCGCCGCCGCAGTGCGCGCAGAGTACGCGGGTGCGCAGAGCGCGCAGAGCGCGGCGATCACGGCGTAGCTCAGGACCACGGCGCGGGAGCTGGATGCACGGACGTGGATCGCGACGACGATACGCTGGTCGAGGAGTACGAGCGGCCGCGCCACACGAGCCAGGCGGCGCGCTTTCTGGCCGTGGCGCTCAACGCGCAGCGCGAGGTCGCCCGGCTGGAGGGACTCTACCGTCAGGTGGTCGAGCCCCTGCCACCGGCGCAGATCATCATCACGCGCCGCCCCGACGGTCCCGAGAACATTCCGCCCCCGGACGAGGAGGAGTGACGGGAGGGGTCACGGAGAACGCGGAGGACGCGGAGGTGCGCGGAGGACACGGAGAAGAGAAGGGATTCACCACATGAGGAAACGGAGGGAACGGAGGAGAGAGAGATACCGCAGAGGACACGAAGCCTGCGTGAGGGACGCGAAGGAGGCGACGCCATGCGCGATGAACGCGATGAACGCGACGACGAGCAACGGGAGCGAGATGATGAGGGCGGCACGAGCGGCGAAAACGGCAACACCGGTAACGCGCCGGTCGCGCCCCTGCTCACGCTTGCCAAGTTCGAGCTGAGCGAGGTGCAGTGCGCGTTCGTCGAGTGCCGCGAGCGCTTCAGCTTCTACGTTGGCGGGTTGGGCGCGGGGAAGACGCACGCCGGCGCGGTGCGCGCGATCCTGCGCGCCGCACATCATCCCGGCTCGCTCGGCCTGGTCGGCGCGCCCACGTACACGATGCTGCGCGATACCACCCAGCGCACGTTCTTCGAGCTGCTGCCACCGGTCCTCAACGCCGGCTTTGTCAAGCAAGAGGGGCTGCTGCGCCTCGCCAACGGCTCCGAGGTGCTCTTCCGCTCGCTCGACGCGCCTGACCGCGTCCGCGGGCTGAATCTCGCCTGGTTCTGGCTGGATGAGGCGCCACTTGCGGGCTACTACGCCTGGCAGGTACTCAAGGGGCGGCTGCGCCAGCGCGGCTTCGATCCCGCCGGCTGGGCCACCGGCACGCCGCACGGCCGCGACGGCTACTGGCGCGACTTCGAGAGCCAGCCGCGCGCCCATCACGCGCTTCTCCGCGCCACCACCTACGCCAACATCCACAACTTGCCGCCCGGCTATCTGGAGGGCCTCGGCTACACCGGCACCTTCCGCCGCCAGGAGGTGTATGGCCTCTTCGTCGCTTTCGAGGGATTGGTCTACGCCTTCGACCCTGGTCCCTACGGCCACGTGGCCGAGCCGCCGGAGGACACGCTCTGGACAGAGGTGATCGGCGGCGTGGACTGGGGCTTCACCAACCCCTCAGTAGCGGTGGTCTTCGGCCTGGATGGGGATGGTCGCGCCTGGCAGTTCGACGAGTTCTACCAGCGGCGCGCGGCGCTGGAGGAGACGCTGCTGCCGGCGATCCTCGATCTCACACGGCGCTACGGCGTCACGCGCTGGTACTGCGGCCCCGACGAGCCGGAGCATATCGCGGCGCTGAGCGCCGCGCTCTCCGCGGCGGGATTGGGCGCCGTGGCACTCAAAGGTGACAACGCCATCCGGCCCGGCATTCAGACGATCACCGCGCTGCTCGCGCGGCGCACCGACGGTACGCGCGGCCTGCGCGTCGCGCCGCGCTGCGTACACACGATCACCGAGTACGGCAGCTATCAGTACCCGTCTGAGGGCGACGGCTCGGCGCGTGACGATGCGGGACGTCCCGGCGCCGCCGAGGTGCCATTGAAGCGCGACGATCACTGCTTGGGCGCCGGGACGCCGATCCTGACCAGTACCGGCGAGCAAGCGATAGAGACCGTACAAGCGGGCGATCTGGTGCTGACGCGCAAGGGGTATCGGCACGTACTGGCTGCTGGCTGCACGAACGCGGAAGCGGAGGTCTATTGCGTCGAGTTCAGCAACGGGGTGCGGTTAGTCGGGACGGGAAATCATCCAGTATGGGTCGTCGGACGAGGCTGGTTTCCAATAGATGCGCTGCGATATGCTATGCAAGTGGAGACTGCTAGCATCACGGAGACAGCATCGTGCCAGCGAACCGCCATGACCAGTATCCAGAACCAGTGCGCATCGGACATGCGCTCGTTGTCTATCTCGACGGCATCACGTTCCGTCGCTACCCCGCTTATCACCGTTACGGGACACGGAACTACTACGTGCCTGGGCCAGGAGATCGACAGAAGGGCTACGAATCGTATCACCGAGAAGTCTGGAAGCGGGCGAACGGGCCGATACCAGAAGGGCATCACATCCACCACATTGACGGGAACCCGCTCAACAATCGGCTGGAGAACCTTCAATGTATGCCAGGAGAGGAGCACTTGCTGCGCTATCACAGTGAGTTGGAGCCTGAGCACTTGGCGAGGCAGCGTGAGTGGTTTGACACCATCCGTGTTGAGGCTGCGGCTTGGCATAGGACAGAGGAGGGTCGGGAGTGGCACTCTCGGCACGGCAAGGAAACCTGGGAGGGTCGCGAGCCGAGGATGTTCCGTTGCGACTACTGCGGGTCTGAGTTTCAGTCAAGGGATGGGATGGCACGCGAGCACCGCTATTGTTCGAACAAATGCAGGGCTGCTGCGCGCCGGACGAGACACGCGGATGACGAGAGACGGACGTGTGCATGGTGCGGGTTTGAGTTCCGCTGCAACCGCTACGCCGATATGCGATTCTGCTCCCGTTCGTGTGCTACACGTGACCAGCATGCCAGGCAGGGTCCCCGTTTTCAATCTGACAGTCGAGGGTGAACCAGAATACTACGCTGCGGGCGTGCTCGTCCATAATTGTATGGACGCCACACGCTACGCGCTGCACACACACCTCAGCCAGTCGCGCGCCGCCGAAGCCTATCTGGGTGCGCTGCGCCAGCGCGCCTTGCGCCACGGTTCGTAGCATCCGCAAGGATACCGCAGAGGACGCAGAGGGAGGAGCAGAGCGGAGAGAAGCGCCGCAGAGAGTCCTGGTCGCCGCTACCTAGCTGACCGTTCGCTGAGGTGGCTCGGCGGTATCCGCCTCCGAGGGCTCCGCCGCTCGCGCAAGGGGCAGCGCGAACCAGAATGTCGAGCCGTCGCCCACGACGCTCGTGACACCCACCGTCCCCTCGTGACGCTCGATCAGGGTCTTGCCGATGTGCAGCCCCAGGCCCAGCCCAACACCCGACCCGCTCAGCACCTCGATACCCTCCGCGCGGTGGAATCGCTCCCAGATGCGCTCCAGCTCGTCCGGCGGCAGACCCGGCCCGTGGTCGGTCACGCTGACCCGCGCCTCGTTCTCGTCCAAAGTCAGCACGACCGAGACGGAACGGTCGCCCTCTGAATACTTCAGCGCATTGGTGAGGTAGTTGCCGAGCACCTGGCCGATGCGGTCGGCGTCAGCCTCCACCGGCACCGGCTCGTCGGGCGCCTCCAGCGCAATTGTCCGCTCGGGCCACGCGAGCCGCTGCTCCTGCGTCGTCTGCCGCACGATCGCGGCCAGATCGGCCTGCTCGATGCGCAGCTCCAGCCG
This sequence comes from Ktedonobacterales bacterium, assembly GCA_036376595.1. Lineage (GTDB taxonomy): Bacteria > Chloroflexota > Ktedonobacteria > Ktedonobacterales > JADMIN01 > SMAG-U1939. The sequence goes on along the minus strand of DASVAA010000102.1, from coordinate 13,857 downwards.
CTGCGACTGGATGCGCGACATATCGAGCAGGTCACCCACCAGCCGGTTGAGCAGATCCACCTGCCGGTCGCCGCGGGCGAGCATCTCCAGTGCCGGGCGCAGCCGTTGCGCCGTCCGGCCCTCGCCCGTCGCCTTGAGCTGCCGCTGCGCGAGCTGCACGTTCGCCTTGAGCGTCGTCAGCGGCGTGCGCAGCTCGTGGCTCGCCATTGAAAGGAAGTCATCCATGCGGCGGTTCGTCTCGGCCAGCGCCTCCACTTTCCCCTCGGCCGCCGCGCGCTCGCGCAGCAGCCGCTCGCGCTCGATCACCAGCGCCGCCAGTTTCGCCACCGCCTCGGCCAGCCCAAGCTCTTCGTCCGTGTAGTGATGCGGCTCGCCGCTATGGTCGAGGGAGAGCAGGCCGATTGTCTGGTCGCGCACCCGCAGCGGCGCGACGACCATCGTCGTGATGCCGTAGGGGTTCGGCAGCTCGCTAAGCGGCGGCTCGTCGAAGGGCGGCGCGGTGAGGTCGAGCGCGAAGGTTTCGCCGGCCAGCATGCGCGCGGTCAGCTCCGGCAGCGGCGACTCGTCGAGCGGCGGCCCGGCCTCGACCTCTGCCTGCCAGCCAGGAATCTGGTCGTCGGGCAGGCCGGCGACCGCAACGGGATGCTGGCGGCCGGTAGCGAGATCGAGCGCAGTGATCCCTACCCGTGAACAGCCCAGCACGCGGCGCGTGAGATCGGTCATCCGTTGCGCCACGGCCGTTGCTCCCTCGCTGCGCTCGCCGACAGGCGTCTCTTCGTCGGGGAGCCGCACCAGCGCCTCGGCCATCTCCAGCAGTGCCGCCAGCGCGTCGTGGGTACGGCGCTCCAATTGCCGCCGATCGGTCACGTCGTGGTAGATCGCCACCGCGCCAATGATCGCGCCGCTTTCGTCGCGCATCGGCGCGCCACTGACGTTGAGCCAGACCTCCGCGCCGGTGCGGCCGCGAAAGACGACGTCCTGCGTGCCGCTTCCCGTGAGCACCTCACCCGCCAGCAGGCGGCGGCCCGGCCAGCGTTCCGGCGCGAGCGAGGCGCCCTCGCCATCATGGACCTCGAACAAATGGGTCCGCTCCCCGATGGCAAGTTCCTCGAAGCCCTCGTCGGTCACCAGGCGGAAGATGCGTCGCGCGGCGGCGTTCATCTCGGCGATCGCACCGTCGGCAGCGTAGATCACCACGCCGTCGGTGATCGCCGCGAAGGTCGCTTCGAGCTGCCGTGCGCGTACGTCTGACTCACGCGCGGTGGCGCGCAGGCGCCGCTCAAGCTCCTTGCGCTCGGTGACGTCGGTCAGCGCGCCCACCCACTCGCGCATACGGCCCTGCTCGTCAAGGACCGGCACCACACGCACCAACACGTCACGATACGCGCCGTCACCGCGGCGCACGCGAAACTCCATCTCGTACGTCGCCTGAGCCGCGATGGCCTGGCGCCACGCCGCTTCCGCGCGCGACTGGTCGTCGGGATGGACGACGTCGAGCCAGCCCCACTCACGCGACTGCTCGCCGCTCTGACCGGTAAACTCACGCCAGAATGGCCGGTCGGATTCCGCCCCGCTGGGGGGCATGGTCCAAAAGATCTGGCCGGTTGCCCTGCCGATCATCTCCAGGCGCTCTAGACTCTCACGCACCTGCCGCGTGTGCTGCTCTTGATCGGCATCGGCGGTCGCGGCGACGCCAGCGGGACCAGTTGTGGCGCCGTTTGCCTCGGCAGGGTCAGCAGACATACTCAGTCATCCTCTCGCGCCGGTCAGGTGGCAAGGCAGCGGCTCTGCCCTCATCAGCACGAGTCGTGCCGGTTTCTTGATGTGATGCCGCATGGAATCTGCCCGTTGCACCCCGTCCCCCTACAACACGACACACTTATGTCGAGGATACAATCGCTCCGGTACCATCTTACTACGATTGAGTCTGCTGTGCGCATCCTCTCCGATTATTCTGTCTCCTCCCCGCTCGCGCCTGCTCCAGTGGCGTTTGTCCCCGCCACGTCTATGCCGCTGGAACTGCCAAGACACGACGCGCCCGGCTCCGGATTGCGATCGCCGCCCCGGTCCGCGTTCCCGCTCCTGTCCTGGCGCATGGGGCCCTGCGTGAAAGCGGCATCTTCGGCGCCCGCGACGCTCGAATCATCGCCGCGTCCGGCGCCTGGGGGTATCGAGCCGGCGGCCTCGTTGGGCGCGCCGAGTGCGCCGGTGCCACCCTGCGTCGCCGCTCCCTGTCCCACGCCGGTGTCGGCTCGCGGCGACTCGACTGCCCCCTGATCCTCCGGCAGTGCCGTCACCTCTTCAGTATTCATGGGCGTCGGCATCGGCTCGGGGCTGGCGCCGGCCCAGGTGCCGGAATCGGGGCTGGGGCTGGTCCCTTCCAGCGGCGATGGGGACTCGCCTGCTCCTCCTGCCGCGCCTGCTGTGCCGCCGGCCGCGCCCGCGGGGCCCTCGCCGGTGTAGCCCATAGCGCCGGATTCGATCATCGCGATTCGCTCCTTCGCTCCTTCGTGCCCGACCGTCCATCGCGGCGCGTGGACCTGGCGATGACGCGATGGGACACGTTCGCAGAACACATACCGGACCGCGGGATACCGGACCAGCAGCACGAGGCTTGCACGCTCCGCACACTGGGTCTACAATAGATGCGTATTCGTCCGCGCAGGCGCCCGTGACGCCGCGATGCTCCCCGCCGCGAAAGGACCCTCTGCGATGCCCTCGTCTCGTACCGCCAAGCCGCTGGTGAGCGCGCTGCTAGCGCTGCTGTTCGTCCTGGCCTTTGTCCTGCCCTTCCTGCAATACGACTATCTTGCCGGGCCGATCACCCCCTTCGATCCGGTCCAGGCAGGCAGCATCCGCTACGGCGTGATCCTCGCGCTCGCCCTCATCTGGCTCGGCGTGCAGCTTTTCTGGAAGGCCTCGGTCACGGCGACCAAGCTAGGGCTGGCGGTCTCGGCCACCATCGTCTGGCTGGCAATCGCGCTGTTCTTCGGCTTCCACGATCCTGTGTATGGCGGTCCCGTTGCCTTCTTCACCCTGATGGGCGGCCTGGGTCTCGTGGTCCTCTGGACCCACTTCCTGGCCGACGAGGTCCGGCTCTAGCGCCGCTCTGATCCAGCCTCCATCCCTCCATCTTCCGCGCGCCCGCGATCCCGAGCCGCTCACCGGCTGACGAGAGCGGGCGTTTGACCGCCATCGTTCGCGTGCCGTGCTGTCCTTTCGTACAGGTCAGGCCCCTTGACAGCGGGTATGTTTAGTACTATACTCATTTCGTATTACTTCACAAAGTGAAGTGACTATCACGAGCGAAGCATCGCGGGAGGCGAGGCGCCGGCCCGCGGCACCACTGAGGAGGCATGTTTCAGATGGCCTGGCAGCTCGACACCGCGCACACGCATATTGGCTTCTCCGTCAAGCACATGATGGTCTCCACCGTGCGCGGCCAGTTTACACAGTTCTCCGGCACGATTGCGCTCGACGAGGAGCACCCCGAGCGCTCGCACGTGGAGGTGAGCATCGATCCCACCAGCATCAGCACCGGCGATCCCAAGCGCGACGGGCACCTGCGCACTGCCGATTTCTTCGAGGTCGAGAAGTATCCCGAGATCCGCTTCGCCAGCACGCGCGTCGAGCGGCTGGGTGAGGATGAGTATCGTGTGACCGGCGACCTCAGCATCCACGGCGTCACGCGTCCCGCCACCCTGAACGTGACCCTGGATGGGCAGTCGCACGACATGCAGGGCCAGCGCCGCGCCGGGTTCACCCTCAGCGGGGCCATCAACCGCAAGGACTTCGACCTGACGTGGAACGTCGCGCTGGAGCAGGGCGGCGTGCTGGTCAGCGACAAGGTGCAGCTCGTGATCGAGGCCGAGGTCTTCGAGCCGGCGCAGGTCGCGGCTCCCGTCGCCGCGGAGGCCCAGGCGTAGCCTGCCTTCTCTCTCAATACGTACTCGCCTTCAGGCGCGACCCCTCGATGTGGGCCGCGCCTTTGTTTGCACATGCTGTTACATGGCCCCGCCTATGAAGAGGCGAAAGTCGGCGCTCCCCGCACCCAAGAACAAATGACGTGGCATTGCGCACCTCCCTGGACCTCGTCAGCGATAACCGTCTATAATTGATTTGTTGGTTAGATGAGGCCGGCGCCACACAACCTACTCATGGCATTTTGCTGGTTATGTTATATGGAGGGCATCCAGATGGCAGCAACACGCGAGCCTGAACAGCATCGGCTCCTCGGCGGCCGGCTCTGCCTGGACTTCACGAACACCCTTGATGGCCGAGGCGGCACGGCGCCGGAAGAGTTCTTGCCGGACTACGACGCCCTGCTGCGCTGGGCGTGGTATGCGGGTGCGCTGGCGCCAGAGCGGGCGGAACGGCTGCGGCAGGTGGGCGCGCGCCACCCGGCCGAGGCGCGGAGGGTGCTGCAACACGCGGGAGCACTGCGCGAGGCGCTGTATGCGGTCTTCGCGGCGGCGACACACGGCGAGGCGGCGCTGGCGCGCGATCTCGCGCTGGTCAACCGCGAGCTGGCCGAGGCGATGCGCCAGGCACGGCTCCTGCCAGCGGCCGCCGCGGCAGGGAGCGGCTATCGCTGGGACTGGCCGGAGGAAGATGCTACGGAGCGGCCGGATGACGCGAAGGAGATACTGGCGAGCGTGCTGTGGCCAATTGTGCGCTCGGCGGCAGAGCTGCTCATCGCGCCGGAGCTGGCGCTGGTCAAGAAGTGCCCCGGCATCAATTGCGGCTGGCTGTTCCTCGATACGAGCAAGAACCACCGCCGCCAGTGGTGCTCGATGGCGACCTGCGGCAACCGGACCAAGGCGCGGCGCCACTACTCACAGCAGCGCTCTAGCCGGGAATGAGCACGTCGTTCGGCTCGTTCTCGGCCTGGATCGTGGTGGCGAGGGTGTTGGTGCGCGCGTCAACCACAGAAATGTCATGGCCGAAGGTGTCGGCGACCACCACGTAGCGGCCATCGGGGGTGACGGCCAGGCCGTGCGGGTAGCCGCTGACGACCACGGTGGCGCGCACAGTGGGATGGGCGGGATCGGTCCCGATGTCGAGCACGCTGACGGTGTGCGAGGCGCCGTTGGCGACGTAGAGCGTGCGGCCGTCGGGCGAGCGCGCAATCAGCGCCGGCTTGACGCCGATCGGCACCGTGCCCACCAGCGCGTGCGTCGCTGTGCTGACGACCAGCAGCCGGCCGCGCAGGTTGTCGCTGGCATAGACGTAGCGGCCGTCGGGGCTGATGGCGATGCCGTAGGGCTGCGAAAGCTGCGGCATGGGAATTGTCGCGGCGAGCGTCGCGCTCTGCGTATCGATCACCGCGATCGCCGCGGCGCCGTAGCAGGCGACGTATGCCCAGCGGCCGTCGGGCGAGAGCACGATGCCATGCGGGTTAGCCGGCACGGTGATGTCCTTGACGTGCGTCCAGGTCGTCGCGTCCACCACCGAGACGCTCTGTGCCTGAAAGTCGGTGACGAAGATCGTGCGGCCGTCGAGCGTGCTGACCATGTGGACCGGCTGATCGCCCACACGCACGGCGTGCGGCGCGCTCAGGCGCCCGTTGGCGAGGTGATACGCCACCAGCCGGTCATTGCTGATGCTGCTGACGTAGAGCGTGTGGCCGTCGGCGGAGAGGCCCAGGCCGTGGATGCTCTGCGAGACGTGGAGCGTGGCGACCCCTAGCTCGTCGAGGTCGCCGGTGGCGAGATCAGTGACGAAGATCGTATAGGGCGCGAGGATGGCGGGCCGGCTGAGCGCTGGCAGCGGACGCCCCGGTGAGGGAGTCGGAGTCAGCGCTGCGCCACCCGCGCAGCCGCCGAGCGTCAGCAGCACACCCAGCATCAATGAAACCAGCACCACGCCCGTGTCGCGGCCTCCCATCGCGCGCAATCCTCTGCGCCCCGCCCTCACCATCCGCTGCCACCCTCCTCGCGCGCTCTGAATCGCTGCGCTTTGGTTCTCTACGCTGCGCGGGCGCCATGTGCCGAGCAAGGCCCATTGTAGGCGAGCCAACTGGAGCGCGTGGGGCGACGGGTACTTTCGTGTGGGCACATGGAGTGCTATCCCCCATCCAGCAACAGTGCGAGGCAGGATGGGGGATACGTGGCGCAAACGGAAGGCGCGAAAGGGCAACTACGCCTCAACGGAGGCCATCGCGGGCACCTCGGCGGTGCAGTAGGCGCAGCGCGTGGCCTTGACGGGAATCTCGCTGAGGCAGTACGGGCACTCGCGCGTGGTCGCCTCGGCCTCGGGCTTCTTGCGCAGCGCCATAAAAGCGTTGAGCGGCTTGATGACCAGGAAGAAGACTGCTGCGGCGATGATCACGAAGGCGACGAGCGCCGTGAGGAACGAGCCAACCAGAATATGGCTGCCACGGATGTTCCACCAGTACGAGTCGAAATTGGGCTTGCTGCCGAGGATGCCGATGATCGGCATGATGATGTCCTGCACGAGCGCCGTGATCACGGCGCCGAACGCGACGCCGATCACGACCGCGATCGCCAGGTCCACCATGTTGCCGCGCATGATGAATTCTTTGAACTCATTCGCCAGGCTCTTCATGCGTGCCCCCTTCTGGTTGGGCGCGACAGCGGGCCGCGCCATCGGCCGCTCGCAGGGAACATCAATCGGTTCCCTGGATGATCGCCAGTGTACCTGGGCGGTGGTTGTATTTCAAGGGTTGTGCATCAAGAGTGGAGTGCGGGCGCATCTATGTGCCGTCGCGACACGACAAGCCGTCAGGTCCTATGCGGTGGTGTCCGCGGCGGTAGAATATGCGCCGAAGCATGCGAAAGGAGCAGCCGATGAGCGTTTTCACGCCGGCCGAGATCGCCTATCTGCAGGGCCAGCGCATCGGCCACCTGGCGACGGTGAACGCGCGGGGCGAGCCGCACGTCGTGCCGGTCCGCTACCGCTACAATCCCGCACTGGATGCCGTCGAGTTGGGTGGCCGCGGCATGGGCACGAGCAAGAAGTACCGCGACGCGGCGTCGAGCCCTGCGGTCGCTTTCGTGGTGGATGACCGCGGGCCGTCGGGCGCGCCGCGCGGCATCGAGGTCCGTGGCGTGGCGGAGGCATTGGACTCCGGCGGTGACGCCATCTGGCCCGACGCCGACCCGCAGTTCCTGCGCATCCGTCCCCGCCGCATCGCCGCCTGGGGCATCGAGAGCGATCCCTACGCCCCGCGCGGCCGCGACGTGTAACAGGCCGTCACGGCGGCTGACAGTGATCGTAACCCCAGCACGTTGATTCACGTACAATGGGGAGCGCGCGAGACAGACCTACCACGCGCTGAAGGGTACGAGCGGAGGAAACGAGTGATGGATGACCGGAGTATTTTGAGCGAGATCAACCGGCTGACCGACGAGGAGCACTACGTGCTGCACACGGCCGAGACCGGCGAGGGGCTGGACGAGGCCGGCAAGACGCGCCTGAGCGAGCTGAAGGTGGAGATCGACCGGCTGTGGGACCTGCTGCGCCAGCGCCGCGCCCGCCGCCACGCCGGCCTCGATCCCGACGGCGCCAAAGAGCGCGAGGGCGCGGTGGTGGAGCACTACCAGCAGTAGGGGGTCCTCACCCCCCAACCCCCTCGCCCTGCGGGCGAGGGGGAGATTGCGGATCGCGTAGGGGTACGGCGGGCCGCGCCCGTCCCAAGCCTAACCCGCGCAGGCGGGTTTCGTGGCCGGCAGGCCCCACAGGCGCGGTTTCAACCGCTTGGCGCTTGGCTTTGCTACTTTGCTACGACCGCGGCGCGATGCTCCAGTGCCTGCGCTCCGCCAACGCCCTCAGTTGCTCGTACGCGAACTCGTCGTCGAAGCCCAGCCGCCGCGCTTCGCCGAGGAACATGCGCACCTGCTCGGATGAGATCGCCGCCGAGGCCGCGCACGCCCGCTCGTATGTCTTCAGCAACTCGTTCAACGGCTGGCGTCGCAGCGTCTCATCATAGCGCGCTCGCGTCTCCTCATTCCGGAAGACCAATGCTGCACGGCCGGCCAGCGACGCTTTGGCTCTCACCTCGGCAGACTGCGCCATTTCCTCCGGCGTCCACCTGTACAACAGCCGCTCAGAGGCCAGTAATAGGGTGGCAGAGTCGGTGTTGATGCCAATTGATGGATCCACCGTGTGCGCAAGAAGCGTATAAAGCGACTTCTCTCCCAGGAAGTCGAGAGGGCGCTTGATGGAATCGGCCGGATACCGTTCCAGTGGCTCGGGCCGGAATTCCCCGCGAATTGGTACTGTGATCCGCTCACGGACATCTTGCTCAGACACCGTCGTTTGGTACCGCCTGACAAGGTCATCGATCTCGCTACGCTCTACGTAGCCCTTCGCCTGGATGACGGCCAGCTCGCGATTGAGATCGTCCAACCGGCGCGCGGAGAGTGCGGATAGTTCCACGTGTGCCCCTTCAATCTCTTGCGCTCGCGCCTCGAGATCGCTCATGACGCGCCGGATTTCAGGGACGAGCGACAGATTGCGGGTCGCGGCACGCACGATGTCAGGTCGGGGCGAGTACATGGTCTCCCATACCCAGCGGTTTTGCATCTCCTTGAGCCGTGTCTGGAACAGGCGATCGCCCCACAGCGCATCCGGGTCAAGATCGAGCAACAGGAAGAAGTTTGGCTGTCCGCGCGAGGATGAGGAAGCCGGCCCTCGTGGCCCGTTGATAGGCATCGGCACGACGAGCGCCCGGCGCAGATTGTCCAGCCAGGAAGCTTCGGGCGCACCAGCCGCGCGAATCTGTACCACACCGCGATCTTCGAGTTGGAGCGGGTAGCCCGGATCGAGGATCACCGGGATGAGCACGCGGTCTTCAATGCCGCGCCGGAAGTCTTCGGCTTGCAGGCTCACGAACGCGCCGGTCTCCTTGCGCACCCAGAACGAGCTGACGCTACTGAGGGTGCAGACGCGGATGAAGTACTGGCTCTCTTCAATCGCCCGCTGAATCTTCAGCGCAAGCTCGTTGCCGCCCGTGGCCTGCTCGGTATCGAACCAGTACGGCACGCCCCAGGCGGTGAGTGCGGCGAGCAGGGGTCGGCAGCGCGCGTTGTCCTCGTGCGCGTGGCTGATGAAGACTTTCCCTTTGATCAGCATCGCATCGCGCCTCCCCTCACGCCACGGCAGCCTGCCATCTCGATACATAGGATACTGCTGGAGTGGTATTGGCACAAGAGCACGCGGCGGACGTGATACCATGCAAGGGTAGGTCGTCAGAGAACCATCATTCGCTGGCGTTCCGGGATTAGCCGCGGTGCTTCAGACCGCCTGCTGCTCATACCACAACGTCTGCCACGGTGTGGTATGAAATGCTCGGGACAAATACACCCGAACCGTTCGCTCGGTCCGGGTGTACGAGATGTGCGCGGCGAGAGACTGTTACCGCTTGAGCGCCAGCTTGACCAGATCAGGGATGTCGAAGATCGTCTCGGCGACGGGGATGCCCGCCGCTTGCAGCGCCTCGACCTTGCCCTGCGCCGTGCCGGTCTTGCCGCTGATGATCGCGCCCGCGTGGCCCATGCGCTTGCCCGGCGGCGCCGTGCGGCCCGAGATGAAGCCCACCACCGGCTTGGTCATTGTCTTCGCGTATGCGGCGGCGTCCTCCTCGTCGCTGCCGCCAATCTCGCCGCACATCACCACCGCCGCGGTCTGTGGGTCGGCCTCGAAGAGCCGCAAGACATCCACGAAGCTGGTGCCGATGATTGGGTCGCCGCCGATGCCCACGCAGGTGCTCTGGCCCAGCTCGGCCTGTGTCAGCAGCGCCACCGTCTCGTAGGTCAGCGTGCCGGAGCGCGAGACGAAGCCGATATTGCCCTCCTTCATGATCTGGTAGGGCATGAAGCCGACCTTGCCCGCGCCGGGCGTCGCCAGACCGGGGCAGTTCGGGCCGATCAGCCGGGTGGGATGCTCCTTGAGGAAGGCCATCACGCGCGTCATATCGAGCACCGGGATGAACTCGGTGAGGCAGACGACCAGCGGAATACCAGCCTCCGCCGCCTCCATGATCGACTCCGCGGCGCCCAGCGGCGGCACGAAGATCGCCGCGACGTCGGCGCCGGTCTGCTTCGTGGCCTCAGCAACCGTATCGAAGACGGGGATGTCGTCCACCGTCTGGCCGCCCTTGCCGGGCGTCACGCCGGCCACAACGTGGGTGCCGGAGGCCACGATGCGTGGCGTGTGGTAGCGCGCCTCACGGCCCGTCAGTCCCGCTACGAGCACGCGGCTGCTTTTATCGAAAAGAATGCTCATGCCTGCGACCCCTTCGCCTCAAGCGCCTTCACCTCGGCGACGACCTTCTGCGCCGCGTCGCGCATATCGTAGCCCCACGTCAGCCCGGCGTTCGCCAGCAGCGCGCGCCCCTCGGCCTCGCCGGTGCCCGACAGCCGCGCCACCACCGGCATGCCCTTGGGCAGCTCGGGCTGCGCCAGGATGATCCCGCGCGCCACCTCCTCGCCGCGCGTGATGCCGCCAAAGATGTTGACCAGGATGCCCTTGACCTGCGGGTCCTTGGCGACGAAGAGCAGCGACTTCTTCATTGTCTCAGCCGTCGCGCCGCCGCCGATATCGAGGAAGTTCGCCGGCTTGCCGCCTGCGCGAGCCACCATGTCGAGGGTGGTCATCACCAGGCCCGCGCCGTTGCCGATGATGCCCACGTCGCCGTCGAGCTTGACGTAGGTCAGCCCCGCGCGCTTGGCCTCGTACTCCAGCGGATTGGCCTCCTCCGGCTCAGCCCAGCTTGCGTATTCGGGCTGGCGCGGCAGCGCGTTGTCGTCGATCAGAATCTTGGCGTCGGCGGCGACGACCTTGCCGTCGCGGGTCAGCGCCAGCGGATTGACCTCGGCGAGCGTGGCGTCTGCCCCGACGAACGCCTGGTAGAGCGCGGCGAGGATCGTGCCGCCCTGCGCGACGACCGTATGCGGCATGCCGGCCTGCGCCAGCAGTTGGCGCGCATGCATCGGCAGCAGTCCCCAGCGCACGTCCACCGGCTCTTTGATGATCTGCTCCGGCGTCTCCTCGGCCACCTGCTCGATGTCCACGCCACCCGCGGCGCTGACCATCACCACCGGCGCCTGGCTGGCACGGTCGAGCACGATGCCGAGGTAATACTCCTCGGCGATGTCGAGCGCGGGGGTGACGAGCACCTTCTCGACCGTCAGCCCCTTGATGTCCATGCCGAGGATCTTGCCGGCCACCTCGCGCGTCTGCTCTGGGGTGTCGGCCAGCTTGACGCCGCCGGCCTTGCCGCGCCCGCCGACGTAGACCTGCGCCTTGACGACCACCGGCACGCCGAACTCGCGCGCGATGGCCTCGGCCTCGTCGGGCGTGGCGGCGATCTTGCCCGGCTGCACGGGGATGCGATACCGGCTCAGGATCTCCTTCGCTTGGTATTCGTGGATTTTCACGGTCACAACTCCTGAATTCATGCGGTTTTGCGGCAAGCGAGCACTAGATTGGACTGGTATTCGCATGCTTCTGGACGCCGCAATCGCCGAGTTCTTCTACAGCAAGGATTTTACCGCCGATTCGCGCAGGTTCTACAAGAGGACGCTCGATACGTTCAGTGGGCGGCAGAGCAGACAGTGACGCAGGTCGAGCAGATCACCACCCCCTCCTGCGACGGTACGTGGCAGCCACCAGGGAGCGTATCAGCCCGCGCACCGGACGGCCCATTACCGGCGTCTCGGTCTACGGGTACGCCAACGCGCTGCGCACCTTCCTCAATTTCTGCGCGCGCGAGGACTGGCTGGACGAGCGGGTGACACGCCGCTACGAGATGCCCCGCCGCGAGAAGAAGGTGCTCCAAATCCTCACCACCGAGCAGATACAGCGGCTATTCCGGGTAGCAGAGACGACCACCGCGCCAGCACGCGACCGGGCCATCCTCGCGGTACTGCTGGATACCGGGGTGCGAGTGAGCGAGCTGGGCCGGCTGACCCTGGAGGACGTGCATCTGACGGCGGATGGGTCCTGGTTGAAGATTCAGGGGAAGGGCCGGCGAGAGAGAGAAGTGCCGCCGGACCGCAAAGCCAGGCAGGCGCTATTCTACTATATCCACACGGTACGCGAGGCCCCCCGCCACGTCCGGTACGCCATCCTAGGCAAGCGCGGCCAACTGACCCAGACCGGCGTAGATAAGCTGCTGTACGCGCTGCGTGACAAGGCCGGGGCACAGCACTTCGTCGGCGTGCAAGTCTCGGCTCACACGTTCCGCAGGACGTTTGCGGTGCGGTTCCTCGACGCGGGCGGGCTACGGCTACCGGCCTGGGCGCACCGTGGCGTGGTATCTGGCGTCGGTGTTCGGGTTCGCGGTGCTCTACTTCCTGGCCTCGCGCGGCTACATCACCTTCGGGCTGAGGCCGTCACAGTTCGTGTCGCTGCCGTGGTACGAGGCGCTGGTGCTGAGCGTCAGCAGCTTTCACGGACGGGGCTTCTTCCAGCCAGTGAATAGCCTCGGCGATCCGGTGGCGATCCTGGCGGCGCTGGAGGCAGTGGTGGGGTTGGTGATCGAGGTCAGCTTTATCGCCACGTTTACCCAGCGGTTCTTCGCGCGGTGAGGGGCAGTCCATCCAACATTCATAGCAGGGGGACTCTGAGAACGATGTACCGCTATACCCCTGCCCTCGACCCTTAGCACCGAAGCAAGCCGCCCCCTCGCCTAGATCGGCCCGCCCATCCCGCAATCGCCGCCCGCCGCGTTGCCTCTCGCCGCGCATCTTCGCCCGCCTGTCTCTGCCCGTCCACCCATGCCCCTTCGTGATCGGACCACCCCACGCCCATCACCCCTGTTGCCTCTCGTCACCACACGCCGCCCAGCCGGCACACGCTACCAACCATCCAACCACCCTATCCGTGGCTGTCTACCGCGTCCAGATGCCCGCCCCCAATGTGACCAAACGCGGCTATGGATCGTCTAACATGTATTAGGCGAAGCATCTGGAGCAGCCAGCCGGGCATCCGAAAGGCAAGCAGCCATGCAAGACCTCAGCACCACGATCCTCACCCCGCAGGACTACCCGCTCGACTACGCCATCGCCGCCTGGCTGCATGCGCACAGCTCCAGCCCACGTACCCTGCGCGCCTACCAGGACACGTTCAGCAGCTTCCGAGCAGCCTTAGACCGTGCGGGCCTAGCGGTCACGAGCGCACCGCGAGATGTGGCCCTGGTCCTCCAAGGCTGGGCGTCCGCTGGAGACGCATCCGCCAGTACGCACAATCAGCGGCTCGCCATCATCTCCAGCTTCTATCGCTTTGCCCAGCGGCGCCAACTCTTGCAGGTGGACAATCCCGCGCAGCTCGTAGACCGGTGCAAGGTACAAGCGTACGCGAGCGCCGTCCCTCTGAGTGCGGCATCCGTCACCACGTCCCTGCGCGCCATTGACCGCAGCACCCTGGCCGGCAAGAGGGATTACGCCCTGCTCGCCGTCGCTCTACACACTGGCCGGCGTGTGGCTGAACTGGCTGACTTGCGCCGTGGGGATGTGGCGGTCGAGGCAGATCGCGTCACCCTGACCTTCGCGCATGCCAAAGGTGGCAAGGTGATGCGGGACACGCTCCCCGTCGCCGTGGGCCGCGCGCTGCTGGCCTACCTCGCCGTGCTGGACCACCTAGAGCCGGGCGCCTTGATTCCGGCTGGCAGTGGGCAAGGGGTGGCCGATACCCCACTGTGGGTCAGCCGCTCCCGCTCCCTACACGGCCAGCACCCGCTCACCTCGCGCGCCATCAGTCTGATCTGCGCTGACCGCCTGGGAACGAGCAAGGTGCATGCCCTGCGCCACACGTTCGCCCGGACAATGGAAGATGCCGGGGCCAAGGTCTCGGAGATTCAGGTCCGGCTCGGTCATAGCTCGCTAGCTACCA